>JBDSVW010000461.1:0-3792 GCA_039927015.1 Gemmatimonadaceae bacterium | reverse complement strand
TTCAAGGGCAACCCGACCAACACCGGCATCTTCTGGAACGTGTGGGAATGGGAGGTGGTGCCGCAGTGAGCGTGCTTCGCCGCGTGGCGCAGGCGATTCCCCTCCTGCTGATCATCTCGGTGCTGGTATTCGCCCTGCTGCACGCGGCGCCCGGCGGGCCGCTGGCGATCTATCTCGAGAACCCGAACGTGCGGCCGGAGGACATCGAACGGCTCAAGCGCTCGCTGGGACTCGATCGTCCGCTGCCCGTGCAGTACCTGGCCTGGCTGCGTGGCTTCGTGGTCGGCGACTGGGGATTCTCCTTCGCCGACGGGCGGCCGGTGCTGACGCGCATGGCCGAGCGGGTGCCGGCGACGCTGGAACTCATCGTCGCGTCGCTCGTGATCGCAGGCGTCGCGGCCGTGCCGATCGGCGTGCTGGCGGCGGTGCGGCGGCGGTCCCTGTTCGACCGCGGTGTGACGATGCTCACGCTCGCCGGCATCTCGCTGCCCATCTTCTGGTTCGGCCTCCTGCTCCAGCTGCTGTTCGCGGTCGCGTTAGGCTGGCTGCCGTCGTCGGGCCGGACCTCCATCTTCGGCGGTGACGTCGCGGACCGCCTGCGCCACCTCGTGCTGCCGGCCATCGTGCTGGCCACGGTGCACACCGCCGTCTGGGCGCGCCACCTGCGCGCCTCCATGCTCGCGGTGCTCGGCCAGCGTTTCGTGCTGGCCGCCCACGGCAAGGGCGTGCCCGCCCGTACGGTCTTCTTCCGGCATGCGCTGCGCAACGCGCTGCTCCCCTTCGTGACCATCGTCATGCTCGACGCCGCCCTCATGGTCTCGGGCGCGGTGGTCACCGAGAGCGTGTTCGCGTGGCCGGGGCTGGGGGGGCTCTTCACCGAAGCGCTCGCGCGGCGGGACTACACTGTGCTGATGGCGTTCCTCATGGTGTCGTCCATCGCCGTCATCGTGCTCAACCTGCTGGCTGATCTCTCCTACCAATACCTCGATCCGCGGGTGCGCGTATGACGGCCGCGGCCATGGCGGAGCACCCGTTGACGCTGTCCCGGCGCGGAACGGGCGTGCGAGGCGCGCACGTCGCGCTGGGGATTCTCGGCGTCGTGACGGTGGCCGCGCTCGCCGCACCATTCCTCGCGCCGTCGTCGCCCGACGCGATGGATCTCGCGATGCGCCGCGCGGCGCCGTCGCTGGCCCACTGGTTCGGCACCGATGAGATCGGGCGCGACGTGCTCACGCGCGTGCTCTACGGTGCGCGCGTGTCCCTCGCCATCGGGCTCTTCTCCGCCGTGATCTCGGTCGCGCTTGGCACCACCGTGGGGGCGGTGGGCGGCTTCGTGGGCGGCTGGGTCGATGCAGCGCTCATGCGGGTGACCGACGCGATGCTCGCCATTCCGCGACTGCCCTTCCTCATGATCGCCGCGGCCATCCTGCAGCCTTCCATTCCCGTGCTCATCGCGCTCGTCGGCGTGGCGGGGTGGATGGAAACCGCCCGCATCGTGCGGTCGGAGGTGCTCACGCTCGCCGAGCGCGGGTTTGTGGAGGCGGCACGTACCGCGGGCGTGCGCAGCAGCCGCATCCTGTCCGGACACATCCTGCCTAACGTGCTGGGCACCATCGCGGTGTCGGCCACCCTCGCGGTCGGACGCGGCATCCTGCTCGAATCCGCGCTCTCCTTCTTCGGCGTAGGGGTGCAGCCACCGGCCGCGAGCTGGGGCAACATGCTGTACCAGGCGCAGACGACGCTCACGTCGGAACCGTGGCTCGCGATCTTTCCCGGGGTCGCCATCTTCGTCACGGTGCTGTGCGTCAACGTGGTGGGTGAGGAACTCGCCGTCCGCAGCGACGGCGAGTAGCGGCTACGCGCACGGCCTGCAGGCAATCGCTCTTCATCCGCGACGCCTGCGCTCCCCGGGCGGCCACGTCAGGGAGCGTCGGCGCCCGGTTCCGCCGTCAACTTCGCAGGCATCCTACGACGCAGCGCGCGCCAGCCCGAGAACAGCACGGTGAGAGCGGCCAGTGCGAACAGGGTGCCGGCAATCGGCCGGAGCACGAGCAGTTCCCAGCGCCCCTCTGCGATGGCGAGCGCGCGCACGAGATGCTGCTCCGCCAGCGGACCCAGCAAGGCGCCGATCACCACCGGGACCACCGGGAAGTCGTGGACCCGCATCACGAAGGCCAGGCCGCCTAACGTGAAGAGCAGGACCAGGTCCACCGGCGAACGGTGCAGCGCATAGGTGCCGACCGTCGCCAGCACCAGGATGCCGCCATGCAGGAGCGCCGGGCGCACGGTGGCCATGCGCGCCCACAGGCCCACGAGCGGGAGGTTGAGCACCAGCAGCATCGCGTTGCCGATGAGCAGCGAGGCGAGCAGTCCCCACACCAGCTGCGGTTCACGCTGGAAGAGCAGAGGCCCCGGCTGCAGGCCGTATTGCTGAAAGGCGGCCAACAGCACGGCGGCGGTGGCGGTCGTTGGCACGCCGAGCGCCAGCAGCGGCACCAGGGTGCCCGCGGCCGAGGCGTTGTTGGCCGCCTCGGGCCCCGCCACGCCTTCAATGGCGCCATGGCCGAACTCCTCGGGGAAGCGCGTCAAGCGGCGCTCGACGCCGAAGGAGATGAGCGTGGGCAATTCCGCTCCTCCCGCGGGCAGCGCGCCCATGGGGAAGCCGATCGCCGTTCCGCGCAGCCAGGCGGGCCACGAACGCTTCCAGTCGCTCCGGCTCATGCGCATGGAGCCGCGCGACGCCACCGCGACCGGTGCGTGCTCGCCCAGCCAGGCGAGATACAGCGTCTCCCCTACCGCAAAGAACGCCGCGGCGATGAGCACGACGTCGAGACCGTCGAGCAGTTGCGGCACGCCGAACGTGAGACGCGCCGCCCCCGTCTGCGCGTCGATGCCCACGAGCCCGAGCAGCAGGCCCGCGCATAACGAGGCGAGGCCGCGGATGCGATCCTCGCCCAGCACGTTGGTGATGACCGTGAAGGCCAGCACGATGAGCGCGAATTGCTCGGCGGGGCCGAAGGCGAGCGCGAAGTTGGCGAGCCGCGGCCCGAGGCCGGCGATGAGCAGCGTGCCCACAATGCCGGCCACAAATGAACCGATCGCCGAGGTGGCGAGTGCCACGCCGCCGCGCCCCGCCTTCGCCATCTTGTGTCCTTCGATCGCCGTAACGATGGTCGCGCTTTCGCCCGGCACGTTGAACAAGATGGACGTGGTGGAGCCGCCGTACATCGCGCCGTAGTAGATGCCCGCGAGCAGGATTAGTCCACTGGTGGGTTCCACGCCGAAGGTGGCCGGCAGCAGGAGCGCCACCGTCATGGCGGGGCCGATGCCGGGCAGGACCCCGACAGCGGTGCCGAGCAGCGCACCGAGCAGGGCAAAACCCAGATGCAGCGGCGAGAGCGCGATGGCGAAGCCACCGGCCAGCTCGTGCCACGTGCCGCTCATCCGCGTCCTCCCCACAGCCGGCCGATGGGCAGGGGCACGTCCAGCGCCACGCGAAAGACGAGATACACCGCGGCCGCGAATGCCACGCCGCCGGCCGCGCTGCGTATCACCCGGCGCTCGCCAAAGGCGTACGCGGTGACGGCGAACAGCGTGCCCCCGGCCAGCACGAATCCCACCCAATCGATGAGCAGCACGTCCACCAGCATGCCTAACGCAATGAGCGCCACGCCTGCGCGATGGCGGGCGGGCGCGGACGCCTGCGTCGCGGCGCGCCCCGCCGCCGCGCCCGCCGACCCGCCCGCCGCCCGCCGCGCACGCACCGATCGCACCGATCGCACCGATCGCACC
>JBDSVW010000460.1:0-4588 GCA_039927015.1 Gemmatimonadaceae bacterium | reverse complement strand
TGTCCACCGAAATGGTCGGACGGTGCTGCTGCTGAAAGCGATGGACCTGCGCGTTGAGATAGGCAAACTGGGCATCGCGATCCGGATGCAGGGTCCCTTCGCGCGTCTTCCGGTTCGCTTGCAAGCCATAGCCCGCGTCTCGCAGCAGATCGGCGACCAGGCGATAACTGACGGTGTGCCCCAGCGCCTGCAGCTCGGTCGCCAATCGGCGGACACTCTTCGAGGTCCAGCGCAACGGCGAGTCCGGATCGCCCGAGGTCGTCGGATCGACCAACTGGTCGAGATCGGTCAGCAACGTCGCGTCCTGCGTCTCGACGCGCTTGCGTCCGCCGCCCACACGCCGCGTGCGCTCGGGCTGCTCGGGCGTCCCCTCCGCGAGTTCGCGAATGCCCCGACTGATCGTCGAGCGCGAAATGCCGGTGGCGCGCTCCACCAGCCCGATCCCGCCATGCCCCAGCGCGATCGCTTCGCTCGCGGCCCAGACCCGCCGCGAGCGTTCCGTCAACACCGGGCGCACGGCCCGGAACTTCCGTCGCAACGCGGTCAGGTTCACGCCCGCAACGATATCACCACCCGCGCGCACAATCAATCAGTTATTTATTCACAACCCCTAAGCAGGCCCCGGCGCATGGTGGCGGCGCCTGTCCGAATATGGAGTCGGCGCCCGCCGCGTGCGGCCGCGTGCCAAACGCGCGCCCACAACGCGCCCACAACGCGCCCACAACGCGCGCCTAACGCGCGCCTAACGCGCGCTGGCCTCGCCGCCTGCCACGCGGGGCGCCCACTCGGCCCGCCGCTCGCGAAGCAGGGTGTGCCACGTCTCCATCCCGGTGCCGCGCTTGGTGGAGACCTCGAGGATGGTCATGCCCGGGCGCACGGAACGGATCGCCGCGTGGGCCGCCTCACGATCGAACTCGCACGCCTCCGCCAGGTCCATCTTCGTGATGATCGCGACATCCGCCGAGTTGAACATGGTGGGATACTTGAGCGGCTTGTCCTCACCTTCGGTTACCGAGAGCATCGCCACCCGCAGCGCCTCGCCCAGGTCGTAGCTCGCGGGACACACCAGGTTGCCCACGTTCTCGATGAAGAGATAGTCGAGCGCAGCCAGGTCCCACGCATCGAGATAGCTGCCCAGCATCTCCGCCTCGAGATGACAGCGTCCATGCGTATTGATCTGGCGCACCGGAGCACCACTGCGTGCCAGCCGCTGCGCGTCGTTGTCGGTCTCGAGGTCGCCCACCAGGGCCGCCGCCTTCACGCCCGCGCCCACCAGTTCGCTGAGTGTGCGCTCAAGGAACGCCGTCTTTCCTGAACCGGGACTGGAGACGAGGTTGACCGTGAGCACGCCGTCGCGTTCGAACCGGCCGCGCAGGCCGCGCGCCAGCTCATCGTTCTTCTTCAGGATGCCCGCCCGCACTTCCACGATCCGCGTCGTCGTCATGCCGCCACCTCCAGTGACGCGATCTCCAGTTCGCGGCCCGTCCGGATTTCTCCGCACGGGGTGTCGCATGTGGGACAGTGAAAGCGCTGCACGCTGGCGAGTTCGACTTCCTTGAGACAGTGCGCGCACCACACCACCAACGGCACGTCGATGATAACAAGGGACGAGCCAGCGAGAATGGTGCCCGCCGTGGACTCGTCGTAGCAGAAGAGCAGGGCCCCCGGATCGACACCAGCCAGCCGGCCAACCTTCAGGTGGACCCGGACCACGCGGTCGGCCTTGGCCTTCTGGGCAGCCTCGACGGCGAGTTCGACGATACCCTGCGCGAGCGATAGTTCGTGCATCGATGACGCGTGCGGAGTGGGACGTGTGGCACGGGGTGCCGGGGAGCAGGGAATCTATCGAGCGTTACACGGCAGGGGCGCCGTGCCAGCCACCGCGCACCCCCGGCCGATAGGGGCCGCGGAACTCCGGCAGGTTAGATTTCCGGCCACATGTCAACCCGACCCATTCCCGAACTCCTGGCCCCGGCCGGTTCACTCGACGCGGTGCGCGCGGCGGTTGCCAACGGCGCAAACGCCGTCTACCTCGGCGCCGAACGCTTCAATGCCCGCGACGAGGGTGCGCAGCTTACGCTCGACGAGCTCGAGCAGGCGTGCACCATCGCGCATGGCCGCGGCGTGCGCGTGTACCTCACGCTCAACACGCTGGTGAAGCCGGCCGAGCTGCCGGACGCGCTTGGCCTGCTGGGTGACGCCATCGACCGTGGCGTGGACGCGGCCATCGTGCAGGACCTTGGACTCGTCCGGCTCATCCGCCGCGTGTATCCCGGCTTCGAGATTCACGGCTCCACGCAGATGACCGTGCACGATGCCAGCGGTGCGCGCTTCATGCAGGAGCTGGGCGTCGAGCGCGTCGTGCTTGCACGCGAGAACACGCTGGACGACGTGCGCGAGATCCGCGCGGCGGTGCCGGACATTGGACTGGAGACGTTCGTGCACGGCGCGTTGTGCATCTCCTACTCCGGACAGTGCTTCATGTCGGGGATGATCTCGGAGCGGAGCGCGAATCGCGGGTCGTGCGCGCAGTCGTGCCGGAAGGATTACGTGCTGACCGACACCACCACCGGGGTGGAACTCGACCGCGGCTATCTCATCTCGGCTAAGGACCTTGCGGCGCACGATCATCTCTCCGCCCTCGCCGAGATTGGCGTCGGCTGCCTCAAAGTCGAGGGCCGCAAGAAGAAGCCCGAGTACGTGGCAACCGTGACCCGCGGATATCGCGAGTTTCTCGATCGCGTGCAGCAGGGAAGTGATGCGGCCCCGGAATTCGAGGATGTGCGTCCACTCGTGCAGATCTTCTCGCGCGGAAACACGGCCGGCATGTTCGCCGGTCGCGAGGGACGCGGCTACATCACGCGCGCACAACCCGACAATCGCGGACACGAACTGGGCGTCGTCGTCGGGCGCGAGGGGAATGAGTTGCTCATCGACGTCTCGCACGCGGTGCGCGAGGGCGATGGACTCGGCTTCGAGCCTCCTGAAGGCGAATCGGGAGCGTCGACCGGCTTCGCGGTTGCGCGCGTCCGCACGCTGTCCACGCGCGACGGAACCATCCGGCAGGCCATCGCCGCGCGCGAGCGTGTGCCAGTAGGATGGCGCGTGGTCCGCAGTGCCGATGCCGCGCTGCTCGAGAGTGCGCGCGCGAGTTACGCGGCGCTCGACGCGCAGCCCCGGGCACGAAAGCAGCGCGTCGACGTGCGTCTCTTCGGCAGCGCCGGCGCGCCGCTCAAGGCGCTCTTTGTGGCGGGCGACGAGCGGGTGGAAGTGCGCAGCGAGTCGGCCCTCGTTCCCGCGCAGCAGCGCGCGCTCGAGTACGCCCGCCTGCGCGAGCAGCTCGCGCGGCTGGGGGAAACGCCCTTCTCGTTAGGTGAGCTGGAGCTGGGTGGCCTGGACGACGGACTCTTCCTGCCCGTGAGCGAGATCAACCGCATGCGTCAGGCGGCGGTGGAGGAGCTGGTCGCCCGGCAGGACTGGGCGCGTGCGGCCGACGTCGCCGAGCGCGATGCGCGCATCGCGGAGGCCGTGGGCGAGATCCTCGCCTCGGGCCATCGCGCCGAGGACGCGGCGCCGTTCGTCCTCTCGGTCGAAGTCTCGAATGTGGACGACGCACGCGTCGCCGCAGCGGCCGGGGCCACCGAGATCGTCATCGACCCGTTCATCCGGCATCCCGTGCCCCCCGCCTCGCGCGTCCGGACGCTCGCCGAGGAATTGGGTGCGCAGGGTGTCGTGGTCCGGCTGCGACTGCCGTCCATCGTGCGACCCGAGGAGCGCCGCAGTCTGCAGAAATGGCTCGACTTGCAGCTGCCGGTGGTCAGCGGACATAGCGGGCTGGCCGTGGAGCTCGCCGCCGAGGGACGCGACGTCGTCGGCGACTACGCGCTCAACGTGTTCAACCAGCACACCGCGGCCGAATTCCTCCATCGAGGATTGCGACGGCTGGGCGTCTCCATCGAGCTCACGGCGGATGAGGTGCTGGCGTTGGTCGCCCCGTGGAATGGCCGGCACTTCGACGTCGTCATCTACGGGCGGCCCGAAGGCATGACCATCGAGCACTGCGTGCTGTCCGCCGCCTTCGACCGCGTCGTGACGACCTGCCGTGACCTGTGCGTTCAGAAGCATCCGGTCGTGGAACTCACCGACCCCGCAGGCTACACCTTTCCGGTCGCGACCGACGCCGCGTGCCGCAACCGCTTGCTGCACTCGCGACCCATCGAGGGATCCGAATACCTGCCGCGCCTGTGGAACGCAGGCCTTCGCGGATTTCGCGTGATCTTCAACGTGCCCGGTGATCCGATCCAGGAGATCGTGGCCTCCTATGCCGGCGCACTGGCCGCGTTGCACGCCGGACAGGCCATGCCGGCGTCATCGCTTCGCGGGCTGCTCGGAAACCAGTTCACCCGCGGCCACTTCGTTCGCGCCGTCTAGCGCAGGATCCTCAAACGCGAGCTGCAGCCGTGGCGTCGTGTGGGAGGACGGTCAGTAGCGCGCCGCGCCGTCCAGCCGGAGTCGCACCTCGAACAGGAGGATGGCGGACGTATACGGCTTGGGCAGGAGCGGAATGCCGAGCCGTTCGACGTCGGCA
>JBDSVW010000459.1:0-3686 GCA_039927015.1 Gemmatimonadaceae bacterium | reverse complement strand
AGCGGTGGCGCGGCGACGGCGAGCGAATCAGGCCGCGCGGCGGCTTCGCGCACCACGCGTCCGCGCGCATCCACTTCGACGAAGCGCGACCCCTCCGTGCCACGCAACCGCGATTCGTACTGCTTCTCCAGTCCCGCGCGTCCAATCTGCTGCCCCGACTTGTAGCCCTTGAACTGCGTGGAGTTCAGTTCGGACTCGTTGATCTCGCTCGTGTAGCCCGCGAATGCCGACACCGCGCCCCCGTCCGGATAGCGACGCTTGGGCGCCTCCTGGATGATGAGGCTCGGAAACTCCGTGCGATGCTCCTCGAGCACCGACACCTGCACGAACGAGGCGTCGGAGAGCACCACCGTCGGGCGGTTCGGGTCGCGATTGTACCGGCGCACGGCCGATTCGATGTCGCCCTCGGACAGCTCGATGATTCCCGTCAGGCGCTTGAGCGTCGCACGCAGCGAGTCGGCGGCGGGACTCAGGATCGAGACCGAGTATCCCGGGATGTTCTCGGCGATGACCTCGCCGTGGCGGTCGTAGATGATGCCGCGCGCGGCCGGCAGCGGCACCTCTCGCAACCGATTCCGCTCGGACGACAGCTGGTACTGCGCACTGTCCAACACCTGGGCGCGGAAGAATCCGCTCGCCAGCAGGACGAGCACGAGCGCACTCATGAGGGCCGCGGCCTGGCCGCGCCGGTGGATGTCGTTCGGATGCAGGCTCATGAGGCGGGCGCCTCCAGCAGGCCGCGAAACAACAGGAGCACGATGACGCCGGTGACGGCGGTCAGCGCCGCAGCGAGCGGTGACCAGAGCACGATTTGCGTCGCCATGTCGTACAGCGGGCGTTGCCGCTCAACCAGCACATACACGATATCAAACGCCCACTTCCCCAGGAAGAAGAAGAAGGCATGCAGGAACACGTTGTCCGAGAAGAACACGGCCTTGAGCCACGAGGCGCTGAAGCCCACCAGTGTCATGGACAGCGCCCCCGCACCGAAGGCATCGGGTGAGAGGGAATCCGCCACGAGGCCGATCGCGAAACCGATCAGCGCGGCCACTCCCGGTCGCACGCGCACCGCCACCAGCAGCACGGCGATGACAAGGAAGTCCATCGACACCCACCACCCCAGCAGCGGGCGCACGAAATAGTGCATGCCCACAAGGAGCGCGAACAGGACCGCCGTCCGCGCCGCACGTTGCCAGCTCATGGTTGCCTCCTCACCGGGGACGTCTCACGCTGTCGCGCACCACGCCCGCCCGGCGTACGCTGTCGACGCGCGCGTTAGGCGCGGGTGGCACCATCGCGGAATCTGCCGCCTGCGACGCCGTGGCCGCCGCGGTCACCGAATCCTGCATGCGCTGACGGGTGGCCGCATCGAGGCGCGCCAGCGAGTCCCCGGCCTGCACGATGCGCTCGACGGCTCCCTCCGTGGTCGGCAGCGACTTCCACACCTCGTCGAGGGGCGTGCTGACGCGTTGCGGGGAGAGCACCATGACCTCGGTCACGTCGGGCGGGCGCACGGCGGGGCGCAGGAGGTAGGTGCGCGACCACGCCTCGTTCGTCTTGATTTCTCCCAGCACGACGCCCACCGGAATGCCGCGCGGAAAGACGCCGCCCAGGCCACTCGTGGTGATACTCGTGCCCGGCGTGAGCGCCTCACGGAACGCGACGCCGCGCAACTCGAGCAGGGAGCGCTCCGGCTCGTCTCCCAGGTGTGGACGCACGATGCCGAATGCCGTCCCGTCCGCGGCCATGGCGCTGGCCCGGAAGTCCGGATGGCTCCAGGTGATGGCCGTGCTCGTGCGCGGGTCCACCCCCGTGACCTGTCCGATCAGGCCGTCGTGGCCCACGACCCCGGACCGCACGAGCACGCCGGCGGACGACCCCACGGTCAGTGTGAGGGAGTGCTCGTCGCCGATGCCCTGCCCATGGAGCGCCTGGGCCGGCACGAAGCCCCAGCGCAGCTGGCGGCCTAACGAAAGCAGGCCCCGCAGGCGATCGTTCTCCGCCGCCACCTCGGAGAGTTCGTGCACCCGCAAGGCGAGCGAATCGATCCGGCCCGTTTCCGCGTCGCGCGCGGCAAACGCGGAACGCGCCCGTTCGGCCCGCTGCTGCAGCACCAGCAGGGGGGAGACCACCGTGCGTCGCAGGCTCGAGGCGATCGCGTCACGAATCGGGGCGGGCAGCACCAGCGCGAGCAGGGCCAACAGGGCGCAGGTGGCCAGCAGCGCGGTGTCTGCGCGAGAGCCCGAGCGTACTGCGCGAGCCATCCGGGCCCCCGCCTACGAGGACAGAACCGACCAGTACTTCTCCTCGTCGTCGAGGATGCGGCCTACGCCGCGCACGACACACGTCAGCGGATCCTCGTCGACGTGGATCGGCAAGCCGGTCTCCTGGCTCAGGACGATGTCCAGGCCGCGGATCAGTGCCCCGCCCCCGGTCATCACGATGCCGCGGTCCACAATGTCGCTGGACAGTTCCGGCGGCGTGATCTCGAGCGCCCGCCGCACGGCGTCCACGATCTGCTGGATCGGCTCCTGGATCGCCTCCCGGATCTCCGTCGAGTGCACGCGTACCGTCTTCGGGATACCCGACACGAGGTCGCGTCCCTTCACGTCCATCTCGCGCTCGTCGCCCGACGGCGCGGCGGAACCGATGTTGATCTTGATCAGCTCCGCCGTCGGCTCGCCGATGAGCAGGTTGTAGTTCTTGCGCATGAACTGCACAATCGCGGTGTCCAGCTCGTCGCCCGCGGTGCGGATCGACGTGTCGCTCACGATACCCGACAGCGCGATGACCGCGATCTCCGTCGTGCCCCCGCCGATGTCGATCACCATGTTGCCCGTCGGCGTCTCGATCGGCAGCCCGACGCCGATCGCCGCCGCCATCGGTTCGGCGACCATGAACACTTCCTTCGCACCGGCGCCTAACGCCGAGTCGCGCACCGCACGTCGCTCCACCTCGGTGATCCCCGATGGCACGCACACGATCACGCGCGGCTTGATCTTGAACATCCGGTTCTTGATGATCAACTCCAGGAAGTACCGGAGCATCTTCTCGGTGACGTCGAAGTCGGCGATCACGCCGTCCTTCATGGGCCGCACCGCAATAATCCCGTCGGGCGTGCGGCCGAGCATGCGCTTGGCCTCGAGGCCCACACCCTTCACCCGCTTTGTCTCGCGATCTATGGCCACGACCGACGGCTCGTTGAGCACGATGCCTTCACCCTTCACGTAGACGAGGGTGTTCGCGGTGCCGAGGTCAACAGCGATCGCGTTCGCGGGGAACAACTTTCCCGCCGAAAGAGAGGGCCAGCGCATTTATGATGAAATCCCGACGCCTCCTGAAGAGGCGGTGCTCGTAGAGGCGACGCACACAATTAGCACGGTAAGCTAGCGGTGCAGGAGAGGCGGTGCAAGGCGTTGCCAGATCACAACCTACAGGTAATCTCGGCCGCCCTCCGGCGGCCTCGTCGGGGACGTGCTCCGGCTCAGTCTGCCCCCCCTTCGCGGCGCCTGTCCGCGGCCCCGATCGAGGCCCCCTAAGAGTGTCGTACGCCCCCGCCGCAGGCCCTGCGGGGCAGCGACCGACCGTGGCCGGCGGGCAACCCTTCCCCAGCCGCCCGCAGCCGCCCGCAGCCGCCCGCAGCCGCCCGGAGCCGCCCGGAGCCGCCCGGAGCCGCCCGGAGCCGC
>JBDSVW010000458.1:0-7191 GCA_039927015.1 Gemmatimonadaceae bacterium | reverse complement strand
TGGATATCTACCTCGCCAACAATTCCAGTAAGCTAAAGGATAAAAATTACACCGTCGTGTTTCTGCACGGTGGCGGCTATTACGTAAGCGACAAGACCAGGGAGGAACGATACATTCGGCCCTACCTACAAAAGGGGATGAATGTAGTCAACATGAATTACCGGCTTAAGAAGGGGATTCCAGTTGCAACCGAAGACTTGACTTATGCCCTGAACTTCTTGAAAGCCAACAACGCTACTTATCACCTGAATCTGGACCGGGTGATTCTCACCGGCTTCTCGGCCGGAGCCCATATTGCCAGTATGGTAGCGGTTACGGCCAATGACCCAGCCTATCCCAACAAACTACGTCCGGGAATCAAGATTGCCGGCGTCATCAACTTCTCCGGGCCGGTTGATGGGCTGGATATAATCGAGAAGGTCTTTATGAGTCATGAGGTGCCGATAATGAAGGAAATTGGCAATGCGTTCTTCATCGAAACGAGTGAGTATGCGCCAAAAGACTTCATTAAGAAGTACGAGCCGATAACGTACTTTGATGAGAATGACCCACCGTTCTTTATATGGCACGGCGGTAAAGATGACCAAGTGCCACCCGAAACGTTCGCAAGATTTGTTGCATTACTGAATGAAGACAAGAACAAAAATGCAGTGCTGTTTTTGCCTCAAGGCCTGCATAGCCCTAATGCCGACGAGCTGAGAAATGCCTACGTGGAAATTTTCAGATTCCTGGACAAGAAGTAACGAAGAAGGCTTTTACAGCAACTGCGTCCTTAGTTCCGCCTCACGCTCGCCATTCGGCCAGGACGACGTATCTTCTCCCTCGGGCCACCGCGTCTCGGCAGGCCCGTCTCCCCTCCTTCCCGGAAGGCCGCACATGATCACCCGTGTCCTGATCGCGGCTGCCGCACTCGCCTGCGCAGCCCCTCTCGCCCCTCTGGCCGCCCAGAACGCCCCGACCTGGATGGGCGAGATGCACCGTGACGTGAACGGTGCGCAGAAGAAGATGGTGGACCTGGCCAAGGCCATCCCCGAGAGCGCCTATGGCTGGCGCCCCAGCGCGGGGACGCGCACCGTGGGCGAGGTTCTCCTGCACGTCGCCTCGGATAACTACTTCATCCCGATCGCCATGGGCAAGGTCGCCCCGGCGGCGAGTGGGATCACCACCGACATGAAGACGGTCGGTGAGTACGAGAAGCGCAAGCTCAGCAAGGACCAGGTCGTCGCCGAGCTGGAGGCGTCGTACAAGCATCTTCACGAGGCGATGTCGCTCACCACCGACGCCAACGCGGCGGAGACGATAAAGTTCTTCGGGCAGGAGTGGACGCGGATGCGCGCGATGACGCTCACCGTCACCCACCTGCACGAGCACCTGGGGCAGCTCATCTCCTACGCGCGCAGCAACAACGTCACGCCGCCGTGGAGCAAGTAGCATCTGACGGCGCGTTGGCCCACGCTTCCCGGGGCAGCGCGCCGTACCGTTCCATCCAGTCGATTGCGGTGCGGGCCAGCGGCCGGGCGCGCAGCCCCACCGCCGTCGCGCGGTCGATGCTGATCCATTTCGAGCGGAGGAGCAGGAGATGACCGATACCAGCCACCACGACGGGCGCATCGCCCGGATGGCGTTCGCCTCGGTGTATCCGCACTATGTGACCAAGGTGGAGAAGAAGGGCCGGACGAAGGCCGAGCTGCATCAGGTGATCGAGTGGCTCACCGGCCACACCGAAGCTCGCCAGCAGGAGCTCATCGAGGAGAAGGCGACATTCGAGGAGGTCTTTCGACGTGCCACGTTGAACCCGAGTGCGCACCTGATCACCGGCCTGATCTGCGGCTATCGCGTGGAGGAGATCGAGAATCCCCTCACGCAGCAGGTGCGATACCTGGACAAGCTGGTGGACGAGTTGGCGAAAGGCCGGAAGATGGAGAAGATCCTGCGCGCTGGGTGAGGTGGAAGGCCTGAGGCGCTGGAGTGACCCGATCGGGGCCGCCGATGCACCGCATGCAGCAACGGGGACGAATGCTGCGTAGAGGTAAGGTCGACCTCGTGCACCGCGCGACCTCGAGCGTCCCTCCCTCGACATCGCGCCTGCACGAGTTCATGATCGACGCCTCCCCCCACGCATCAGGCGGCCCCATGATCCAGCGCTCGCTCTCTCGCCCCCTCGCCCGATTCGCCCGAATCAGCCGAATCGCCCTCGTGGCGCCCTTGCTGATGCTGCTCACGCCAAGTGGCGCCCAGGCGCAATCGCCCTCGTCCGACCCGGCGCGGCGGCCCTTCCTGTTCAAGGATGCGCGCGGCGAAGTGGCGGCCGCGCGCGCGCGCGGCGACACCACCGTCACGCTCGTGGTGGCCTCGATGCCGGGACAGAACGCCAGGGCGGCGGCGCTGGTGAAGCAACTGGGCGGCACCATCGGGTATCGCGACGATGACGTGGATTATCTGCGCGTGCGTCTGCCGGTGGACGGTGTGGACAAGCTGGTGGGACACGCGCTGATCCACAGTGCCGACGTGTCCATCTCTCGGCTCAGTCGTGCGCTGGGGCTGGCGGGGGGCGAGCCGGCGGCGGGCGCCGATGGGTTGGCGGCTGCACGGGCTTCATCGCCAGCTGCAATGCCGGAGACGCTGCCGTTCGCGACTCCGTTCGCGACTCCGTTCGCGGCGCCCTTCGCGACTCCTTTCGCGACTCTCTCTGCGGCGCCGTTCGCCCGGGACGTGGTGAGCATCGCCGACACCACCAAAAAGCGCTGGCCGCCGCCGCTGCCGGAGACTCCACTCGTCGATCGCTACGACCCTGTGAGCGACATGGGGGGAACGGAGTGGCGCCGCCTGAATCCGACCTTCGACGGCCGCGGGACCGGGGTCGCGATCATCGACCAGAGCCTGGACGCGCTGCTGCCGGAACTGCGCGTGGCCATAACCATCGACGGCAAGCCGACGCAGAAGATTGTGGGCTATATGACCGCGGTGGACATCGAGGAGGAGAACGACGGGCAGTGGCTGCGCATGAACGACGCGGTGACGCCAGGCGCCGGCGGCACGTTCACCTATAAGGACTCGGCGTATACCGCCCCCGCGGCAGGCCCGTATCGCATCGCGGTCCTGAACGAGGCCGTGTTCGATTCGCTTAACCGCGCCGGCCTGGAGAAGGACCTCAACCGCGACGGCAACCCGAAGGGGTCGAGCCGGCTCTTTGCGGTGCTGTGGAACGAGGCGACGGGTGAGGTGTGGCTCGACACCAACCAGGACCGCGACTTCCGCGACGAGCAGGCATTCGTCGACTTCTCGATCCGCCCCGAGTTCGGCGTGCTCGGCAAGGACAAACCCGCCACGCCGGTACGCGAGAGCGTGAGCTATGCCGTGCAGATCGACAAGGCGCGCAAGCTGGTGGGCCTCAACTTCGGCGTGCAGAGCCACGCCTCGCTCGTGGTGGGAGCGGCGGTGGCGAGCCGCGGCACCGCCGGGCGCTTCGACGGCGTTGCACCTGGCGCCAAGCTCGTGAACGTCGCCGAGGGGGGCTCGGCGTATGGACAGACCGAGGCAGTGATCATCGCCGTCAAGCATCCCGAGGTGGACGTCGTCTTCCTCGAGCAGAGCTCCCTCATCGCGCGCAATTATCTCCTCTTCGACGGGCGGCTCGTGCCCACCGTCATCTACGGCCGGCTCATCGCGAAGTTCAAGAAGCCGATCGTGATTCCCACGCACAATTACGCCGTGCTGGCCGCCATCGACGACTATGCGTTGGCGCCGGGGGCGATCTCGGTGGGGGGACACGAGAGCAAGGCCAACTTCATGGCCAACCACGGCGTGCTGGTGGAGCACGACGACAACCTGCTCATCACCGGCGGCTACGGTCCCATGGGCAATGGCGCCGCCAAGCCTGACATCATTGCGCCGTCCAATTACGTGAGCACCGGGCGTGGCTTTCTGGAGGGGACCGCGATTCCCGGGCTGATGCAGTTGCCGCCCGGGTATAACATCGCCGGCGGGACATCCACCGCGACCCCCACGACGGCTGGCGCGGTGGCGCTGCTCATCAGCGCCGCCAAGCAGTCCGGGGTGGCGTGGGATTCGTACAAGCTGCGCCAGGCGCTCATGACCAGTGCGCGCTGGGTGCCGCACCTTCCATCGTACAAGCAGGGGAGCGGCGTGGTGAACATCGCCGGGGCCTGGGAAGCGCTCAAGGCGATGGACACCTCGCGCGTTGGCATCGCCATCACATCCAAGGCGCCGGTGCGCCATGCCACGAGCCACCTGCTCGCCGAGCCGAATGTTGGAGTGGGGTTGTTCGAGCGTGAGGGGTGGGCACCCGGCGACAGCGGCACGCGCATCTTCACCTTCACCCGCACCTCGGGGCCACGCGGCGCGATTCCGTTCGCGTTAGGCTGGCTGGGCAACGACGCCGGGACGTACTCGTCGGCGTCGAGCGTCACGCTCCCGCTCAACCGCTCCGTCGACGTCCCCGTGCGCGTTAAGCCGGCCAAGGCCGGCGTGCATACCGCGCTGCTCACGCTCGATTACGCCGGGGCGCCGGGCGTGGAGTTCCGTACCGCGGCCACCGTCGTGGCAGCGCGCGCCATTCCGACCGACAGCTTCATGGTGAAGGACTCCGTCTCCATCCCGCGCCCGGGGATGATGCACCTGTACTATCGCGTGCCCGCCGGCGTCTCCGCACTCAAGGTCGAGGTGAACGCTCCCAAGCGTCGCCCCTCCGTGGCCATCATGCGCCCCGACACCCGCAACATCTCGGGCATCGGTGGCTTCGGCAGCCCTCCGCCAGCCGCAAAGCAGGTGTACTGGATCACCGATCCTGTGCCCGGCACGTGGGAGGTGCGGCTGCAGGACGTGGACGACACGCGCACCTTCGACTGGCAGCAGTCCAAGATCGACTCGGCGGTCCCGCCCTCTGAGGCGACCGTGACCATCACCGCGTTAGGTGCCGATGTGAGCGGGAGCGCCATCGCTGGCGGCGGTGGCAGCGGCGGCAGCGGCACCGAAGTCTCGCTCAGCAACAGCTTCGGTGCCTTCACTGGTGGGGCCATCGGGCTAGCGATGGGCGCGTCGCAGCGCGAGCGCGGCCAGCTGGCGGCGCGCGAGCAGCGCGTGTTCGACATCGACGTGCCGTCGGGATCGACGCTGCTGACCGTGCGCGCGAAGGTGGCCGCCAACGGCGCGACTGGTGGAACGAACGGCGGAACCAACGGCAGTGAGGCCGACCTGGACCTCTACCTGTTCAACTGCACGGAGAAGGAGTGCGTCGCGGCGCGTGCCGACGGCGACACGCAGGGCGAGGAGACGATCGTGATCCACAACCCTGCGGCGGGGAAATGGAAGGCGGTGTTGGACCACAGCGGCCTCCCCTCGGCGAGTGTGGCGTTCGACTACCAGGACGTCGTCTTCAATCCCGCGTTTGGCTATGTGGCCGTGACCGATCAGCCAACCGAGCGGAAGCAGGGCGCAACGTGGAGCACCCTGTTGAACACATGGCAGGCAACGCTCCCCGCCGGGCGCAACGCCTTTGTCGGCGTGGGCGTGCTGGTGCAGCCCAAGGGGGGAGAGCCGCACCTGCTGCGGGTGGTGGAGGTGGGTGGGGCGAGCGAGCGGGCGACGGAGGGGGGGGAGAGTCGGTAGGGGGCGCTGCTCGGTTGTGAAGATTGGCCACCTTGCATGCCTGAGGTTGGGTCAGGATTGCAAGGTGGTCGAGCACGTTGGGAGTCGAGGTAGAGCTCGTCCCCAATGCGGCGTCACTCGGGTACGCGCGCACCCCAACCTACCGCGTGCTGACAATCACCCCGTCGTAGTCCTCGTCGCGCAGAAACAGGACCTCGATCTGGTCGCCCGGCCGCCAGCGGTCGGCCACGGCCTGCGACACGAGGTCGCTCCCGCGGTGCAGCTGATCGTCAGCCTCAAACTGGAATCGGACCAGGCCGAGCCTCCCGCCAAACGGATCCTTCTCTCCCTCGATCGCAGTCACCTCGGCGACGACCGGGGTACCGAGCGTGAAGAAGTGCTTCAAGCGCCGCCGCTGCGTCGTGCCCACCGCGGCGATCATCGCCGGGAAGACCCCAAAGGTGAACAGTCCTATGACGATGGCGATGCCGACACCCCAGAGGCTGTCACCCATCGGCATGCCCCCGGGATTTGCGTGCCGCCACAGCGACGGCGCCAGCTTGCGGTAGCGCTCCGCCGCGTCGCCCACCATGAGGCGAGGTGCGGGGGGAAGCTCCATTAGGGAGTCATGACGTCGTGTCAGTACTTGTCCCACACGTGCCACAGGAGCGAGCGCGACGCGCTCGGTCGCCAGCAGCGCCTGCCTAACGTCCCGGGCGGACTGGAAGCGTTGTGCCGGGGACGGCTGCAGCATGCGCGAGAGCACTTGCTGCTGCCGCTCCCCGCCCGGTAGCGACTCGGGGACGGCGATGCGCCCGTCCGCATTCATGAAGGTCGGTGGCGAATTCCCCGAGAGCAGGTGCAGGAACGTGGCCGCGAGCGCATACAGGTCGCTGGATGGCGTCGCCTGCCCCATGTGCTGCTCGTACGGCATGTAGCCGTACGTTCCCACGATCGTCGAGCCGTCCTGACCCGTCGGGGCAATCGCGCTTCGCACCGCGCCGAAGTCCACCAGGGTGGGGTACCCGTCCGGGCGCAGGATGATGTTGGCGGGCTTGATATCGCGGTGCAGGATCGGCGGCACCCGGCTGTGCAGGTAGTCGAGCACGCCCAGCAGCTCGAGCAGGAGGTGCGACGCGTCGCCCGGGTCGAGGTGGTGACGCTCCTTGATCAGGGCATCGAGCGACTTCCCCTCGATGAACTCCATGACCAGGAAGGCGGCGGGACGCCCTTCCCAGGAGGCGCGGAGTGAGTCGTAGATCTCCGGTACCCCGTGGTGGCGCACCGAGCGCATGACCGCGGCCTCGCGCTCGAACAGCTCGAATCCCTTGATGCTGTCGACCCGTTGCGTGTCCAGCATCTTGATCGCCACCTGGCGGCCAGACTCGTCGTCTGTTGCCAGCAGCGTGCGCCCGAAGGCGCCTTGGCCGAGGGTACGGAGGACGGTGTAGCGATCGGCGATGCGGGGGGTGGGGGCGGGGGGCATGGTGCGGAGATTAGGTCCGCGGGCGCGGGGGCGCGAGGGGCGGGGGGGGTGCGTTGCGGGGGACGGGGGCGGCGTGGGCATGTTGGGCGCTTGGGCCG
>JBDSVW010000457.1:0-4867 GCA_039927015.1 Gemmatimonadaceae bacterium | reverse complement strand
GCGCGCAGCTCGCATTCCGCCAGGGTCGTCTGCACGGCAGCGCTGCCGGGCGTACGCCGCGCCGCGGCGAGGGCCAGTGTGCGGGCTCGCTTGAGGAACTCCGGGGCGAGCACCACTGCGTTGGGCTCGCCGACTCCGATGGAGCGCAAGTCGGCGCGCGCCGGCGCTGCCTGACGAGTGAGGAGCGTGGCGTGACGGAGGTGCAGGTACAGCAGGATGTCGGCGGCGAACGCCAGCGTGGCGGCGTGACGGTGACCGCCGCATGCGAGCATGCTGGCACAGGTCGCGAAGGCATCCATGTCCCGGCCCTCCTGCAGCTGCAACAGGATGCGGGCCCGGTAGGCGTCTGGATGTTCCGGCGCGATGGTGATGGCGTCGGTAAGCGTCGCCTCCGCGTCACGCGGACGGTTGGCGGTGCGCAAGGCCCGGGCGTGGGCGAGCAGCGCATCGACCGCCGACGGCGTCTCGAGCGGCTGGCGGACGAGGGGGCGCACAGCGGTCAAGCGGGCAGCTCCCGCTCGAGGGTGTAGCGCGGCGACATCTCGAACCCAAGCCCGTGAAAGCGCTGCATCTGGTCCTCGTTGGGGACGCCTGCCTCGCTGGCGATGCCCGCGTCGAGCAGCTCGATGCCATGATCGCGGCACCAGGCGTACATACACGCGGTCAGGAGCGGCGCAGGACTGGTGCGCTCACCCCCTTCCAGTTCCCCGGTCGTCAGCACGTGCAGCGCGTCGGGTGAGACGCGCAGGACTGCGCTGGCAGCAATCAGGCGCTCGCCGGCGAAGACGCCGAACCAGTGTAGTGCCCCCGGGACCGACGCGCCGAGTTCGAGCAGCGCATCGAGCGACATCGGCATGCGTCGTCCGCGTCGGGCGCGGAAGGCGGCGGTGAGTTCAAACGCCCCCGCCACCTCGCTTTCACGCAGCGGTCGCGCCGACAGTCCCTTTCGCCCGGATCCGCGAAGCATCGCGCGATTGTCGGCGCTCATCCGTCCGTCGAGTTCAGACGCCGACACGACGAGGTGATAGCTGAGGTCTGGCGCGACGGGATGGTATCCGGCGCGGAGCAACACGTTCATCCACTGTGCGTGCGCTTCACCATCATGCACTGCGGGCGGAAGTGTGAGCGTGACATGGTGGATGTCGCGCGCCCGCAGCTCGTCTTCCGCCGCTCCCACGACGCGGCGGCATAGGTCGATGGGAAGGGGGTCGTGCGACGCGTGGAACCCACCGTACGGCGCCCGTACACCGGAGTACGCGTGCCCCGGCGCCGCCTCGGCGAACCACGTGGACGCGATGCAGCGGCCGTTGGAGGCATCGAGGGCGGCCGCAAACCACGCCCGCTCCCAAGCCGACGCGTGCACGCGAAAGAATGCCGGCGACCGGAAGAGATCGGCCGACGCGGCGATGTGATCGCTGGGGTCCCGCAGGAACACGACCTCCACACCCGTGTCCGCTGAGGGAGCGGGCGTGGACAACGCGAGCGTTACGCAGTCGATGTCGGGCATGGGTGGCGAGGTAAACGTGGGCGAATCGCGGTCCCGTCGTCGGAGCAACCCGGGACGGGACGGGAGCGGAGTGAGGCCAAGGCGACGGCCAGAAGCGCGACGACGCCAGCAGCTGCAAAAAGCAATCGGGGGGCCATGCACCGGCGCGGCCGCGGGCCCCGAGCCGTGAGGCGCGCTAAAGTCGCCAGCTGTAGCGAGTTGGGGATATCTCACGTGCCTGCGCGAAACTCATGACGTTTCCCGCATGCGCGTTGGCGGCATGGCGCGACCCGGCAGCACTTGCCGAATGCGGCACACAGGCGGTCCGTTCGGACCGGAGAATTGTGCCGCAGGTTACCGCATCACGCGCCATCGCCTCACAAAGACGACGTCCGCTGTCACGCGGGTTTCTGCAGGGGGATCGCCGTGACCAGCCGGCCGGTTCACCCGTCCACCAATACGGTGCCTAACACGAACCTCGCCGCCGAGAACTCCTCGCCCGTACCGATGCCGGCGTACGTGGACGATCCCGCCCCGCCGCACGCCGCACGGGGGGCGCTCATCTCGCGCCTGTGCGCTGCGCCGGTGGCGATCATCGGCCTCCTGGTGCTGGCCGGCTGGACGTTGAACCTGCCCGTGCTGCGCACGTTAGGAAGGGCGACGGACGCGGCCATGAATCCCACGGTGGCGGTGGCGTTCATCGCCGCCGCCACGGCCATCTGGCTGATGGCGGCGGAGGATGTCGGCTCGGAAAGCCGGGTGGCGCGCACGCTGGCCCTGCTCATCGTGGCCATTGGATTCCTCAGGCTGCTCGGCACCATCGCGCGGCTCGAGGAAGGCATCGATACGGTGCTGTTCCACTACGCGATGAAATCCACGAGCGACGGTCGCCTCAACCAGATGTCGTCGGCGGCGGCGGCCAACCTCCTGCTCAGCGGCGGCGCGCTGCTCCTGCTCGGGCGGCGCGTGCGTGCGCGCGAAGCGCTGGCCCAGGTGCTGGCCATCGTCGTCTTCATGCTCGCGCAGTGCGCGATGCTGGGTCACATGTACCAGAGCGGGTGGTTCGAGACGGTCGGCATGTTCAACCGCATGGCACTGCCGACGAGCGTGGGATTCACCCTGCTGTCGCTGGGCGTGCTGGCCATTCGCCGTGACTCGGGCATCATCGCGGTGGTATTCAGCGAGGGACCCGGCGGAACGCTCGCGCGGGGGCTCCTGCCGGCGGGATTCCTCGCGCCCATGGTGGTCGGCTGGGTCGCGATCTGGGCGCTGCGTGTGGCGGAGCAGACGTCGAGCGTGTTCACCGGCGAGTTGGTTGTGATGCTCTTTGTGCTGGCGATGATCCTCGTCTTCGTGGGACTCATTGCGTGGAATGCGTCGCAGGTGCATGACACCCACCTGGAGCGTTCGCGCGCCATCGTCGCCTTGCGGGACAGCGAGGTGCGCTTCCGGCTGCTGGCCGAGAACGGGAGCGACATCGTGTCGCTGCATGACCCGACAGGGCACGTGGTCTACATGTCGCCCTCGTGCGAGCGCGTGCTCGGCTTCACGCCCGACGAAATGATGCGGATGAGCCCCTTCGCGCTCGTGCATCCTGAAGACGGGGACGGCCTGCGCGCGCACTTCGACGCTCTGGTGCGCGGCATGCCCGTGCCCGCCATGACGTGCCGCGTGCTGCACAAGACCGGCGTGCATCTCTGGCTCGAACTGATGTGTCGCGCCATCGTCAACCGCGCGGGGCGTGTCGTGCGCGTGCAGGTGTCCTCGCGCAACGTCACCGAACGCAAGGACTACGAGCGCCAGATCGAGGATGCGCGTCGCACGTTGCAGGCGAACCAGGAGAGTCTCATCGAGGCCAACACCCGGCTTGCCGCGCTCGCGACCATCGATGCGCTCACGGGCCTCAAGAATCGGCGCGCGTTCGAGGAACGCCTAATGGAGGAGGTGGCGCGGTTGCGGCGCAACGACGCACCCGTGTCGCTCCTGATGATCGACATCGACCACTTCAAGGCGTTCAACGACACGTTCGGCCATCCCCGCGGCGACGAAGTGCTGCGCACGGTGGCACGCCTGCTGTCCCGGTCCATTCGCGATACCGACCTGGCGGCCCGCTATGGTGGCGAGGAGTTCGCGATCATCCTGCCGCAGACGGATCGCGAGGGGGCGCTGCAGATGGGCGAGCGCCTGCGCGCGGCCATCGAGCTCGCCACATGGACCGAGCGGGGGATCACCATCAGCGTCGGGGTGGCGACGCCGGGTCCGATGACGGCCACCGTGGATGATCTCATCGACCTCGCCGACCGCGCGCTGTACCGCTCCAAGGAGTTGGGGCGCAACCGGGTGACCCAGTCCGAAGCGGCGTAGCACGGTCTCCGGGTGTACGTTCCGGCGAACGCTTCCCTCACTCGCCGGTGCGACCCGATGCCTCCCCGATCGATCGTTGGCGCATCGCTGACGGCGTTGCTGCTGACCGCCGCCTGCCACGGCACGCCGCACGAGCTGTCCGCCCCCGGGCAGCCGCTGCGCCCCTGTCCCTCCACGCCCAACTGCGTGTCCTCGGAGGCCACGGACTCCGTCCATGCCATGCAGGGAGTTCCGTTCTCGATCGCACCGCACGATGCGCAGGTACGCGCGCGCTCGGCGCTGCTGCGCCAACCGCGCACGCGCATCACGCTCGACGTCCCGGGCTACCTGCGGGCCGAAGCCACCTCCCGCATCTTCCGCTTTGTCGATGACGTCGAGATAGTTGTCGACACGGCAGCCATGCGCTTTCGTTTTCGCTCCGCCTCCCGCATTGGACGGGGTGACCGTGGCGTGAATCGGGCGCGCATGACGCGGGTGTCGGAATGGCTCAGGGGCGCAACGCCCTGAGTGCTTGGTCCCGGTTCAGCCGGTCACCCTTCTGGGGCCCTGATGCGACTTCGACTGTTGTGGATCGCCCTCGCGGCGCTGGGACTTCCCGCGATGGGTGCCGCCCAGGCCCGCCGGGCCGTGACGCCCGCCGATATCTATCGCATTCGCGACGTGGGCGAGCCGCGCATCTCGCCCGACGGCGAGTGGGTGGCGTACACCGTCTCGACGTCGGATTCGAGCAAGGACAAGTCCGATAGCGACGTGTGGATGGTGAGCTGGGACGGGCAGCGCACATTGCGCCTGACGAGCTCACCGGAGGGCGAAGGGTCGCCGCAGTGGTCGCCCGACAACCGATACCTCGCCTTCGTCTCGGGGCGCTTCGAGAGCACCGGCGGCCAGCTCTGGCTGCTCGAGCGCGCGGGTGGTGAGGCAGTACGACTGACGAACCTCAAGGGGGGCGTCTCGGAGTACCACTGGTCGCCCGACGGCCGGCGCCTCGTGGTGGTGTCGCACGACCCCGAACCGGAC
>JBDSVW010000456.1:0-3551 GCA_039927015.1 Gemmatimonadaceae bacterium | reverse complement strand
TGTCTGTGATCTGGCCGTCTTCCATAAGTCGCCATGAAGTGGCGGTGCCGGCGGTACCATCCGGCTCATGGATGTCGCAGCCGGTTACGATGGTCAACGCCTCCGCGCTTCCAGTGACCTCTCCTGTTCCGTCATTGATTCCCCCGACGACGATGACCCGTCGTCCAAGCACAGTTGCCGCATGATTGGTGCGACCGATGAGCATGGGCGCGAGTACGTCCATCCCTGATGCCTCGGGGTCGTAGGACCACACCTCGCGAGCGGTAAAGAACAAGTACTCGTTCCCGTGCCAACCGCCCAGAGTCAGTAGCCGACCGCTTATTGCCACGGCTGCCGGCCAATAAGTGAGCGGAAGCCTGGGAGCAGGCACCCACTGTGCCGTCTTCGTATTGTACGAATGCTGATATCCATTCCATTCGAAACCGCAACCAATTCCGCCGACGAAGTGAATCGTTGAGCCCAGAGCCGCCATGGAGAAGTAGCAGGCCCAACTAGCCTCCGGCGGTGCCGCCTGGAGAATGGTCCACCGTGGGGGATTCGGCTTGTTGGGATCGTAGACCGCCAGCGTCCTCGAGACCTCGCAGAAGTCGTGCGAAACATCTGGCTCTCCCGCCCACACGTACAACTTTCCCTCAACGACCGCACCTCCGTTCCCGCACGCCGCGGGAAACGGCAGTGAGTCCGGCGAGAGCTTCCACCCTCCTTTCGCGCTGTAGACAAAGAGCGCTCGGCTCGCGGCTCCGGTGGGATCAATGCCGCCCGCCGCGAAGATCCGATCGCCGATGACTCCCACGCCTGCGAACTCCCTGCGCCCTTCCGGCAGCGGCGCGCTTGGCAACCAGCGCGATGCATCCGCGTCCGGGCAGTACCGCTCGACGGAACTGATTGTCGGTTGCAGGGACTTCCACGCGTATCCTCCCAAGTTCCAGACACATTCTCCGCGCACCACCACCGCATGGCCAGTTCGTGGAACGGCCAGAGACGGCAACGCCCTCCACTGGTTCGTCCCGGAGGAAGAGTTGCCATCGACACTGCTCAGTGCAGAAGACGGCGGCGCCGCTGCCAACGCTCGCTCCCCCGGTGTCCGCCCGTCCCGGCAACCCGTCGACACCACGCACGCCATCCATATCGCGGACACCGCAATCGTGCTCCGCCGCCATTCTCCCGTCATCGTCTACCTCCCATGCGTTGCGAGTGCCGCCAGTGACACAAAACGGACACTGCCGGTAAGGCAATGTCCGTTTCTCAGGCCGAATACGCAATCCCGGCAAAGCACCGTCGCGGACCCTCGGTCAATGCGCCGCCTCAGCGCCCCTTCCCCTTCCCCACAAACCACAACACCCCCCCCGACTGCCCCCCCATGACCATCTCCACCCGTCCATCCCCATCCACATCCCCCACCGCCGGCGCCGAGTACGGATCCGTCTCCACCTTGAATCCCGTTTCCAGCACAAACGACACCGTGCCGCCCGCGCTCGTGTTCCGCCACAGCTGCACGCCTCCGTCCTCGCTGCCGAGCAACAGGTCGGGCTTCCCGTCGCCGTCCATGTCCGCCAGCGCCGGCGTGCTGCGACGTCCCACGTCGATTTCCTGGAAGGTGTCACTCACCAGCTCGAACTTCGGCGCGCTCTTCGTCCCGACGTTGCGATAGAGATTGAGCTGCCCCGACGCCTCACCCACGATCATGTCCAGGTCGCCGTCGCCATCCAGGTCGGCCAGCGCGGGCGCCGTGTTGCTGCCGCGCGTCAGGACCACGAGCGTGCTGTCGGACAGCGTCCACGCCGGCGCCGTGCGGCTGCCGGTGTTCCGCCACCACTGCACCCGGTCGCGCCACGTACCCATCACGAGGTCAGGCAGTCCGTCGCCATCCAGGTCCGCGACCGCCGGCGCATAGTGATACTCGCCGCGCAACGGGAGAAATCCGCGATCGCGATACGCAGGCGCCTTCGCGGTACCGGTGTTCTCGAACCACGTCACGGTGCCGGTCCCATCCTCCGCCGGCGCGATCTTGTTCCCGATCAGCAGGTCCAGATCGCCATCTCCATCCACATCGGCCAGCACCGGGATGGACTCGTTGCCCACGTCGATGGTGCGGATCAGCCGACGCGTGGCCACCTCGAACTGCCCCTTCGACTTCTGCGAGATGAGATAGAGGTTGTCCACGGCGGTCGTGCGCGGCGCGTACGAACCGCCGATCACGCCCAGCACCACGTCGAGGTGCCCGTTCCCATCCACGTCGCCGGTGGTGGCCGCGTTGTACCCGCTGGTCAGCACCGACGTGCTGTCCGGAAAGCGCCTCGGCATTTCACGCATGCTCGGCGCACCACATCCCTGCGCGCGGTTCTCGAACAGCAACAACCCCTGTTCGAAGTAATCCCCCCAGAACAGGTCCACGTCGCCGTCGCCATCGATGTCGCCGAACGCGAGCGTGTTCGCGCCATGCCGCGTGCCCGTCTGCTCGATGCGGCTGGGCCCCGGCTGCCCCGGGATCGGGCCCAGCACCTCGATGTTCTCGAAACGCTCGGTGTGCAGCGCGAAGCGCGGAATGCCATTGCGCTCGCTCCCGGCTACGGCCTCGTACCGATCAACCGTTCCCGCCACGCGACCCAGGAAGATGTCGAGGCGCCCGTTGCAGTCGATGTCCACCGCATTCAGGATGTTCTGCCGGTCAGCTGCAATGGGCGCGCTGTTGTTGTCACGCACGGAATCCTCGGCGATCTCGAACTTCGCCGCCTCCCGCGTGCCTACGTTGCGCCACGCGCGGATGAAGCTCGTCGGCGATTCGCTCAACAGGTCGACGCGCCCATCCTTGTCGATGTCCACGAAGCGGTACCACTCGCCCACGGGTACGTCGAGAAAGCGATCGGTGCGCCACGTAAACGTCCCCTGCACGTTCTCGAAGTACATCACGGCGTTCGACCGCTCCTGCACGAACAAGTCGAGGTCCCCATCCCCATCGATGTCCACGAGCTGCGGCCTCGGCACATCGAAGCCGCCCAGGAATGGCTGCAGCATCGCGACGCCGTCCGCGTCGAGCACGGGAAATGGCGCCACCTGTCGCTCGAACGCCGGCACATTGGTCATGCCGGCGCCGGCGATCAGGGTGCAACACGCGATGATGATTGCCGGTCCGCCGAATCCCTTCATCGCAGGCCCGCCATGCCCATGCCGGTGGGACCCTTGCCAAGCATCAGGGTGGTCTTCAGCGTGCCCGTCGCCAGGTCGATCACCGACAGCCAGCCATCGGTCGCGTCATGACCGGCCATGCCGTGCATCTCATGCCCGCTCTGGCCAGGTGCAATGGCACCGGTGTTCTGGTTCGCCACCAGCGCGTACCTGCCGTCGGATGAGAGCACCATGCTGTACGGCTGCGCCATACGACCCTCGATCACCCGCTTCACGGTGCCGCTCGCGATATCAATCTCGGCGACGGCATTCTTGTTGAGCAGGGAGAGGTACACGGTGTGGTTGTCCTGCCCGAACCGCGCCTCCCACGGCTTCCCCTCCACCGGAATCTCCTTCACGGGCACAAACGGCGGCGGCTTGGTGAG
>JBDSVW010000455.1:0-14756 GCA_039927015.1 Gemmatimonadaceae bacterium | reverse complement strand
TGGTTTGCACGGGATCGGATATCGAGCGCAGGCGTAGCGCCGCGCGAGGTGGCGTGCGACACTTCGCGGTCGGGCGGGAGCACATCTTCCCCGGTCGGGGTGTCCACGTCGTGCCGTAGCGGGGTGGCGGAAACCGCGCCGAGTCGAGGTGAGTGCCTGGTGTTGCAGCCGCACCACAAAGTGAGACGACGAAGTCTTCACGAAACGCACGCTCGCCTCCGCGCGTCCCCATCCATCGTGGCCGGGCATCCCGATTGCTCAAGCGTCTCGGTGTTATCGCTGGTGCGATGCCGGCGCCACGAACGTGGCATTTCGCTGCAACCTGGCCCGGCACGCGAGGCCAGTCGCTCCCTTCCGGTCATATGCGCATTCGTCTCTTCCTGACTTGCTGGATCCTGTTCTGCCTGCACTTCGCCACCGATTTCGTGCGGGAGCACTATCTCGTGGTGAGCATGGTCGAGGATGGATCGTTCGACCTGGGGCGATTCTACGGGCTGCACGAGGACATCTTCCGGAATCCGCCGACCGCTCCGCAGGGCGGCGTGCATCACGGAGCGAATCCCGGCATCTCCATGCTGGCGGCCATTCCCTACGCGGCGCTGCGTCCCGTGGTCGACCGCGTCGTGGCGCGCAGCCTCGCGGCACGCAAGCAGGCCGGCGGCGATACCCTCGCGATCTACAATGACCCGCGCGAGGCCCGGGTAAAGTTCTACCGGGACGCCGTTCGTCTCGGCCTCGATGTCCGCTTCGGGCTCGTCGGCATCATCACGATGGTGTTCTGCATGGCGCCGCTCTCGGCGATGGGGGTCGTCATCATCTTCAGCATCCTCCAGGGTGTGGGGTTGCGTGATCGCGATGCGCTCGGTCTCTCCCTCCTCTACGCCTTCGCTACTCCCGTGCTCTTCCGGAGCGCGTACCTCAACCAGAATCTCGCGCTGGGCGTGGCGGCCCTCCTGGCGTTCCTGCTGCTCTGGAATCCCGGCGAGCGACTGCGGCTGCAGGAATCGACGCGTGTGGTGCTGGCGGGGCTGAGTGCGGGCTTCGCGTTCCTCTGTGACTACAGCGGCGCGCTGTCGTTAGGTATCCTGGGCCTGTACGCCCTCTCGCGCGCGTGGGAACGGCGCGAGTGGCAGGCGGTGATCCGCACCGGCCTGCTGTACACGGCCGGCGCGCTGCCCATGCTCCTCATCCTGTGGTTCTACCAGTGGCAGGCGTTCGGTCATCCCATCCTTCCGCCGCAGCACTGGATGCCCGCCGTGATCTACAGCGACCAGGGGTACCAGGGCGTCACCGGCCCGAACCTCGGAATGCTGCGCATGCTGCTGGTGGATTCTCGATTCGGGCTCTTTGTCACGGCGCCGCTCCTCACCCTCGCCCTCGGCGCCCCCTTCCTCCTGCGCAAGGGCAGGAGCTTCCTCCCTGCCCGGGAAATGGCGGTCTGTTTCCTGATCGCCGTCGCGTACGTGCTCTTCTTCAGCGCCATCGCGTACACGCGCCTGCAGTGGAGCACCGGTATCCGGTATCTCATGCCGGTCGTGCCCTTCCTGTTCCTTGCCGCCGCCGTCACGCTGCGACGCCTGCCACGCAGCGTGGCCTACGGCATTGTGGTGCTGGCGGTGACCATCTCATGGTCCATGGCGATGGTGCGTAACCAGTATGGCGTCCACCAGAACGTGCTCCATGCCTTCCTCGAAGGCTTGCAACTGCCATGGCTTACGACGCTCGGCAAGATGTCCGCGCAGTACGCGCCATGGCTCACCGGACGCCCGTCCGCCGTGCCGGCCATGCTGCTGGCCGCAGCGCTGGTTGCGGGAGTGTGGTCGGTGAGGCATCCATGGAGATCCGCCGCCGCGGACGAATCCTTGCACAGCTGAGTCTGGACCGGGAGCGAAGCTGGCGGCACGGGCTCTGCATTGGAGCCCGGGTGACCGGCGGTCGGTTCCGCCATCGGACGAAAAGGAGTTGAGGCAAATGCCGCAGTACGATCCAGCGCGGGTA
The DNA here is from genome assembly GCA_039927015.1 of Gemmatimonadaceae bacterium. GTDB lineage: Bacteria > Gemmatimonadota > Gemmatimonadetes > Gemmatimonadales > Gemmatimonadaceae > SCN-70-22. The sequence continues at coordinate 12,758 of JBDSVW010000455.1, read as the reverse complement.
GGGAGTTGGGATTCGGCGCTCGTGGTGGATGTGGTGCTTCCGGTGCTGAACGAAGCGCATGTTCTAGCCCGGAGTGTGGAGACGGTGCGCCACTTTCTGGGTGAATCCCTGCCGTGTCGCTGGCGTGTGGTGATCGTGGACAACGGATCGACCGATGGCACCGACCGTGTGGCGAGCGAGCTGGTGAGGCTCCACTCGGACGTGGTCTTTTTGCAGTTGCCGCAGCGGGGGCGGGGACGCGCGCTCCGCCATGCATGGAGCCAGAGCGACGCCGATGTCATGTGCTACACGGACGTCGATCTCTCCACCGAGCTCGCCGCGCTTCCCAAGATGCTGCACGGCATTATTGTGGACGGATTCGATGTCGCCACGGGTTCGCGACTCCTTCGAGAGTCCCGCACCACGCGCTCGGCCAAGCGCGAATTCGTCTCCCGCTGCTACAACCTGTTCGTCAAGGCGGTGCTGTGGACATCGTTCAGCGACGCCCAGTGTGGCTTCAAGGCCATCAGTCGCAACGCCATGCTGGATCTGGTTCCCGACGTAAAGGACCAGGGCTGGTTCTTCGACACGGAGATCCTGGTGCTGGCGGAGAAGCGCGGATACCGCATTGCGGATATCCCTGTGCAGTGGATCGAGGACGACGACAGCCGGGTCAAGATCATGCGCACCGCCTGGGATGACATCAAGGGCGTGCTCCGCCTGCGCTGGATGCTGTGGCGTGAGATCTTCTCACCGCGCCTCGCCCCCTCGCGGGCGATCAGCAAGCACTCCGCTCCCTGACCAGCACACGGCGCATGGCGGCCTCGCTGCCCCCGCTCGTCCTCACCGGCGCGAGCGGATTCATCGGCCGCCGCGTCTTGCACGCCCTGGCCCGTCGCGACGCGGCTGCGGTCACTGCCGTCGCGCGCGACACCGCGCATCTCACGACCTTGCCCGAATGGCAGTCCCGGTGGCGCGCACTCGCCTGCGACCTAGGGAAGGACGACCTTCCGGCGGACGTGCTGCCACGCGACGCGGTGTTTTTGCATCTGGCGGCCTCCACAGGGCGCCTGTCACCGGCGGAGATGTCGCGCGTGAATGTGGAGGGCACGCGCCGCGTGCTGGCGTCCGCACGAGCAACTGGCGCACGACACCTGGTGTTCGTGAGTTCCATCGCGGCCGGCTTCGACGACCAGCGCTGGTATCATTACGCGCGCGCCAAGTCCGCTGCCGAGCAGCTGGTGCTCGGCTCGGGCGTGCCGTGCTCGGTGGTGCGGCCCACGATGGTCTTCGGTCGCGGCAGTCCGCTCGAGCGCGCGCTGGTGGGTCTGGCGACCAGCCCGCTGCCGATCGTGCTGGGCTCGGGTGATGTGCAGGTGCAACCGGTACACGTGGACGATGTGGTGCAGGTGCTGCTGGCGCTGGCCGCCCGCGCGCCGGTCAGCGGTGCCCCGCTCGAGCTGGGAGGCCGCGACCGCGTGACGCTGCGCGAGCTGCTGGCGCGCATCCGGACTGCGCGCGGACTTCCCCCTCGCACACCGCACTCGCTTCCCATCGGCCTGCTGCGCCTCCTCCTGGGAACGGTGGAGCCGGTGCTGCGGCCGCTCATGCCGGTCACGGCGGGGCAGCTGGCGTCGTTCGTGAATGATTCGGACGCCACGCCCCACCCTGCCCTCGCTGACCTTCTTCCCGGCCCGCTGGGCATCGAGGAAATGCTCACGCGCGGCGCGCCCGATGACTGAGTCCCGCGGGAGCGGCGCGGAGTTCGACGTCTTCGCGCGGTACCTCGGCGCGTCGTCGGGTTTGGAACGCGGTCGGAGCTACTACGCGGCGTCGCAGCAGTCAGCGGAGCTCGCGGCCGCCGATCGGTTCGATCGATGGCTGGTGGTCGTCGCACGATGGTCCCCTGTGGCATGTGCCCTCGCGGACGCCTACGCGCGTCTCACGCGCCCGTATGGCCTGCTGCGGCGCAAGCTCGTGCTCACGCTGGCGGTTCTGGAGTCCTCTCCCGGCATCCATTCCGCCTTCGACAGCGCGCTCGCCGCATCGCCCGCGAGAACCTGGCTGTCCCTGGTGCTCGCGGGGACGGGTTGGGCCATGCGCACCCTCACCGCGGCGCTGCTGCTGGCGCCCATGCACCTCGTGGCGGCGGCCATGCCTGACGGCGATCGGAATGTCTAGGTTCCTCGTCGTTGGGTCGGGAGCCTCGGGCGTGCACTTCGCCCAATCGATGCTGGAACGCGGCGAGCACGTGGAAATGCTGGACGTGGGATTCGAGCGCCCGGGCTCACCCCTCCCCGATGCGTCGTTCGCAGACCTCAAGGACCGGCTGGACGAACCAGAGGCGTACTTTCTCGGCGCACATGGCGAGGGCGTCGTCTATCCGTCGCCAGACGCAAAGCCCTACGGCTTTCCACCCAGCAAGGCCTATGTGTTCCGGCGTCCGCCGGATCTCGCCATCACGGAGCGCGGGTTTTCCCCCGTCGTCTCGTACGCACGCGGCGGGCTGGCCGAGGCATGGACGGGCGGATCGTACGAGCTGCGCGACGAGGAGCTGGCGGAGTTTCCATTCTCCGGCGCCGACCTCCGCCCCCACTATGAGGTCATCGCGCGACGCATAGGCGTCACGGGCGAGGACGACGACCTGCGACCGTATTCGCCAATGAGCGCATCGTATCTCGCGCCGCTCGCGCTCGATGCACACTCGGCAGCGCTTCGGGAGAGATACGAGCGCCGTCGCGAGGCGGTCAACGCAACCGGATTCCATCTCGGCCGCTCACGCGTGGCCGTGTTGTCTCGCGACCTGGGTGCCCGTCACGCGTGCGGGGAACTGGGCCGCTGTCTCTGGGGCTGTCCCCGGGGTTCGCTGTACGCGCCCAGCCTGACGCTGGCGGAGTTGCTGACGCATCCCCACTTCACGTACCGCCCCGGACTGGTGGTGCATCGCGTGCTGCTCGACGCTCGCCAACGAGCCGTGGGCGTCGTGGCGGAACCCGTGGGCGGCGGTAGCGCAGTGGAAGTGCGGGGCGAGCGCGTGGTGCTGGCGGCAGGCGCGCTCGCCACGACGCGCATCTACCTCCAGACGTTCGCCGCATTGGGTGTGACCGACCTCACGCTGCCCGGGCTGATGGACAATCGCCACGTCATGGTGCCCTTCGTCAATCTCTCGCGCGTGGGCAAGAGCGTGCAGCTGGCGAGCTACCAGTATCACATGCTCGCCATGGCCATTGATACGGGCGATTGGCGTACCGACGTGCACGGACAGATTTCCTCGTTGAAGGCGGCGTCGGTGCATCCCATCGTGCACTCGCTGCCATTCGACCTGCGCACGTCACTCCGGGTGTTTCGCCGCATGCGCGCCGCGCTGGGCGTGGCCAACATCTGGCTCTCCGATCGTCGGCGCGAGGTCAACCTGGCGCGTCTGCAGCGCAGCTCCAATGGCGACACGCGCATGGTGCTCGAGTACGGGGACGACACCAGCGACCTGCCCGCGACGCATCGCGCGATCGCCACCACCCGCCGCGCGCTGCGTCAGCTGGGCTGCTTCGCACCTGCCGGCATGGTGAAGGTCCTGCCGCGTGGCTCGAGCGTGCACTACGCCGGCACGCTGCCCATGGGCGCCGAGGAGCACGAGCACACATGTCGGGCCAACGGCGAGGTGCGGGGCGTGCCGGGTCTGCACATCGCGGATGGCGCCGCCTTCCCGTGGCTTCCCGCCAAAAACCTCACGTTCACCCTGATGGCCAACGCCGCACGCCTTGCAGCGCTCATCGAGTGAGCGGCGCGCCCGCTCGCGGAGGCGGAAACGTGCAGCGAGCCGGAGCAGGGCACTGTTCCTCTGGACTATTCCAAGCCCGAGAGTTGTCGTGGCGCGAGGACGACAGCGGTGCTCGTGCGTGTAGCAGCGGGTCAACATGCGAAAGCGGCGGCACGGGCATTGCCCAACGAATCCACGGTAATACGACAGATCCGAAATCCTTGTATTACAATGATCTAACCTGAATAAGGTTGAGATCGCCTTCGGACGATCGGTTGGCCGTCGGTTTGCACAAGCGTGGGACTGGCGGGGGGGCGGGTGTGATGAGGCGTGCACTCGGCACGACGGCAAGTGGACGTTCCACGACTCACCCGAACGACGAGACGGACTTTGCGCATGGACGAGTATCGCGAACGATCGAACGCTGAGGCATCGCCGCAGCCGTCGCGCAGGGCGCCGCATTGCCCCTCGCTCTCGGTCGTGCTGCTCTCCACGGGCGATCGGACGAGTCTCGAACGGGCGCTCGAGGCCATTGCCGGGGGCTGCCGTCGTCTCGAGGCGGAAATCGTGGTGGTTCGGTCCCGGATGCTGGAGGACGCCGCGATGCTGCGGGCAGCATACCCGTGCGTGCTGTTCATCGACGCGCAGCACGACGCCAGCAGCTTGGAAATGCGGGACATCGGGGCGCGCAACGTGAGTGGCGATATCATCACCTTCCGCATGGATGTCGCCGTGGGTGACGGCAGCTGGCTGGGCGCGTTCGAGTCCACCGTGGGCAGCGTGAGCGAGTCGCTGCCGCTCGAGATCGAGGTCCCCCTCTTAGCCGTCGCCGGCGACCTGCCGCCGGAATTTGCGCGCAAGTCCCGGGATTACCTCGCGCCGAATCTCACCGCCACGTCCAAGCGTCGCATCGAGGCCATTCCACGCCTCCTCCCCCTGGTTGCGACCCGGGAGATGGAGCGCGCCACGCGCCCCCTGTCGCACGAGCTGTAAGTGGCGACGGCAGAGCTTTCGGTCGTCGTTCCCTCTGTCAACGGATTCGGCGACCTCGCGGGCACCCTGGAAGCGCTGGAGCGGCAACGCGACGATGTGTCGCTTGAAGTTTTGGTGGTCGACCGACTCGGCGAGGCGCTTCGCCGGGAAGTGCAGGCGGCGTTTCCGCTGGTTCGGGTGCTGGACGTGGCGCCCGGAACCACTATTCCGGAAATGCGCGCGATTGCCTTCCGCGCCGCCACGGCGCCCTCGGTAGCGGTCATCGAGGACCACGTGCTGGTGCCTCCCGGCTGGGCCCGCGCCCTGCTCACCGCGCAGAGCGACGCCACTCCAGTGGTGGCGGGCGCTGTCGAGAACGCTGCCACGACCTCACCGGTGGACTGGGCCGCGTTCTTGTGCGAGTATAGCCACTGCACGCCTCCCCTCCCCGAAGGCAACGTCGAGTGGCTTACGGGCAACAACATCGTCTATCCCCGGGCGCTTCTCGAGCAGTTTCGTGCGGTGGTGGAGTCGGGGGGATGGGAGAATCGACTGCACGATGCCTTTCGCGCGGGAAAGATTCCGCTGACCTGCCGACCCGACATCGTGGTCGGACACAAAATGCACTACACGGTGGGTCTGTACATGTCGCAGCGCTACCTGTACTCCCGGTCCTACGCGGGTGCTCGCGCCGAGGGCGCGAGCCTTGCAAAGAGAATGGCCATGGGAATGGCGTCTCTCGCCCTTCCGCCCCTCCTGTTCTGGCGCACCGTCAGTCGCATTCGTGCCAAGGGACGTCACCGCGAGGAACTGCGGCGTTCGTTGCCGCTCCTTGCATTGTTCGTCGTCGCTTGGGCTGCGGGAGAGGCCGTGGGTTATATCGCTGGTTCAGGGGATTCACTCTCGAGGGTACGATAACGTGAGCGGGATGTCTGCGAATTCGCCGCGCAAGGTGGCACAACTACAACCCGGGCAGCGCGTCGTCGTGATCGGCGCGGGGCCCGCGGGACTGACGGCGGCGTACATCCTCGCGAAGGACGGGGTGAAGGTCACCGTGCTCGAAGCGGACGACATTGTGGGCGGGATTTCCAAGACCGCGCGCTACAAGGGCTATCGCTTCGATATCGGGGGCCACCGCTTCTTCACGAAGGTCACCCCGGTCGAGGAACTCTGGAAGGAGATCCTCGGGCCGGAGTTCATCAGCGTGCCCCGGCTGTCGCGCATTCACTACGGCGGCAAGTACTTCGATTACCCGCTCAAGGCATGGAACGCCCTCAGCGGGCTCGGTGTGTTCAACGCCATCGCCATCGTTCTGAGCTATTTCTGGTCGCATTTCCGGCCCTATCCCGTCGAGGACAACTTCGAGCAGTGGGTGAGCAACCGGTTCGGCAAGCGGCTGTACCGCATCTTCTTCAAGACGTACACGGAAAAAGTGTGGGGCATCCCCTGCACCGAGATCCGCGCGGAATGGGCGGCGCAGCGTATCCAGGGGTTGTCGCTGGCCAAGGCCATCCTGAATGCCGCCGCCATCCAGAAGCGCAGCGACAAAATCAAGACGCTCATCAACGAGTTCCAGTATCCGCGCTTCGGCCCGGGACAGATGTGGGAAACGGCGACCGATCGGATCAGGGAAATGGGCGGCGAGGTGCTGATGCGGCACAGCGTGGACGCGCTCGAATACAAGGACGGGGTCGTGGTCGCGGTGCGCGCGCGCACGCCGGAGGGTGAGCGCCGCATCGAGGGCGATCACTTCATCAACACGATGGCCCTCAAGAACCTGGTGCGCTCCTTCGATCCGCTGCCGCCGGCGAATATCGTGAGCGCGGGCGATGGCCTCAACTATCGCGACTTCCTCACGGTGGCCGTGATGGTGGACCAGGAGGAGCTGTTTCCGGACAACTGGATCTACATCCACACTCCGGGCGTGCGCGTAGGACGCATCCAGAATTTCAACAACTGGAGCAAGGCGATGGTGCCGCGCCCCGGCACCACCTGCTTAGGTCTGGAGTACTTCTGCTTCGAGGGCGACGGCCTCTGGAACTCGAAGGACGAGGACCTCATCGAGCTGGCAAAGTCGGAACTGGGACAGCTCGGCCTCGCCGACCCGGCGAAGGTGATCGACGGCACCGTCGTGCGGCAGCAGAAGGCGTATCCTGTCTACGACTCGGTGTATGCGGAACACCTGAAGGTGGTGCGCAGCCACATCGACCGGATCCCGAACCTGCACACCGTCGGCCGGAATGGCATGCACAAGTACAACAACGCCGATCACTCCATGCTCACCGCCATGATGGCGGTCGCCAACATGCGCGGCGCGTCGCACGATGTGTGGGCGGTGAACACCGACTTCGAGTATCACGAGGAGCAGAAGCTCGAGCCCGACACGTCCAAGGGAGCCCCCCCGACCACGGTGTCCCAGGCTCGCGCGGGCGTCGCGTAACCCCGGAGTGCGCATCGGTGTGGACGCCACCTGCTGGGCCAACGCCCGCGGCTATGGGCGGTTCGCCCGGGAGCTGATGCAGGCACTGGTGCCGCTGGCGCCCGAGCATCACTTCGTCTGCTTCGGCGACCGTCGTGCCTTCGACGCGTTTCCGCTCGCGGCGCCTAACGTGGAGCAGCAGCTGGTGGCGCTCGATGAGTCGCCGACGCTCGCGGCCTCCGCAGACGGGGCCCGCTCGCCGCTGGACATGCTGCGCCTCACGCGCGCGGTCTGGCGGGCCCGGCCCGATGTCTTCTTCTGTCCGTCGGTGTACACCTACTTCCCGCTGCCCCCGGGGCAACGCGCGGTGGTCACGATTCACGACGTCATCGCCGAGCGATTCCCCGAGCTCACGCTTCCCTCGGCACGTGCGCGGCTCTTCTGGAAGTTCAAGGTCGCCCTCGCCCTCGGCCAGTCGAGGGTGGTCCTCACGGTGTCAGACTACTCCGCACGTGACATCGCCCGCGTGCTGGGCGTCGATCCGGCGCGCATTCGCGTGGCGGTGGAGGCGCCGTCAGAGGCGTATGCGCCCGCCGCGAGGGACGAGAGCACGACAGCCGCACGCGCGTTCGGTGTGCCTGCGGGTGCCCACTGGTTCACGTACGTCGGGGGCTTCAACCCGCACAAGCGACTGGATCTCGTTATCCAGGCGCACGCCCAGCTGGTGGGGCGTGGCGGTGCCGTACCGCACCTGCTGCTGGTGGGGACAATCAAGGACGATGTCTTCCTGGGGGAGCTGCCGCGGCTGCGCGCGCTCATCGAGGAGTGCGGCACGGCTGACACAGTGCACTGGACGGGATTCGTACCCGATGCCACCCTGCGCTTCCTGCACGCCGGCGCGGTGGCCACGCTGCTGCCGTCCGAATGCGAGGGTTTTGGCCTGCCCGCCGTCGAAGCCGCGGCGTGCGGCACCCCGGTCGTCGCCACCATCGAGAGTCCGCTGCCTGAGTTGCTCGAGGGGGGCGGCCTCTTCGTGAAGCCTGGTGACCTCGCGGCGCTCGCCAGCGCCATGCGCACGCTCCTCGACGATCCGGCACGGCGCGACGCGCTCGGGGCGGGCGCGCTGAGAGCGGCCCGCGCACTCACCTGGAGTGCGAGCGCCCGCGCGACCCTCGATGCGCTGGTCGAGGCGGCCGCATGAGCGCCCTGCGATTCCTCATGCTCACTACGTTCTACCCGCCGTACAATTTCGGCGGTGACGGCATTGGCATCCAGCGACTCTCGCGCGCCCTCGTGAAGCGCGGTCATCACGTGAGCGTGGTGCACGATGCCGATGCCTACGAGGTTCTGAATCCTGGCGCTGTGAAAGGGGCGCGCGATCTCGACGACGATCAGGGGGTCGAGGTGATCCGGCTGCACAGCCGCCTGCCGATGCTTTCCACCCTGCTGACCCAGCAAATGGGCCACCCGGTGGTGAACGGCTCGCGTATCCGGCGCCTGGTGGAGGAGGGACGCTACGACGTTGTGAACTTCCACAACATCTCGCTTATCGGCGGACCGGGTATCCTGGGCTGTGGAGGGGATGCGGTCACGCTGTATATGGCGCACGAACACTGGCTGGTGTGTCCTACTCACGTCCTTTGGCGCTACGGGCGCGAGTTGTGCACTGGACGCGATTGTGTCAGGTGCTCCATTGCCTACCGGCGCCCTCCCCAGATGTGGCGGACGACCGGCCTTCTCGAGCGAGAAATCGAGCACGTGGATTCCGTCGTTGCCATGAGTGAGTTCAGCCGGGCCAAGCACCGGGAGTTCGGTTTTCCGAGGGAGATGGAAGTGCTGCCCTACTTCCTGCCCGATCCGGAAACGGCGGACGCTCCGGTGGCCGAGGGCCCGTCGCCCCACCCACGGCCGTACGTCTTCTTCGTCGGCCGCCTGGAGCGCATCAAGGGACTCGACGACGTGATCCCGGTCTTTCGCGACTTCGCGGGGGCCGACCTGCTCATAGCGGGCGATGGCACGCACGAAGCCGAGTTGCGCCGGCTGGCGGACGGCATGCCTAACGTAAAGTTTCTGGGGCGAGTCGCGCCGGACGACCTCCGCCACTACTATCAGCACGCGGTGGCGCTGGTGGTGCCGTCGGAATGCTACGAGACATTCGGGATCGTCCTCATTGAAGCGTTTCGTCAGGGCACACCGGTCATTGCCCGCCGGCTGGGCCCCTTCCCGGAGATCGTGGAGGCCTCGGGCGGCGGGGAGCTGTTCACGACACGCGAGGAACTCCTGCACGCCATGCAACGCCTCACCGCTGACGCGGCCTATCGCACGAAACTCTCGCAATCCGGATATCGCGCCTACGTGAACCGTTGGTCGGAGCGGGTCGTGCTGCCGCAGTACCTGGAACTCGTTCGGCGCGCCGCGGTGCGCCGTGGACATGTGCGCGTCATGGACGCGCTGGCGACGCAGGAGGTCGCGTGAACGTCTTTATTACCGGCGGCTGTGGGTTCATCGGCTCGCACCTGGCGGAACGTCTCCTTGCGCGCGGCGATCGGGTCGTGGTGCTCGATGACCTCTCCACCGGCAGCATGGAGAACATCGCCCACCTCACCGGCCACCCGTCGTTCTCCTATCGCATCGGCTCGGCGCTGGATGTGCCGCTGGTGTCCGAACTGGTCGACACCGCCGACGTGACCGTCCATCTCGCCGCGGCCGTGGGCGTCAAGCTCATCGTCGAGCGTCCGGTGCACACCATCGAGACGAATGTGCGTGCGACCGAGGTGGTGTTGGGCGCCGCGGCGCGCAAGAAGAAGCTGGTGATGGTGGCGTCCACCTCCGAGGTGTACGGCAAGTCCACCTCCATTCCGTTTCGCGAAGACCAGGACTTGCAGCTGGGACCCACCTCGCACTCGCGCTGGGCATATGCCTGCTCCAAGGCGCTGGATGAGTGGCTGGCGCTGGCCTACCTGCGGGAGAAGGGCGTGCCCGTGATCGTGACCCGCTTCTTCAACACGGTCGGGCCGCGGCAGACCGGGCAGTACGGCATGGTCGTGCCCACCTTCGCCGCGCAGGCGTTGCGCGGCGAGCCGATCACGGTCTACGGCTCCGGCACGCAGTCACGCTGCTTCGGACACGTGAACGACGCCGTCGAGGCGCTGTTGCGCCTGATGGGCATCGACGCCGCCATCGGCGAGGTGTTCAACGTGGGTTCGACGCAGGAAGTCACCATGCGCGGGCTCGCGGAACAGGTGCGGGACGCCGCCGGCAGCAAGTCGGAGATCGTGCTCGTGCCCTACAGCGAGGCGTACGCGGTGGGATTCGAGGACATGATGCGACGCGTGCCCGACGTGTCCAAGCTCGAGCGCCTGACGGGTTTCCGCCCGGCGACGCCGCTCGAGACGATCGTCCGCGACGTCGTGGATGATCAGCGGGCCGGCCTTGCTGCCCATATGTCGGGGGCGGCTCGGCTTCCGAACGGACGGTAGTGGAGGCGATGCGCGCGATCCTGACCTATCACTCGATCGATGATTCGGGTTCGCCGATATCGGTGAGCCCGCAGTCCTTTCGTGCGCACGTGAAGTGGATGACGTCGGGTGCCGTGCGTGTGCTTCCACTGGCGGAGCTGCTCGCCGCGCCCGCCGGCGACGATGCAATCGCGATCACGTTCGACGACGGATTCGAGAATTTCGCCGAGCACGCCGCCCCCTCGCTCCGGGCGCATGCCCTGCCATGCACCGTCTTCGTGGTGCCGGAACACGTGGGGGGCGCGAATGGCTGGGGCGGCGCGCATGCCAATGGCATTCCCACCATGTCGCTCATGTCGTGGCAGACGCTGGGGACGCTCGCGGGGCAGGGCGTGGCGCTGGGCGCGCATACGCGCCGTCATCGCGACCTTACCACGGTGCGCGGCGCGGTGCTCGAGGACGAGGTGGCGGGATGCGTCGAACGCATGGCGGCCGAACTCGGGTCGCGCCCCGACACCTTCGCCTACCCGTACGGTGCCGTGGACGCCGTGTCGGCGACGGTCGTGCGCGATGTCTTCGCGCTCGCCTGCACCACCGAGCTTCGGGCGCTGCGGCGCGATGACGACCGCGCGCTCCTGCCGCGACTCGACATGTACTACTTCCGCGAGGCCGGGCAATTGGAGGCGTGGGGCAGCCGCAGCTTCCGGGGGCGGCTCTGGCTGCGGGCGCAGGGACGACGTGTGCGTCGCCTGGTCCAGCGCACCGGTCGCGCCGCATGACGCCGCGCTATCCGTTCTGCTCGGTCATCATGCCGTCGCACCAGGCGTCCGCGCTCCTTCCGCGCACGCTCGGCGCCCTGCTGGCCAGTGACTATCCCCGTGACAAGTGGGAGTTGATCGTGGTGGACGACGCGAGCAGCGACGACTCCGCCACCGTCGCGGCGCGCTACGCCGATACCGTCGTCCGCCTCCCCGGCAAGCCGCACGGTCCCGCGTATGCGCGCAACCGCGGCTTCGAGGTCTCGCGGGGCGACATCCTGATGTTCTTCGACTCCGACGTCGTCGTGCATCGGGATACCATCCGCTGCTTCGCGGAAGCGTTCATGGACGATCCGCGCGTGGGCGCCGTGTTCGGCTCGTACGACGACACGCCCACCGACGCGGGGTTCATGTCGCAATACCGCAACCTGCTGCATCATCACGTGCACCAGCAGAACGTGGGCGAGGTGGAGACGTTCTGGGCCGGCGCCGGCGCCCTGCGCCGCAAGGTGTTCGAGGATGCCGGCATGTATGACGAATGGCACTTCGCCCGGCCGCAGATCGAGGACATCGAGCTGGGGTCGCGCGTTAGGCAGCTGGGACAGACGATCCTGCTGCGCCCCGACATCCAGGTCACGCACCTCAAACGCTGGACATTCGTGAACGTCGTGCGGACCGACCTGCGCGACCGCGGCATTCCGTGGGCCCGCCTGCTGGCGCATCGCAAGGCGGTGCTCGCGACCGGCGCGCTCAACCTGCGCTGGCGCGAGAAGCTGAACGTGGTGCTCGTCTGGCTGGCGGTGTTCCTGGTCCTCGCCGCGGCCTGGCGTCGCTCGGCCACCCCCCTGGTGGTGGCGCTCCTTGCGGTCGTCACGGTGCTCGCCCTCAGCCTGCCGCTCCTGCGGTTCTTCCTTCGGGTTCGCGGGCCTGTCTTCGCGCTGCGTGTGATTCCCGTTCACCTGATGTACTATTTCCTGAACGGAATTTCGTTCGTGTTCGGATTGTTGCTCCAGCAGACCATTGGCGCACCGTTGCCGAACCCCACAATCGAAGCGTATTCCGAGATTGGCGTGCAGCGCTGGCCCCCCGTTCCATCCAAGCATCGTCGCAGCTCGTGGACCGCCGACGAACCGTAGTGGTAAAGAGCCGAGGAGAGGCCAAGGTGCCAGATCCGTTGAACGACTTGTTGCATGCCCGTGTCTCGGGCGAGGGCTCGGAGCTGTCGGACACCGAGCGGCGCATGCTGCCCGCACTCACCCTCGCGTTCTCGCCGCTGCACAAGGCGGCGTTCGGGACGGCGACCGGTGTGGCGGGTGCGCTGTTCCTTGTGCTGCTCACGGTGGTCGCCATCCTCACTCCGGCCGCGCGCGAGTTCCCACTCGCGCTGCTCTCGCAGTATTTCGCCGGCTACTCCG
>JBDSVW010000454.1:0-9892 GCA_039927015.1 Gemmatimonadaceae bacterium | reverse complement strand
TCCGCACTCGACGCCGCGCTCCCTAACGATTGGCAGATTGTCCCGCTGGCCAAAGTGGGCAGCGATGTGTACGCGCGGTCGCGCGAGTTCCTGCGCACGCTGCGGCACATCGCGCCCGATGCGGAGCCCATCGAGGTGCCCCAGCCCAACAATCGCGTCGAGCTGCGCTATCTCTCCGACGAGCGGCGCAGTGAGGTGTTGCGTGGGGGCGTGCCGGCGTGGACCTGGCTGGGGCTCAAGCCGCTGCTGCGCGACCTGGACGCGCTCTACATCAACCTGATCAGTGGCTTCGAGCTCGATCTGGAGACGGCGCAGCTCATCCGCCAGCATTTCCGGGGGCCCATCTATTGTGACCTGCATTCCATCGTGCTGGCCGTGCAGCCCGACGGCCTGCGCTCGCTGCGGCCCATGCCTAACGCGGCACCGTGGCTGGCGTGCTTCGACCTGGTGCAGATGAATGAGGACGAGATGTCCATGATGGCGCACGATCCCATGGAACTCGCTGCCATGGCGCTCGCGCAACACGTGTCGGGGCTGGTGGTCACCCTTGGAGCGCGCGGGGCCGTGTACTTCAGCGCTCCCGGATTCGAACGATTGCCGGATCGCAAGCTCCGGGGTGCGGGAACATCCGTTCTCGGGGCCGTGCGGACGTCGTTGGTGGCGCCCGAGCGTGCCAATGTCAAGGGGAGTGGTGGCGATCCCACCGGGTGCGGTGACGTCTTCGGCGCGACGGCCTTCTCGCGAATGCTCGCAGGTGATACGTTTGCCATCGCGTTACAGCGCGCCGTAAAGGCCGCGGCCAGAAACGTGGAGTACCGCGGTGCACGCGGACTCGCGCATCATCTTCGCGGCGAGCTCATTCCCTCGTGACAACTGTCATCACCGTCCCCCCCTCGCTCGACGATCACACGTTCGAACAGGTGCTCGAGCAACTCGCACCGCTTCCCGTGGATCAGAAGGTCCTCATCGATGCGCGGCACACGCGGTGGTCGTCGCCCTACGGGCTCACGGCGCTGCTGACGCTTGCGCAGACGCGCGGCGTGCAGGCCGCCTTCACGGGACCCGAGACCGAGGAGACGGCGAGCTACTGGCAGCGGGCAGGTTTCTACCGCTACGCCGAGGAACTCTTCGAGATGCACGGCCACGTGCCGCGCACGCGGACGTCCGCCGCGGAATCCAACGTGCTGCTCGAGATCACGGCGGTGGCGAAGAGTGATGACGTGCACGACGTGGTGGAGCGCATCCAGACCAAGGCGCAGCAGATCCTGGTGAACGAGCTCAATCTCGATCCCATGGCGACGATGCGTTTCGCCATGACGCTTTCAGAAGTTTGTCAGAACATCGTGGAGCATGCACAGACGACGGGATGGGTGGCCGTGCAGTCGTATCGCTATCGCCAGCGGCTGGGACGCCGCGTGGTGGTGATCGCGGTGTGTGACGCGGGCATCGGCTTCCGCCGCTCGCTGGAAAGCGCGCAGGGGCGGAAGCTGAGCGACCGCTGGGATGATGCGATGGCACTCGAGGACGCCGTGATCCGCGGCGTGAGCCGCTTCCGGGATCCGGGACGTGGGCAGGGGCTGGCCGGCGTGCGCCGCTATGTCGGCCGCTGGGACGGCAAGTTGTCGGTGCGCAGTGGCACCGCCTGCATTTCCATCGTGCCCAGCTGGGACGACGACGTCCCGCTCCGCGAGCAGCTCTCCCCCCTGCCCGGCGCCCAGGTCCAGATCACCATTCCCGAGCGGCTGGTGCAGCGGTGATCTACCACATCAACGTCAGCTCCGTTCTCCGCGAGACGGTGTGCGACCTCTACACGAACCTCGTCACGCGCCCCACCGGCGTCGCCGTACGGCGGGCGATCGAAGCCGCCCTGGCGGAGCAGCCGGAGCCGAACGTCACGATCATCGATTTCGCCCAGGTGAAGATGCTCGACTTCTCCTGCGCGGACGAAGTGGTGGGAAAGCTGCTTGATGCGTACCAGCATCTCGACGAGGGACGTCCCCGTCACTTCTTCCGCATTCGCGGCGTGCACGAGGGACACCTGGAGGCCATCGAGGCCGTGCTGGAGCGCTACAACCTCGCCGTGCTCGTGGAGGATGACGCCGGCGTGCTGCGACTGGTCGGAACGCTCGACGACGGGGCACGCCGCGCCTGGCACGTGGTGAACAAGCACGGGCGCATCATGCCGCAGGAAATCGCGCGCGAGCTGGGCGAACCGGCAGGACGGGCGACGATTGTGCTCGAAGATCTCTCGGCGCGCCGCCTCGTCGTGCGCCGTGAGGATGGGTACGTCTCACTGCCGCAGGCGTGGTAGGACGCTCCGGCAATCCACCGCTGCAGGTGGTGGGCTTTTCCGCGACGCGCCGGGGAGACGAGGACCGGGGACCCATGATCTACCTGCGCTCCGAGGAGGCGGCGCGGCGCCTGCTGAACGACGGCGTGCTGGTGTGGGTGCACGGACCGCGGCGACACGACCTGGCGCGGGTGACGCTGGAAGAGTCGGTGCCGCGCGGGGCGGTGGTGGTGCGGGACATCGCGGGACTGGCGGTGTCGGAAATCGTCCGGCTGGTCAAACCCGACGTGAGCGCCAGGTAACGCAGTCGCTGTCCGCCTAACGATCCCCCGATGACTCTCCCCACCGGCTTACCTGCCCACAAGCGGGCCACGCTCGCGATTCACGGCGCCGACGGCGACCGCCAGGTGGGCGACCCCGTGGTCTTCCCCCTCACGCAGTCGGTGAACTTCGCGCAGGCGTATGGCACCGAGGAGGGGCTGCGCTATCCCCGCCACGGCAACGCGCCCAACGCCGAGCGCGTCCAGCGGATCGTTGCGGCGCTGGAGGGCGCGGAGGCCGGACTCGCGCTGTCGAGCGGCATGGGTGCCACGGCGTGCGCGCTGCTGGCCCTGCTCCGCCCTGGCGATCACCTGCTCGCCTCCGAGTGGATCTACGGCGGAACGCGACGCCTGCTGCTGGAGGAGTTCGAGTCGCTCGGGATCGCCGTGACGCTGGTCGATCCGCTGGACACACGGGGATGGCGGCGGCAGCTGCGCACGCAGACGCGGGCGATCTTCATCGAGACGCCGGTGAACCCCACCTGCCGCGTGCTCGACCTGCGCATCGTCTCCACGCTGGCGAAGAAGGATGGGCTCGCCCTCGTGGTGGACTCGACCTTCGCCTCGCCCATCAACTTCCGGCCGATTGAACACGGGGCGGACGTGGTGATCCATTCCGCGACGAAGTTTCTCAACGGTCACCACGACGTCCTGGGCGGCATGGTGGTGGGTACGGCGCCCTACGTCGAGGAGGTACGGCAGAAGATGATGATCTGGGGCCAGGCGCCCGATCCCTTCGCCTGCTGGCTGCTGGAGCGTGGTCTCAAGACGCTCGACGTGCGCGTCCGGCGCTCCAATGAGAACGCGCAGCGCATCGCCGAGTGGAGCGAGCGACAGCCGGCCGTGCGAAGTGTGCTCTATCCGGGCCTGCCAAGCCATCCCGACCACGCGCTCGCCCGTTCCACTCTCGAAGGATTCGGCGGCATGATGGCACTGGTGCTCGCGGGAGGCGCCGCGGCCGCCGACAGTTTTGTGCGGAAACTCACGCTCATCACGCATGCGCCCAGCCTGGGCGGGGTGGATTCACTCGTCAGCGAGCCCCGCTTCACCTCGCATGCCCATCTCTCGGCCGCGCAGCGGGCGGCGGTGGGCATTCCCGACGGCTGCGTGCGACTGAGTGTCGGTCTCGAGGACGCCGATGACTTGATTGCGGATCTCGCGCAGGCGTTCGGCGCTCCGTAGACGACGCCCGTCGGAGCGATGTAGGCGCTGCCACCAGTCCCGTGGAGCGCTCGAAAATGCTCGCTCGCACGCCGCCTGCAAGGGGCCTCGGTGGGCCCGCAGACCTAACGCGTTGACTCCCGACCCCTCTCGGTCGTCTGATCACTGGCATTAGCTTGCATCTCAGTGATTCGATTCGCCAACGTCTTCAAGGAATATCCCCGCAGCGGCCTCGCCCTCAACGACGTGTCCTTTTCCGTCGGCAAGGGGGAGTTCGTGTTTCTCACCGGACCGAGCGGGGCCGGCAAGAGTTCGATCCTCAAGCTCATCTACATGGAAGAGTTGCCCACGCGCGGCGACGTGTGGGTGAGCGGGACGCGCGCGCGCGGCGTGAAGAGCAAGGACGTCTCCATGCTGCGACGAAAGCTCGGGGTCGTGTTCCAGGACTTCGCCCTGCTCGAAGACCGGACGGTGGAGCAGAACGTGGCGTTCGCGCTCGACGTGATCGGCACGCCGCGCGACAAGATCCATCCGAAGGTGAGCCGCCTCCTGACGCAGGTGGGACTGGCGTCGAAGTCGCGCAACTTCCCGCGTGAACTGAGCGGCGGCGAGCAGCAGCGCGTGGCAATCGCACGCGCACTGGCCAACGATCCGTTCGTGCTCGTGGCCGACGAGCCCACCGGAAACCTGGATGACCGCGCCACCCGTGGCGTGTTCCAACTGCTGCGCGACATCAACGCGGCGGGAACGGCGGTGATCATGGCCACGCACAACCTCGACGTCGTGAAGCGCTCCGAGTTCCGCGTGCTGGAAGTGAACCGCGGCCAGATCGTCTTCGATTCTACCGAAGAGAAGCGGCGCGCGGGCCAGGTGACGCCATGAGGCTCGCCTTCCGCGAAGCGATGCTGGGATTCAAGCGCGCACCGATGCTGAGCGCGCTGAGTGTTACCACCATCGCGTTCTCGCTCTTCGCGTTCGGACTCTTTTCGCTGGTGGCGCTCAACATCCGCAACACGTTGCGCACCGTGGAGTCGCGCGTGGAAATCCGCGCCTTCCTTTCCGATAGCACCTCGCCCGAGGCGGTGGCCGCCGCCATGGGCGACCTGGGGGGCTACAAGGAAGTCGCACGCGTGGAATACGTGTCGCCCGAGCAGGCGCTCGAACGCGCGCGCACGGAGCTCGGCGAGTTCAAGGACGTCTTCGAGGCGGGCTTCCTTCCCGCCTCCATCGACCTGCGCCTGCGCGACGGCTTTCGCGACCCGACCACCGTCAAGCACGTGGCGGAGCGCCTCAAGGTCTACAGCTTCGTGGACGACGTCCGCTACGGCGAGGAGTGGATCCAGAAGCTCTACAGCATTCGCAACGTGGCCACCGCCGCGGGCCTGATCCTCGGGCTCGCCTTTGCCGCCGTCGCGATCATCGTGATCGGGGCGACCATCCGGATGGCCGTGATGGCGCGCAGCCGCGAGATTCTGATCATGCGGCTGGTGGGAGCGACCGACGGATTCATCCGCCGCCCCTTCCTGATCGAGGGATTCATCAAGGGCGTGCTGGGCGGCGCGCTGGCGTTGCTGCTGACATACCTCGCGAGCGCGCTCATCACCCGCTACTTCATCGAGACCCAGTTCTTCGACGTGCGTCTCGCGCTGCTCGGCCTGATCGGCGGCGCCTTGATCGGCATTGTCGGCAGCGCCCTGTCGGTGGGGCGCCAGATCCGGCAGGTGCTGTAGCCGTGCGCGGCCCCGCGGTCCTCGCGTTCCTGTTCCTGCTGCTCCTGCCGGTGGCCAGCGCGGGCGCGCAGTCCGCCGAACAGCGGTTGCGGCAGCAGCGCGAGGAATTGGATGCCATCCGTCGCGAACGCAGTGATCTGCAGTCGCGCCTGAAGGACCTGGAGGGCAAGACGCACACGCTGGAGGAAGAACGCACCAACCTGCATCGTCAGGCCGACGCGACGGCGCGGCTCGTGCGCTCGTTGGAGTCGCAACTCGAGTCCATCAATCGCGATGTGGACTCCACCACCGCCTCGCTGCAACGCGCGGAGTACGAGGTGAAGCACAAGCGCTCCACGCTGCGCCGGCGCCTGGTGGACATCTACAAGCGCGGCCCCCTCTACTCGACCGAGGCGCTGCTCTCCGCCCGCACATTTGGGGAGCTCGTGGCACGCTACAAGTATCTCCACGAACTCGCCCTCCACGACCGCACGATCGTGCGCCGCATGGAGAGCCTGTACACGGAGATCGAGCGGCAGCGCGCCCTCGTGCTACGGCTGCAGGAGGAGTTGCTTCGGAACCGCGAGGAGAAGGCCTCGGAAGTGGCGAAGCTCCAATCACTGGAGAGCGCCCGGGGCCGGAGCATCGCGCAGCTCGCGCGCTCGCAGAAGCAGGTGGAAGACCGGCTGTCGCGCATCAAGCGCGACGAGCAGCGCATGACGCAGCTGCTGGCGTCGCTGGAGGAGGCACGGCGGCGCGCCGAGGCGCGGCCGAACGCGCCGGCGACGACCACCAGCTCCCTCAAGACGAGTGACTTCGGCAAGCTCGACTGGCCGGTGGACGGGGAGATCATCTATCGCTTCGGGCGGGCGATCAACCCGAACAACACGGCGATCCGCTGGAATGGCATAGGCATCAAGGCGGAGCGCGGCGCACCGGTGCGCAGCATCGCGGCGGGTGAGGTGATGGTCGCCGATCCCATTGGCACGTACGGACTGACCGTGATCGTCCAGCACGGCGGCGGCGATTACTCGGTGTACGGCTCGCTCAGCCGCGTCAACGTGGAGAAGGGGGACAAGGTGACCAAGGGCCAGGTGATCGGGGCCGTGGGCCAGGCGGACCCGGACGTCGAGCCCCACCTGCACCTCGAGATCCGCCCCAAGGGCCGCGCCACCGACCCCATGGCGTGGCTGGAGCTGCGCGCCGGCGGTCGTTAGGTCGCCGACGGCACCCTTCCCGCGTCCCCTCCCCATGCCGCTGCTTGCACCGTTAGGCGCCCATGTCTCCACGGCCGGAGGTGTCCCGTCGGCCCTGCCCCGTGCACGGGCGATCGGGGCGACGGCCATGCAGATCTTCACCAAGACCGGGAACCAGTGGCGCGAGCCCGACATCGGGGAGCCCGACTGTGCCTCGTTCGTGTCCGCGCGCTCGGAGAGCGAGATCGTCGTGTCCAACGCGCACGACAGCTACCTCATCAATCTCGCCTCGCCTAACGGCATGCTGTGGACGCGCAGCCTCATCTCGTTCATCTCCGAGTTGCGGCGATGCGAGAAGTTGACGCTGGACTTCCTGGTCTCGCACCCCGGCAACTACATGGACGACCGCGCGAGCGGCCTCGCTCGCAACGCCGAAGCGATCGGGATCGCGCTGGAGGTCGTACCCGGGCGCACACGCCTGTTGATGGAAACGACGGCCGGTTCGGGCACCGCACTCGGCGCCTCATTCGAGGAAGTGGCGGAACTGCTGGAACGGATTCCCGCGACGGTGCGTGAACGCGTGGGCGTGTGCGTGGACACCGCGCACGTGTTCGCTGCGGGGTACGACATCGCCGGCCAGTACGACGAGGTCTGGCAGCGCTTCGGCGACGTCGTGGGCTTCGAGCGCCTTGGCATGATGCACCTGAACGACTCCAAGGTCCCCCTCGCCTCGCGTCGCGACCGGCACGAACTCATCGGGGAGGGGGCGATTGGCGAGGGGGCCTTCCGGCGCATCATGACCGACGACCGCCTGGCGACAGTACCCAAGGTGATCGAGACACCCAAGGGTGACGTGCCCGACGTGCAGGACGCGCGCATGCTCGCCCTGCTGCGCAGCTTCGCGACCGGCTAGCGAGGTACGTCGCGGCCTCAGCCCGAGCAGCGCGCGATGAGGCGCGCGCCACTCAGAAGCCACTCAGAAGCCACTCAGAAGCCACTCAGAACAGGACCTTGTAGACGAGGGCGATGTTGCGCCCGGGATTGGCGGCGAACGACTTGATGCGGCTCGAGGCGTCGAAGTACCGCTCGTCGGTGAGATTGTCCGCGCGCAGCGTGACGGAGTGCACCAGTCCACGACCGATGTATTGCACACCGAGTGAAAGGTTGACGAGCGTGTAGGCGTCCGTGGGAATATCCACCTCCCCGCCCGAGACGCGCCCCTGACGGAAGGCGTGCCGCATCTCTCCCCCGAGCGAGAGCGTGCCGTTGTCCCAGCGTCCGTGTGCGCCCACCCTCGCCGCGGGCATGAACGGCAGCGGCGCGCCGCTGCTGAACTCTCCGCGCACGACGTCCGCCATGGCGCCGAGAATCACGTGCGCCGCGAGCGCGCCCTCGATGCGCCCTTCCAGGCCCTTGAGCGTCGCATCGTCTTGCGCGTACCGGTTGAGCGGCACGACGCCCTCCGCCGTGACCGTGTCGCCCACGATGCGCGGCGCGATGTAGTGGCTCAGGCGGCTGAAGTATGCCGCCAGCTGCATATCGACCACGCCCGTCTGCACGCGCACCACGCCGTCGAGCCCTTCATTGATCTCCGCGCGAAGGCCGGGGTTGCCCACGTCGTAGGTGCCCACCGCCGCGTGAAAGCCGTTGGAGAAGAGCTCCTCCACCGTCGGCGCCCGGAAGGCACGGGCGGCGCTCACGCCGATGGACGCCGTGGGCGAGAGCGGAATCGTCAGGCCTAACGATCCGGAGGCGTTGTTGAAGTCGAGCGCACGCGCAGCCCCGAACTTGGGATCGCCCTGCTTGGAGCTGATCGACAGCAGGTCGACGCGTCCCCCGAACTGCAGCCTCGGCACGAGCGCATGATCGTCCTGGCCCTTCCGGTAAGTGAGCGGCAGCTCCTGGAAGAGAAAGATCCCGCTGCCCGCGGTGTTCGCCCCCGGTGTCAGCGCCTCGTCGCCGGTGGCGGCATACTGCTTGAAGATGCCGTTCGCGCCGATCGCCCCGTCCAGTCGCCCGATCTGCGTCTTGCTCACGACGTTGAGCGTCTGCGTGCGGAGGTCGAACGACGTGCCCACGGTGCCCTGGTTCTCGATCTCGTCGTGGCCGTACCACTGCGACGTCCCGTCGATGCGCATCGCGCGAAAGAGACCCTTGCGTGCCGCGCCGAACTCCAGGCGGCCCCGCACCTGCTGCCGCACGCCGTCGATCTTTCCGCCCAGTTCCGGATCGTCGGCGGACGCCGGCAAGCCGTACCGGAAGTCGTATCGCCCGTATGCGAGGCCCGCCGTCGCACTCCTGCCGACGTAGCCCACCCCCACGCCCTGCGTGTTGTTCCGCAGCGACGAGTTCAGCAATCGCTCGCCTCCGCCCACATACGTGTCGCCCGCGCCACGAATCCCTCCACGCAGGTTGAGGGCGAACGACTCGCCGAGCGGCACGTTCACGCCCCCGCTCACCGCACCCCCCGGCGTCACCCGCTCGAGCTGCCCGGCCGCATAGCCCTGCACGCGCGCGGGCACAGCCGTGGGAATGTCGTTCGACACGACGTTCACCACGCCGCCCAGCGCTGAGGTCCCGTACAGCAGCGACGCGGGACCGCGGATGACCTCGATGCGGTTTGCCGCCAGCGGATCGATCGACAGTCCGTGATCGCTCGCGGCCGACGAGAGATCGCCGGTTCTGTCGCCGTCGGAGAGCACCAGGATCCGCTCGCCGCTGAGGCCGCGAATAACCGGCGTATTCGCCATCGGCCCGCTGTAGCGCATTGCCATGCCCGGCTCGCTGGCGAGTGTTTGCGAGATGCTCGCGCCCAGGTTGCGAGCCAGCTCCTTTCCTGAGAGGTCGATCGTGGATTGCGTGATCGAGAGTGCATCGGCCCCCGTGGGGGACGCCGCGATCACCACGCCGCTCAGGCGCAGGGCCGACTGTCGCATGACGATCGTGACGCGCACGTCGTTTCCCGTGGCCGGCACGTCCACTTCCGCGTCGGCGCGGGCGTAGCCAAGGAGGATCGCATCCAGGTGGTAGTGGCCGGCGGGCAGGCCGCGAAAGGCGAACCGCCCCCCCGCGTCGGTGGTGGACACCCGGTTCACCGCACTGATGATGACCTGCACGTTAGGCAGGGGTGCGCCGGCCGTGTCCTGCACGATGCCCAGCAGGGCGACGGCGGGTTCGCGTGCCGCCGCAGCCGGCGCTTGCATCGTTAGGCAGGCG
>JBDSVW010000453.1:0-2988 GCA_039927015.1 Gemmatimonadaceae bacterium | reverse complement strand
GTATGGATCGGTCATGGTGCGACCATTCTGCCGGGCGTCACGATCGGCGACGGTGCGGTCGTCGCGGCACAGTCGGTCGTGGTGAGCCCCATCGCTGCGAACACACTCGTCGCGGGTTATCCCGCTCGGCGAGTGCAGGAGCTTCAGCCAGCGGCGAACGTCGATGAACTGGTGCTCCCGGTTATGCTGTAAAGACGGAGCGGGAGAATCCTCAGTTGCTCGGCACGACTTGCGCAGAAAGCAACTGATCGATCACCGTAGCGATACTGAGCACAGGTTTGGAGACTCCGCGCTCGTCGAGTGCCTGCTGATCCACAGCCGGGAGCGGTCGGCTACCCGCACCATTCCCGCGCATCACGCGAAGCTGCCTCCTCGTCACTCACGCGCTCCCTGCGCTGGTCCGCCAGAGAGACCGCTGATCAGGCCTTCCATCTCGCCGCCGCGGGCACGACCTCGATTCCCGCGTCGTCCCCCGCGGGCCTGCCCATGTTGCTGGTGCCCGTGGTCGTGATCGTGCTGCTGCTGCGCAAGCGCCACCTGCTGGAGGGTCTGTTCAGCGGGATCGCACTGGCGCTGGCGTTAAGCATCGGGCTCGGGCTGCTGGCGCCGGCGAAGGTGTTCTATATCAATGCCGCGGCATTTGGCGCGCGCGGGCTCATCATCGACGGGATCAACCGCGGCGTGGGCGTGTCGATCTTCACCATCCTGCTCATCGGGCTGGTGGGGGCGCTGCAGGCGTCGAGTTCCGTGGAGCGGGTGCTGGCGTGGGCGCGCACGACTACCGTGTCACCGCGGCGTGCGGAGGCCTGGATTGTGGCGACCGTGTCGATGGCGGTGCTGCTGACGACGCACTGGTTGGGGGAGGAGAGAGGGGCGGGGCTAGGCGTTCGACTTCAGCTCGAGTCTTACAGAACTTCTACGCCACCTCTCGTCGCGCCACGGGCGAGGGAGACACTCCCAATCGCACTACCGTCTTCCTGGTCCTCCGGTCGATCGGCACACAGCGTCCAGCGCGCTCCACAGCCGGGGAAGCTCGCGCGCCTTGCGGGCGAAGTCCCGCTCCTGTGCCTGCCCCTTGGCGCGCACGAGTTCGTCCAGCGCCCGTCGTGCAGCTGGCGGCCAGCGCCGGATCGATGCGCGCGCCAGCCAGAGGACTGGCCCCAGGCGCTCGTAACCGAAGCGCTCCCGCGACGTCAGCGCACGGAGCGGTGGCGCGCCTAACGCCTTAGCCATCTCGCCAGCCATCGCGGCCGCCCGGTCCGCCCGCGACGCGGCCTCACTCGACGCCAGCGCACGGGCGACCTCGCGGGCCAGCGTCGCCAGGTGTCGCTCGTCGAAGATCGCCGTCTCGCCGGCGCCGGGAAGATCCAGCACGACATCGCCTGACGCCAGGCGCCGCAGCGTCGTGAGCGAGGATCGGTGCGATCGATCGCGCGCCCCGAGCAGCCGCTCGCGATTGGCCAGCCGGCGCGTCGCGACACGCACCGGGCGAAAGCCGAGTCGATCGTAGAACCAGTATGCCCCGCTGGCCAGCGCCTCGTCGTTGTCTGCCCCGAACTGGTAGGGATTCACCACGAAGCGCGTCACGCCGAAGAGCGAGTGAAAGACGCGCAGCGCCTGGGCGAAAAGGAAGGGCGCCTCGCTGTGGCGGAACGCATCGAAGATGTTCACGCCTGTGTTGGCCTGCGCCGCCAGCGGCGTCACCCCGCCGTAGCCGATCGGGACCCCATTGGAGAAGAGGACGTAGCCGTAATTCGCCTCCAGGGTCGAGCGGTCGTCGCGCGCTGCACCAACGATGCACAGCGAGGCCCCCTCGCCAAGGTCCGCGAGATAGATCTCGTTCTTATTGGCGTAGGCGATCGCATGCACCTCGCGGCACCGCGCCGCCAGCGCCGCGCGGGAGGCGTCGAGCCACGGCCGGGCGGCGGCCGCCGAGAGGAGCTCAACGTCCGCGTGCGGCGTCGCGATGTCTCCGGGCGCGTTGACGGGCCACGGGCGCATTCCAGTGCGCGCAACGATCCGGCGCATGACGACGACATTCCGAGAACTCGAGCGCGCGCCAAGCTGCCGCCAGCGGACGGGAACATCGATGCTCTCATACGCGGCGCGCGGGATAGTCGGAGCCGGAGAGCGTTCGGCACGACGCACCGGCTTCACCGACTTGAGCAGCCACGCCAGGTCGCTCGGCTGCGATCGCTGTCGGGCGACGTCGAGCCATTCGCGCGTGGACAGTTCACCCGAGTCGAACGCATCCGCTTCGGACTGCGTCAGGAGAAGTCGCAGGAGCGGATCGAGGACCGCCGGTGTCTCCAGTCGATCCCAATCGATGTCGGCGTCTTCGCCTTGGGCCACGAGCCAATCGGCGATCCCACGGGAGAACGCGTGCCGGGTGCACGTTCCGGCGATTCCGGTGTCCTCCAGCCGAGTTTGCGCTGCGGGGCGCATGTCGCGAACCGCGGCCGCTGTTCTTCGCAGCAGCGCTCCAGCCGCGCGGGCCAGCGCCGAGCTGTCGGGGAAGGCGCGAATGAAGAGGACGTCGTCGTGCCAGCGCTCCATGTCCGCGGCGGTGCGGAGTTGTCCGGGCTCGATCGACGGGAGGAGCAGTCGCTTCTCGGCGGCAGCAGACAGCGTGTAGGCATCGCGAAGCGCGTGTAGTCGCGACAAACGGGCGACGATCGAATGAGGACGAGCCGCGGCAGGCATCGGGGAGGGCTGGTTCGGGGCAGGGCGCTATAGGCTGGGTGATACTGTCCGATACTTCGGAGTGCCTCCTTGCGGAAGGTCCGAGTTACGCAGACGCCGTGCGACCGGCGGAAATGTGACCTCGGCGTCGCGACCGCGTTGGCGGCACTGATGGGGTGTAGCTTAGTTGGCAGAGCGCCTGATGTTAATCAGGAGGTCGCTGGTTCGAATCCAGCCACCCCAGTTGATGGATTGGTCGAACTGGCAAGAATTTACGAGAATGGTCCTTTGGCGGGGTGGGCCGCC
>JBDSVW010000452.1:0-8638 GCA_039927015.1 Gemmatimonadaceae bacterium | reverse complement strand
GGTGAATGGACACCGCCTAACGAGAACGAGGCACGAGTGAAGATTACGGTCGTCGGGTCAGGGTACGTGGGACTGGTGGTGGGTGCATGCCTCGCCGAAACGGGCAATGATGTGGTCTGCGCCGACGTGGACGCGGGCAAGATCGACGCGCTGCGACAGAACATCATCCCCATCTACGAGCCGGGGCTCGAGCAGCTCGTCGAGCGTAACCAGAAGCCGGGGCGCTTGGAGTTCACCACCGAGGTGGCCGACGCTATCGCGCGCGCCGAGGTGATCTTTATCGCCGTAGGCACCCCGCCGGACGAGGATGGCTCCGCCGACCTGCGCCATGTGCTGTCGGTGGCGGAACTCATCGGGGAGCACATGGGGCGCGAGGTGGTCGTGGTCACAAAGTCTACGGTGCCGGTGGGGACGGCCAAGCGCGTGCAGGACGCGGTGGCGCGGAAGGCCCGCCATCCCTTCCACATGTGCTCCAATCCGGAGTTCCTGAAGGAAGGGGCGGCGGTGGATGACTTTCTCAAGCCCGATCGCGTGGTGCTGGGCGTGGACACCGACCACGCCCGCAGCGTGATGGCAGAGCTGTACGCGCCCTTCGTGCGCACGGGCAAGCCGATCATCTTCATGGACATCTCGTCAGCCGAGATGACCAAGTACGCCGCGAACGCCATGCTGGCCACGCGCATCTCGTTCATGAACGAGATGGCCAACCTGTGCGAGCTGGTGGGGGCGGAGGTGGACCTCGTGCGGAAGGGCATCGGGTCCGACTCGCGTATCGGCCCCTCGTTCCTCTTCCCGGGACCTGGCTACGGCGGATCGTGCTTTCCCAAGGACGTGAAGGCGCTGTTGCGCACGGCTCGTGAGTTCGGTGCCCCGTTGGACGTGCTGGGCGCGGTGGAGCGTGCCAACGAGCGGCAGAAACAACGGCTCGTGGACAAACTCGTGGCGGCGCTGGGCGGGACGGCGAAGGATGCGCACGTCGCGCTGTGGGGGCTGGCCTTCAAGCCGAACACGGATGACATGCGCGAGGCGCCGGCGCTGGTGCTGATCGAGTCGCTGCTGGCGGCGGGCGCCACGGTCACCGCGCACGATCCGGCGGCGCTGCCCGAGGCGCGCCGCCGCCTGGGGGACCGTATCAGCTACGCCGAGACGAACTATGAGGCGCTGGACGGGTCGGATGCCCTGGTGGTCGTCACCGACTGGAACGAGTATCGTCATCCCGACTTCGCCCGCATCAAGGACACGCTGCAGCGGCCGATCGTGATCGACGGACGCAACCTCTACGATCCCCACAAGATGCGATCGCTTGGCTTCGTGTATGACTCCATCGGGCGCCGGCGCTGATGCGGGTGCTCATCACCGGCGCGGCCGGATTCCTCGGCTCGCACCTCTGCGACCGCTTCCTGCGCGAAGGGCACAAGGTGGTGGGGTTGGACAACTTCATCACCGGCAGCCCGGACAACTTCGCACACCTGACGGGTCATGAGCATTTCGAGTTTGTGCGGCACAACGTGTCGACCTACACGTACGTAGCCGGCCCGCTGGACGGGGTGCTCCACTTCGCCTCGCCGGCGAGCCCCATCGATTATCTCGAGCACCCCATCGCCACACTCAAGGTGGGGGCGTTAGGCACGCACAACGCCCTCGGTCTTGCCAAGTCCAAGGGCGCGCGGTTCTTCCTGGCCTCCACGTCCGAGGTCTACGGCGACCCGCTGGTGCATCCACAGCCTGAGAGCTACTGGGGAAACGTGAATCCCATCGGCCCGCGCGGCGTCTACGACGAGGCCAAGCGCTTCGCCGAGGCGATGACGATGGCCTACCATCGCGCGCACGGCGTGGATACGCGCATCGTCCGCATCTTCAACACGTATGGTCCGCGCATGCGGCCGTACGACGGCCGCGTGGTCTCGAACTTCATCGTGCAGGCGCTCAGCGGAGAGCCGATCACCATGTATGGTGACGGCAGCCAGACGCGCTCGTTCTGCTACGTGGACGACGAGGTCGAGGGCATCTACCAGTTGTTCATGCGGGGGGATTCCAGCCCCACGAACATCGGGAACCCCAACGAGTTCACCGTGCGGCAGCTGGCCGACCTGGTGCTCGAGCTGACGGGATCCCGCTCCTCCCTCGCGTTCCAGCCGCTTCCGGAAGACGACCCCAAGGTTCGCCAGCCCGACATCACGCGCGCCCGCACGACCATCGGCTGGTCGCCCAAGGTGGAGCTGCGAGAGGGCGTTCGCCGCACCATCGAGCACTTCCGGGGGGTGCTGGACCGGGCGCAGAGCTGAGACGGGCAGACGACGGACGCCCGTTTTCCCGCCTCGGCGGGAGAAAGGGAGGGGAAGCCCTCCGGCCGAGCTTCCCGCCCCCATAACTGCCACCGTCGCATTATCTTCCGTGACTCCCGCGGCGGTCTTCTCCTGCTGAGCGCCTCGAACCGATCGCTCTCCGCCGGGTACTCAACCCGCTATGCCCTTGTCCCGCACTTTTCGACTCAGCATCCTGGCGCTGAGCACCCTCGCCATCGCGGCGTGCTCGCACGGCTTCAGGCTGAATCGGTATCCGACCAACGAGAGCTTGTATCAGGCGGCGCTCGAGCAGTACAACAACAAGAAGTGGGACAACGCAGTAGCCGGGTTTGAGAAGCTCACCTTCGACCTGCCGGCGCGCGATACGCTCCTTCCGCGCGCGCACTGGTATCTCGCCAAGGCGCACAGTGGGCGACAGGAGCATCTGCTCGCCGCGCAGGCGTTCAGCCGTCTCTCGGAGTCGTTTGCCACCGACACGCTGGCCGATCGCGCCCTGTTCGAGGCCTCGCGCGAGTACCAGCAGATGTGGCGTCGCCCCACGCTCGATGCGCAGTACGGCGAGCAGGCGATGGCGACCTACCAGTCGCTGCTTGGGCTGTATCCCGAGACGCCGCTGAAGGACGAAGCGACGAAGCAGATGGGCCTGCTGCAGGAGTGGTTCGCGGCCAAGGACTACGAGAGCGGCATGTACTACTTCCGCCGCAAGGCCTACGATTCGGCGATCATCTACTTCAAGGACGTGGTGGAGAACTACCCATCCACCGACAAGTCCCGCGAAGCGTTGCTGCGTCTCGCGTCCGCCTACGACGCCATTCGCTATCGCGAGGACCGGAAGGAGATCTGCGCCACGCTGCGGGAGAAGTATCCGGCGGACAAGGAGGTGCTCCTCGAATGCGGAGAGCCGGCGGACAGCGTCACCCCGACGGCATCGCCCGACACGATGGCTGCGCGCGCTTCGCGCTAGCCCGTGAAGATCGGGATCTTCGGCGGGACCTTTGACCCGCCGCACACCGGACACCTGCTGGCGGCCTCGGATGCCTTCGAGGCGCTGGCGCTGGACCGGCTGTACTGGATTCCGACGGCGCAGCAACCTCTCAAGCTCGGTGCGCAGGGAGCCAGTGCCGGCGACCGTCTGGCGATGGTACGGCTGGCCGTGACGGGGGATGCCCGATTCGAGGTAGACGCCATGGAAATCGAACGGGCGGGGTTATCTTACACGGTCGATTCGCTCGAGTCACTTCATAGCCGGCATCCCTCGGACGACATGGTGCTGCTGGTGGGCGCTGACGTGGTGTCGTCGTTCGGGCAGTGGCGCACGCCGCGGCGAATTGGCCAACTGGCGCGCATTGCCGTCATGCAGCGGACGTCGGACGTGGGACAGGTGGAGCGGGACGCGTTGGTGGACGCCCTTCGTGCGGTGACGGGGCGCGACGTGCCGGCGGCGGAGGTGCTGGATACACGACGAGTGGATATCTCGTCGACGGAAATCAGGGAACGCGTGCGGAATGCGCGCGCCCTCACAGGCTTTGTACCCGATGCGGTGGCGCGGTACATCACGGAACGCGGGCTGTATCGATAGAGGCGGCGATGCTTAAGGGAATGTTCGCGAAGGTCTTCGGCACACGGCATGAACGCGAGCGCAAGCGCGTCCAGCCCATCGTCGATGCGATCAATGCCGAGTTCGAGCGGCTGCACGGCGTGTCCGAGGAGGAGCTGCGCGGCCAGACGGCGAAGTTCCGGCAGATCCTCGCCGAGCGCACGGGCGCGCTCGAGGCACGCATCGCGGAACTGAAGGATCTGAAGCGCACGACGAAGGAGCTCGAGGAGCGCGAGACGATCGACACCGAGCTGGGCGGGGCGGATGGCCGCGGCGGACTCGAGAAGGAACTGCGCAGCACGATCGCTGAAGTGCTCGACGAACTGTTGCCGGAGGCCTTCGCAACCGCGCGCGAGGCCGCGCGCCGTCTGCTGGCCTCGGACGTTCCGGTGACGGGGCACGAGCTGAAGTGGGACATGGTGCACTACGATGTCCAGCTGGTCGGCGGCATCGAGCTGCACCTCGGGCGCATCGCCGAAATGGCGACGGGTGAAGGCAAGACGCTCGTGGCGACGCTTCCCCTGTACCTCAATGCGCTGCCCGGCAAGGGCGCGCATCTCGTCACCGTGAACTCGTACCTGGCCCGCCGCGACTCGCAGTGGATGGGCCACCTGTACCACTACCTGGGGCTGACGGTCGGCTGTCTCGACGACACGGAGCCCGGCACGCTCGAGCGCCGCGGCGCGTATGCCGCGGACATCACGTACGGCACCAACAACGAGTTCGGCTTCGACTACCTGCGCGACAACATGGTGCTCTCGCTGGATCAGCGGGTGCAACGCGCGCACTGGTACGCGATTGTCGACGAAGTGGACTCGGTGCTCATCGACGAGGCGCGCACGCCGCTGATCATCTCGGGGCCGGTGGGCAACGAGAACGACGGATCCTACGCGGAGCACAACGGGTCGGTGCTGCGGCTGTTCCGCCGGCAGTCCGAGTCGGCCAACGTCCTCGTGGCCGACGCGGAGCGGGCGCTGGAGGAGGGACGCAAGGACGACGCGGCGCTCGGCTTCTACAAGGCGCGGCTCGGCACGCCGAAGAACAAGCGCCTCATGAAGGCGCTCAACGAGCCGGGCGTGAAGACGCTCGTCCAGAAGATGGAGCTGGAGCACCTCGCCGACCGCAAGCTATCCGTCTCGAAGCAGCAGTATCGCGACACGGAGAATGACCTCTTCTTCGTGCTGGACGAGAAGGGACATTCCGTGCACCTGACGGATCGTGGCATCGACGAGCTAAGCCCGGACAATCCGGACGAGTTCTCGCTGCCCGACATCTCGACGGAGATCCACCGCATCGAGCGGGACGACGAGATGGCGCCGCAGGAGAAGCTGGACGCGCGGAAGGCCATCGAGGGGGAGTACGCAATCAAGAGCGAGAAGCTGCACATCGTGCACCAGCTGGTGCGCGCCCACGCCCTGTACGAGAAGGACGTCAACTACGTCGTGCAGGATGCGCAGGTGCTGATCGTGGACGAGTTCACCGGCCGCACCATGCCGGGGCGCCGGTGGTCGGAAGGACTCCATCAGGCGGTGGAGGCGAAAGAGGGCGTGCAGGTGAAGGGCGAGACGCAGACGCTCGCCACCGTCACGATCCAGAACTACTTCCGCATGTATGAGAAGCTCGGCGGCATGACCGGGACCGCCGAGACGGAAGAGTCGGAGTTCCACCAGATCTACCACCTGGACGTCTCGGTCATTCCCACCAACCGGCCGATTGTCCGTGAGGACCGTCAGGACCTCATCTACAAGACGCGACGCGAGAAGTTCAACGCCATCGTCGACGAGACCCGCCGGCTGCACGACCTCGGCTTTCCCGTGCTCGTGGGTACGGTGAACGTGGACGTGTCGGAGACGCTGTCGCGCATGTTCAAGCGCGCCGGCATTCCGCACAACGTGCTCAACGCCAAGTACCACCAGCGCGAGGCCGAGATCGTGGCCGGCGCGGGACAGCCGGGCGCCGTGACCATCGCCACGAACATGGCCGGTCGCGGAACGGACATCAAACTCGGAGCCGGCGTGACGACGGCCAAGCCGTCGGTCATCAAGGATCCCGATGGGAAGGAGATCCCGGTCGAGGAGTGCGGAGGCCTGCACATCATCGGGTCGGAACGGCACGAGTCCCGCCGCATCGACCGCCAGCTGCGCGGACGCGCGGGTCGCCAGGGCGACTCGGGCGCGTCGCAGTTCTTCCTCTCGCTGGAAGATGACCTGATGCGTCTCTTCCAGTCGGAGCGCATCGCGCGCCTGATGGATCGCATGGGCGCGGTGGAAGGGGAGGTGCTGACGCACCCCCTCGTCACGCGCTCCATCGAGCAGGCGCAGAAGCGGGTGGAGGTGCAGAACTTCGAGGCCAGAAAGCGCCTGCTCGAGTACGATGACGTGATGAACCAGCAGCGTGAGGTGATCTACTCGCTGCGCTCCTTCGCGCTCGAGGGCGGCGAAGAACTGCGCAGCGAAGCGCTGAAGATGGTGGAGAAGGCGCTCGCGAAACGGGTCACCGACCTGATGGCGGAGTTCGAGGAGGATTCGCAGGGCTGGGACCTGGCGCTGCTGCGCCAGGAACTGCTCATGCACTACCTGCTCACGGTGCCGGAGCTGGAAGGCGAGGATACCCCGACGACGATCGATGGCCTCGCGATAGCGGCAGTCGCGGCCGCGCGGGCGTCGTTCGTGGCGAAGGAAACGAGCCTCGATGGCGTGCAGGACGAGTCAGGGCAGGGCTTCTCGCAGCGGCTGCTCGCCCTCATCATGCTGAACGTCCTGGACGAGAAGTGGAAGGATCATCTCTACGATCTCGACCAGCTGCGCGCGGCGATCCACTACCGCTCGTGGGGTCAGAAGGACCCGCTCATCGAGTACAAGCAGGAAGCGTACACGATGTTCGTGGACCTGATGAGCGACATTCACCACACCTTCACCGAGCGTTTCCTGCGCGCGCAGCTGGTGTTCAACCAGCAGGATTTCGCGGGCGGAGACAGCACTTCGACGGCGCCGGCGCCGGAAGAGACGCGCCGACCCACCAAGCGCTATAACGCCTTGGGAATTCTCGAGGACGTGTCGGACGAGCCGCCTGCCGACGCAGCCGAGGACTCCTCGCCCGTGACCGTGCCGGATGACCGGGACGAGGGAGGCGCGGTGGGGGGAGCGCCGAAGAAGACGGTCGTCAACAGCGATCCTGTGGTGGTTGGTGCGGGACGCGCCCGGTCACTTTCCCACATGGCGGGCAGCGCCACGACGGGTCCTGTGGACTTTTCGAACGTGGGTCGCAACGATCCGTGTCCGTGCGGTTCCGGCAAGAAGTACAAGAAGTGCCACGGGGTGAACGCGTAGCGCAACGAGGTTGAGGAAAAGGATGGGTGGCGCGTGGTTGCGATCACGCGCCGCAGCGGGAAAGTGGCCATGCTCCGGGTCTCTTACATCGGAGCATGTATGGATTCAAAACCATTTCCTCGCAGGCACTTACCTCGCCAAGTCTCTGGCACTGCATTAAGTATCAGGGAGCTCCCCGCCGGGGAGCGGCCGCGCGAACGCTTGGCGCAGCACGGTGCGTCGAAGTTGAGCGCCATCGAGTTGCTGGCCATTGTGCTCGGCACGGGTTCGGGGCGTCAGTCGGCGATTGCGCTCGCGCATGAGGTGTTCGGTCAGTCGGGAGGCTCGCTGCGGCGGATTGCGTCGGAACCAGTGGCGACGCTCACCACGGTGCCGGGTATCGGGCGCGCCCGGGCGGTGGTCATTCATGCGGCGCTCGAACTCGGTCGCCGCATGGCCACCGAAACTCGGCAGGAGGGCATGACGATCCGATCGCCCCGTGATGTGTATAGAGTGTTTGCGTCGCGTCTCGAAGATCTCCCGGTGGAGGAATTCCATGTGGCGGTCCTGGACGCCCAGCACCGGCTCGAGCGGGACATCACCATTACGCGAGGCATCCTGAACCCCTCGCTGGTGCATCCGCGGGAAGTATTTCGCGAGGCCATCGCCGAGCGCGCGGCCGCGCTCATTTTGGTGCACAATCACCCCAGCGGTGATCCGACCCCATCGCCCGATGATCGCGCGGTGACGCAGCAACTGGTGGCGGCGGGGCGATTGCTCGACATTCCGGTGGAAGACCACGTGATCGTGGGACGTGGACGATATACGAGTTTTGCTGAGGCTGGCTTGCTGTGACGACTGCCGTATCCGTTCGGGAATCGCCTGACTGGTGGCCCTCCGGAGATCCGATCCCGGAGCGGCTCGACGTGGAGCTGCTCTCACGTGCCTACGCCTTCTCGGCGAAGGCGCACGAGGGGCAGTTCCGCAAGAACGGGGATCCCTTCGTGTCGCACTGCGTGGAGGTCGCGAAGATTCTCGCCGATCTGCAGCTGGACACGATCACCGTCGCGAGCGGGTTGGTCCACGACGTGGTCGAGGACACGAGCGTCACCGTTGCCGACATCGAGGCTGAGTTTGGCCGCGAGGTCTCGCACATCGTGGACGGCCTCACGAAGATCGGGCATCTCCCGCTCAACTCCACCGAGAACCGGCAGGTCGAGAACTACCGCAAGCTCCTCGTCTCCATCGCGAAGGACGCGCGCGTCATCATCATCAAGCTGGCCGACCGCCTGCACAACCTGCGGACGCTGGACTGGCTGCCGGAGCACAAGCGGGAGCGGATCGCGCAGGAGACGATGGATCTCTATGCCCCGCTCGCGCACCGCTTCGGCATGGCGCACGTGAAGTGGGAGCTCGAGGACCTGGCC
>JBDSVW010000451.1:0-4289 GCA_039927015.1 Gemmatimonadaceae bacterium | reverse complement strand
GCGCCGTCCTTGAACGGCAGCAGTTCGCCATCCCGTGAGCGAGTGCCCTCGGGAAAGATCATGACACTCGCGTTCTTCCTGATCCGGGTGCGCGCGTCGGCCATGGCCTTCACCACGCTGGAGCGTTCGCCGCGCTTCACGGCGATGTCACCCGCCATGCGCATCATCCAGCCGAATCCCGGAATCCTGAACATCGTCTCCTTGGACAACCACTTCATTTCCCACGGCAGGTGGGAGATGAGGAAGATGTCGGCGTACGACTCGTGGTTGGACACCGCGACGAATGGGCGCTTGGGCGGGCGCGCATTGTCCTGTGAAACCTCGAACTTCCAGAGCGGGTTCAGCTTGACCGACGTGACGGCGAGGAGGCGGAAAAAGCGCCCGGTGATGTAACGGCCGCGATCGAACGGTGCGGTAAGGCAGAAAACCACGAAGACCAACGGCGTCCCCACGATGACCAGGGCGACGGTCTCGAACCACACCCAGGCGTTGAGGAGAGATGACATAGATGATCGAGTACTCGTAAATGGGTACAGCGAATCGACTTCGCCCGGCGTAACGACGTCAGGAAAAATCCTGCCGGGCCGGAGGCAAATCTAGTATCAGGACGGCAATTGCCGCTTTCCTCCCCGTGCGGTGCCTCACGCGAGGCGCCGCACCACGGTCTCCAGCGCACGCTCCACCACCGCCCAATGGCCCCGAGACGCCCCACAGTCGTATAATTACAACCCGTTCCCCCATTCCAGAGGAAGCCATCATGCTACGCGCTTACGGTTCCGCCCTCGCAGTATCAGCCATCCTGCTCGCTCCCCTCACGACTGCCTGCGCCCAGGCCGAGACGGCGCGGACCGTTGCTGACGGCGGCATTTCCGTCGCCGGTTGGACTGGAAAGATCGATGCGAACGAGGAGAAGGCTGGCCAGGTGCTCAACAACGCCAAGCTCGCCAAGTCCGGCAACGACATGCACGTGGTCACCGGTCCTGCGGTGACGTACTGGAATCCCGCCAACAAGGCGACCGGCAACTACACAGTGAAGGCGACGTTCAAGGAGCTGAAGTACATGAACCTGAACTCGCACCCGCATCCGTACGGCATCATGATCGGTGGCAACAACATGGGCACCGACACGCAGAGCTTCCTGTACTGCGCCGCGTACGGCAACGGGAAGTTCATCGCCCGCGGCTTCAGCCCCGCACCCTTCCAGCTCAATGGCCGCGGCGAGGAGAATGCGGCGATTCACAAGGCGGCCGGCAAGGACGAGCCGGTGACGCAGGAGATCGCCATTTCGGTGAAGGGCGACAAGGTGGAGTGCGCGGTGAACGGCACAGTGGTGGGCAGCTATGACAAGTCGGCGGTAGTCGGCGACGGCAAGCTCTCCACCACCGACGGACTCTATGGCATTCGCTTCGGGCACAACACCGAAGCGGTGGTGAGCGGCTTCACCATGATGAAGCACTAGCACTCCGGAGTCGTCGTCCCGGGTGTCGCCACGGCGGCGCCCGGGACGCACCGGGCGCCGCGCTCCGGCGTCCTCCAGCGCCATCGAAGCCTGGCGCCGCCGCACCCCTCCCAGCCCCGCGTGCCGGAACTTCCCGATATCACGCTGTATCTCGAGGCGCTCGACCGGCACGTCGTCGGGCACCCGCTGGTTCGGCTGCGGCTGATGAAACCGTTCGTGCTCCGGTCCGTCACGCCTCCGATCGAATCGCTGGTGGGTCGCAGCGTGCGCGGCGTGCGGCGCATGGGAAAGCGCATCGTGCTCGACTTCGGAGATGAGCTCTTCCTCGTCATCCACCTCATGATCGCCGGCCGGTTGCGCTGGCGACCCGCCGGCGGCAAGGCCCCCGCGCGCATCGCACTCGCGATCTTCGACTTCCCTGACGGCGTGCTGCTGTTCACCGAGGCCGGCACGAAGCGCCGTGCCTCGCTCACGGTGGTGTTGGGAGAAGCCGCTCTCGCGTCCATCGACCGCGGCGGGCTGGAAGTGCTGGGCGCGCCGGCCGAGGCGTTCGCGGCGCGGCTGCGCAGCGAGAACCACACGCTCAAGCGGTCACTCACCGATCCTCGGCTCTTCAGCGGAATCGGCAACGCCTACTCCGACGAGATTCTCCACCGCGCCCGCCTGTCGCCGCTGCTGCTCTCCTCGCGGGCGACTGACATCGAGGTTGAGCGCTTGCGCCTGGCGACCCTCGCGGTGTTGACGGAATGGACCGATCGCCTGCGCGAGGAGGTCGGGGAGGGCTTTCCGGAGAGGGTGACCGCCTTCCGCGAGGGAATGGCGGTCCATGGTCGCTACGGTCAGCCATGTCCCGCCTGCGGCGCGCCGGTGCAGCGCATCCGCTACGCGGACAACGAGACCAACTACTGTGCCCGCTGCCAGAACGAGGGGCGGGTGCTGGCCGACCGCGCGCTCTCGCGCCTGCTGCGTGAGGACTTCCCACGCACCCTGGCCGACGCGGAGTAGGCTCCCGCACGCACGCGGGGCACGGCTGCTCTCCCCCTGAGGGGTCTGTCACTGGTACGTTTACGCACGCGGCGCGCGTGCCGCGGGTCCTCCCTAAGCCCCCAAATGATGTCGCAGCTCTTCTGGTTCCTTGGCCTCGTGGTCGTCCTCTACGTCGTCTGGTCTGTCTACCTGGCGATGGTCATGAAGTGGGAAGACGAGGAGACGGTGGGGCTCGGCTACTACGGCCGGACGCGTGCGCTACGCG
Organism: Gemmatimonadaceae bacterium; assembly: GCA_039927015.1. Lineage (GTDB taxonomy): Bacteria > Gemmatimonadota > Gemmatimonadetes > Gemmatimonadales > Gemmatimonadaceae > SCN-70-22. The sequence goes on along the minus strand of JBDSVW010000451.1, from coordinate 1,578 downwards.
ACAGCTACAAGAAGACACTCCGTCGCCACGCCTTCTTCCTGCGACCCATCCTGCTGGTCAACTCGCGCCTCTCCAAGCTCGACTTCCGGCGCGCCCGCATCCTGCACGATGGCGTCTCAGCTCCTTCCGGCAGCTGCAGTGCGGACTCGTTCGCGAAGGCTGTCACCTACGCGCCCGGCGCCGAGGACGTCTTCGTCGTGACGCAGATGAAGTGCGGCACGACGTGGATGCAGAACGTGGTGTACGAGGTGCTGCTGCGGGGGAAGGGCACGCTCGTCGATTCGGGCCAGGCGATGTATGCCATCTCGCCGTGGATCGAGGGTCGCAAGAGCGTGACGCTCGAGGATGCGCCGCGGATCGGCGACGAACGGCCGTCGCGTATCATCAAGACCCACCTGCCGGCCAAGCTTTGCCCCTTCAGCGCCGACGCGAAGTACATCTATGTCGCGCGACATCCCGTGTCGTGCTTCGCCAGTTGCATCGACTTCATCGACACCAACGTGGGCGGCATGGCGCCGGGCATTCCCGCCTTCGAGGAGTGGTTCACCGCGCGCGAGCTGATGTGGTGGGGCACGTGGACGGACCACGTGCGGGGTTGGTGGTCGCTGTCGCAGGAGCAGTCCAACGTGCTCTTCCTCTTCTTCGAGGACATGAAGAAGGACCTGCCCGGCGTGGTGCGTCAGGTGGCGTCCTTCCTTGGCGTGGCGCCGCTCACGGAGGCGGAAGCCGCCGAGGTCGTGCGCAAGTGCAGCTTCGCGTACATGCAGGAGTTCCAGGACAACTTCGAGATGCATCCGCCGCACATTCTGCAGACCAACGCGGCGCTCTTCGTGAGTGGCACGGCCGATCGCTACAAGCACGTGCCCGCCGAGGTGCGGCAGCGCATCGCGCAGTGGGCGGCACATGAGCTGGATGGCAGCGACTTCCCGCTCGCCAAGGCCTATCCGGACGTGGTGGAAAAGGGAGCGTGACGCGGCGGCGCACGCGTGATAGCTTCGCCCGCTTCCACATCTTCCAGCCGGAGATTCGCATGTTGTCGCTTCGCCGCCTGACCCTCGCGCTCGCGTTCGTGCCGCTCCTCCCCCTGTCGGCGCAGACGCTGGAGAAGCTGGACTACGCCATGCTGGGTCGAATTCGCGAGGAAGGGCTGCAGCGCTCGCAGGTGATGAACACCATCTCCTGGTTGTCCGACGTGAACGGCCCCCGCCTCACCGGTAGCCCCGGCTTTCGGCAGTCGGGGGATTGGGCCATCGAGCAGCTGCGGAAGTGGGGCATGTCCAATGTGCACTACGAGCCGTGGGCGTTCGGGCGCGGCTGGTCGCTGGAGCGATTCAGCGCGCACATGATCGAGCCGCAGATCCAGCCACTCATCGGGTACCCGAAGGCGTGGTCGCCGGGCACCGGCGGCGTCGTCACCGGAGACGTGGTACAGGTGCTGATCAACGTGCCCAGCGATTTCGAGAAGTATCGTGGCAGGTTGAAGGGCAAGATCGTGCTGCCGCAGACGGCGCGCGAGGTGCGGCTGCTGGAGGGGCCGGTGATCCTGAAGATGGGCGAGGCGGAGATTCGTGAGGCGGA
>JBDSVW010000450.1:0-16120 GCA_039927015.1 Gemmatimonadaceae bacterium | reverse complement strand
GGATCGACGGATCCGATCCACCGAAGATGATGTTCTCGCCGGCGCCACTCAGGGTGTTGTTCTCGATGCGGTACGGCCCCGGGCCATTCCACCCGGCAATCGCCTGGGAATCGAAGCCCTTCAGGTGGCACTCGTCGAGATAGCTGTCCATGATCGCCGTGCGTGCGGAATTGAGCGCGACACAGCGGCTCGTCCCAACATTCGGCTGCGAATGGATGTACACGCGGTCCAGCACGATGTCGCTCGGCACGAGCGAGAGCTTGTTCTGCGCCGAGGAGCCGTCACCCAGCAGCACCAGGCCGTAGTTGTTGGAGCGGTACGACGGCACGATCGTGACTTCCACTCCCGACACCCACCAGCCGCTGGCTCCCGCCGCCGTCTGCAGCGCCGCGGTGGCGTTGGTCGTGACGAGCTTCGGCATCAGGAGCGCGAGGGCGGGGGTGACGCGGGTGCCGCGAGGCGGCAGCGTGAGCGCTTGGTCCGAGCGCACCAGCACCCATCCGTTCGACGCATCGCCCGGCTTCGCCGGCAGCGTGAAGGTGCCGGAGAATGTCGCCCCGGCCTGTAGCACCACTTCGTCCCCACGCGCTGCGTCGTTGAGCGCGGCCTGCAGGTCATCGCCCGCTCGCACCATGACCGTCCGCCCCGTGACGGTCGGATAGCGTAGGACCACCGAGTCCGAGGGGAGGTCGGGGAGGCGAACCTGGTTCGACTGCGTCGCGGTGTCGGACACCGTGAGCGTTACCGTCCCAGCGATGCCATCCACAACGCCTCTGACCTCCGCCGTTCCGGCGCCGACGGCCGTGACGACGCCCGCCGTGGAAACAGTGGCCACCGTGCTCAGTGGCGAAATATCCCACGAGACGCTCTTCCCCGGTATCGCGGCGCCCGACGCATCGTACGGGACGAATCGCGCCTGGGTGGAGCGTCCCACGGCCACCGAGGAGGCATCCAGCGTCACGTCGACACGCGCCACGTTGACCAGCGAGGGCACGAACACCGTGAAGGAGTCTGCGCCACTGATGCCATTGACCGTGGCAACCACCGCCACCTTGCCGGGCGCCAAGGCGGTGACGAGCCCCGTGCCGCTGACGGAGGCAACCGTGGGCGAGCCTCCAATGGTCCACGTCACCGGCTTGCCCTCGACCGTCTCTCCGATGGAATCGAACACCGACGCACGAGCGACGGAGGTGCGACCCACGACCAGCGCGCTCGAATCTATCGACACCACCACCGAGGCCACCGAGGCCCCGGGTCGGATGATCAGGACACCTTCACCCCGTATGCCGTCGACGGTAGCCACTATGACGGAGATGCCGGGGGCCATGGCGGTAATCAGGCCGCCCGTCGAGATGGTGGCCAGCGCGGGGTCTCCGACGAGTGACCATGTCGCGGCGCGCGCCGGCAAGGGGACGCCATTCGCGTCCAGCGGCGTGGCGACCGCCTGCACGTCGCTGCCGGCACGCACGATTGAGGAGTCGAGGGTCACCGCCACGGCGACCGCCCGGTCGATGGAAGGCGCCGGTGGGGGAGGGACAACGACGGCGGCACTTGGGGCCGCTTCGGAGCACGCCGCGGACGCAATGACTCCAACGATCGCAAGGATCTGCGCGAATGTCGGCCTGGCAGGGCACTTCAGCATCGCGTTCCAACTATTGGGAGACACGGCGATCAACGGGGGATCGATGGCCGTTCTGACACCCTCGAGGCGCACCACACCCGCGCGTTGCCGGCTCCGAAGGATTGAGCGCCCTAATTATAGCGCGAACCGCCATGACGGACACACCGCGTCACAGAAAATTACGGAAAACTTATCAGGCGCTAATCAGCAACGTATTTCGTCTTTTGTCGAGAGTCCAATGCGAAACAATGTGACGTTGGATGGCCGTCAAGGGCCGCGTTTGTATAGGTCCGCCAGACGCGCCATCACCGTGTCGGCATGAAAGACCGTGCGCGCGCGCTCCCTCCCCGCCCTCCCCATCGCTCCTGCCTCGGCAGGATTGGAGAGCAGACGCTCGATGCCTGCCGCCATCTCGGCCGGCACGCCCGGGGGGACGAGCAGGCCGGTGCGCGCGTGCTCGACGACATCTACCACTCCCCCGACGGCGGTGGCGACCAGCGGCCGGCCGGCGGCCATGGCTTCGACGATCGAATTGGGGAAGCCCTCCCCCAGGGACGAGAGCACCGAGACGTCGAACAGGCCGTGCATGGTGGGACGCTGCGGTCGCCGCCCCGCGAAGCGCACCCGATCGCCGATCCCCAGCTCCCCGGCCAGCGACTCCAGCGCCGTGCGCTCGCTGCCGTCGCCTACCAGCACCAGGCGCAAACTCGGACGCCGCGGCGCCACCAGCGCCACGGCGCGCAGGAGGCTCGCGTGATCCTTGACGGGATGCAGGTTGGCGACGATGCCCACCACCTCGTCCCCCTCGCCGAGCCCGAGTTCCCGGCGCCACAACGCGAGCTGCTCCGCCGCCGGCGGCTCGAAGGCGTAATCCTCGACAAAGTTGGGCAAGACCACGACGCGCCCGGGCGGCACTCCTTCTTCCTCCACGAGGCGGCCGACCGACTCGGAGTTGGCCAAGACACGGTGGGCCATGCGGTAGGTCAAGCGATTCATGCGCAGATGGATGGGCCGTACGACCGCGTGCCACCAGCGCCGGCTGGCGATGACGAGGGGCACGCCCGCCACCCGCGCCCACGGCACCGCGAAGATGTTGGAATAGATGTCGTGCGCGTGCAGCACATCCGCCCGCTGCGCCCTGAGGAAGCGCGCCAGGCGCAACCCGGTGCGCACGGTATCCGGGCTCACGAGGCTCCGGATGGGAAACTCGTGAATGGGTACGCCGGCCGCGCGCACGCGCTCGGCCAGGCTGCCCCGATTGGAGAGCGCCACGAACGAGACGTCGAACTGGTCGCGGTCGATCTGTTCGATCGTGCGGATGGCGTTCAGCTCGGTGCCGCCGACGTCGAACGAGTCGAGGCAGTACACGACGCGCAGTCGCCCGGGACGCATCGCCCCTTCCCCCCCCGCGGTGGCCGGCGTGCGCGCGGGCACTACCAGCAGATTCCGTCGTAGGTCGTGCCGTTTGAGACACGGGGTCCAAAGATGCGCACCAGGTCCACCACGCGCTGGGAGGGCGTGAGCAGCGGCTCGATGCGGCGGAACTCGGCGGCGCCGTTGCCGATCAGCACCACCTCGGCGTCCTGCAGGACCTCCTCGACCGAGGCGCGCATCAGCTCCCAGATGTGCGGAATCTCGCGCTCGATGTACTCCTTGTTGGAGCCGATGAGGCGTGCGCTGCGCACTTCCTTGTCGTAGATGGTGACCTCGAATCCCTTGCCCAGCAGCATCTCGATGAGCGTCACCATCGGTGACTCGCGCAGGTCGTCCGTTCCCGACTTGAAGGCGAGCCCCAGCACTCCCACGCGCTTGCGGCCGGCGGAGGTCACCAGGTCGAACGCGCGCTCGATCTGTCGGCGGTTGCTCTCCAGCGTGGCGGAGAGCACCGGCGTCTCGACATCCAGCGTGCGCGCCCGATACGTGATGCCGCGCAGGTCTTTCGGCAGGCACGAGCCGCCAAAGGCGAATCCCGGCTTGAGGTAGGCCGGCGAGACATTGAGCTTCGTGTCGAGGCAGAAGAGGCGCATCACCTCATGGCTGTCCACGCCTAACGACTTGGCCACGTTCCCGATCTCGTTGGCGAACGCCACCTTGAGCCCGTGGTAGCAGTTGCAGGCGTACTTGAGCATTTCCGCGACACCGGTCGCGACCGCGTGAAAGGGGGTGTCGATGGAGGCGTAGAGGTCTTTCACCGCCTCAACCGTCGCCTCATCCTCCGTGCCGATGACGGTGAAGGGGGGATCGTAGAAGTCCTTGATGGAGGTGCCCTCCCGCAGGAACTCCGGATTCATACCGTAGCCGAAGTCGCGTCCGGCCTTCATGCCGGAGGCGCGCTCGAGGGCGGGGATGGCCACCACGTGGGTGCTGCCCGGCAGCACGGTGCTGCGGATAATGACGGTGTGCCGCGTCGACTTGTCGCGGAGGGCGGCTCCGATCTCCTCGCACACGCGCTCCACGTACCCCAGGTCCAGCGCGCCATTCGGCTTGCTGGGCGTGCCGACGCAGACGAGGGAGATGTCGGTCGCGCCCACCGCCTCTCCCACATCGGTCGTGGCGCGCAGCCGGCCTGAAGCCCGCATCTCCTGCACCAACTCGCCGATGCCGGTCTCCACGATGGTGGAGATTCCGTTATTGATCATATCGACCTTGGAGGGATTCACGTCCACTCCCACCACCTCGTGGCCCTCGCGGGCAAAGCAGGCCGCCGATACACAGCCCACATACCCGAGGCCGAAAATGCTGATGCGTGAAGTCATTTTGAATGAATAAAGTCAGGAGAGATTCGCCGCCTGTGGCACGGCGTCGTCAGGCCGCCCGTCCCGCGGCGGCCGATTTGCGCCAGGCGTCCAGCGCGGAGTGGCATTCGGCTGCAAACTGCGCCGCCACCTGCGCCCAGCCAAAGCGCTCACGCACGAGCCGCGCCGCCGCGGCACCGAGCCGGGCGCCCTCGGCGGGCGTGCGCAGCAGGTGCACCACCGCCGCGGCGAATGCGGCGGGTTCGTCCGCGATGCACAGCTCTTCGCCGTCCCGCACTGGCAGGCCTTCGGCGCCGATGGTGGTGGAGACCAGCGGACGCTCCATCGCCATTGCCTCGAAGATCTTGAGGCGCGTGCCGCCGCCGACACGCAGCGGCACGATGATGGCGCCAGCGCGCTCCAGGTAGGGCCGGATGTCGGGCACCGTGCCCGTCACGTCAATGCCGCGCGCGGCGTCCGCCAGCGAGCGCACGAGCGCCGTGGGATTGCGACCCACGATGGAGAGCGTGGCGTCGGGTACATCGCGCTGCACCAGCGGCAGCACCTCGCGCACGAACCACGCGATGCCGTCTTCATTGGGCATCCAGTCCATGGACCCTGTGAACACGATCTCGTGCGGCCGCGCCGGCGTGCTGCCAGTCGGCCGGAAGAAGTCCGTGTCCACGCCCGTCGGAACGTCGGTCACCGAGGCGACGCCGTAGTCGCGGCGGAAGGCCTCACGATCGGCCTCCGACACGGCGATCACGTGATGAAAGCGGTGGCACTCATGGCGCTCGAACGCCCGCATCCTCCGCCACTGCTCGCGCATGTAGGCCTTCTTCACCGGATGCACGGCGACGGACGCATGCCGTTGCCAGATCGCGGCCTCCACGTTGTGCTGGAAGAGCACCGTGGGCACGCCCAGGCCGTCGGGCACGTTGGGACCTGGACTCAGGAAGTCGCAGATCACGAGGTCCACCGCCTGCTCCCGCACCACGCGCAGAATGGCCTCGCGCATGGCGGGCGACCGGTACTTCGCCACTGCATACGGCAGCGTGGAGAAGACATTGCGGGCGAGGTCGCCGTAGAACGCGGCGGTGCCCTTGGATGGCGCCGAGAAGGGCACGGTGATGAGCGTGTGACAGTACTCGGCGGCGAGTGCCTCGGCGTCGGGTGCGCCGCTGCCATCGTCGAGACAGAGGTAGGTGACCTCGTGCGATGCCTTGAGGTGCTTCAGCGTCTGGTACGTGCGGATTTTCCCGCCCTTGTCGACGGGGTGCAGCAGTTCTGTCTTGAGCCAGAGGATGTGCATGGGCGGTCGCGAATCGTCAGGCAGCGAGCGAGATCGACTCGACGGGTTCTCCGTCGAGGAAGATGCGCTGCCAGATCTCGAGGTTGACGAGCGCCCAGAGGCGTTCGTCATGCTTCTGCTTTCCGCTCAGGTGACGATCGACCATCAGGCTCACCGCGTTCATGTCGAAGAGGCCCCTGGCCGCCGCGCGCGGCGAGAGGACGAACTCGTCGACCACGTGCCGGTACGCGCCCGCGAACCAGGCCCCCACCGGCACCGGGAATCCCATCTTCTTGCGGCTGAGGATCTCCGCCGGGAGCAAATCCTTCATGGCCTCGCGCAGGATGAACTTGGTCGTGACGCCGCGCAGCTTCATGCGCAACGGGAGGGCGGCGGCGAACTCCACCAGCGGATGGTCAAGGAAGGGCACCCGGCTCTCGATGGAGGCGGCCATGCTCATCTGGTCCTGCTTCATCAGCAGTTCGTGCAGGTACGTGCGCGTGTCGGCGTACAGCAGCTTGTTGAGCAGGGACTTCGCGTCGGCGCGCGAGAGCGCGGCGTGGTGCGCGGCATATGGATCGATGCCGTGCACCTGCTCGCGCATGCCGGGGGACAGGAGTTCGGCCTGACGCGCGCGGCCGAAGACGGCGAAGTTGTCGAAGTAGATCGTATCGAGGTCGCTGGGCAGGTACAGGAAGGTGCGTTCCAGCTTGCACCGCAATCCCGTGGACGACGGCAGCGCGCTGATGCCGCTGCGGACTGCGGTGCGCAGCGACCGCGGCGCATACCGGTTGTAGCGTGCCCCAAGCAACGAGTTGAAGATCGTGACGCGATAGCGGTTGTATCCGGCGAGCGTCTCGTCGCTTCCCTCCCCCGTCAGCACGACCTTCACCCGCTCCGCCGCCAGGCGCGAGACGAAGTTGAGGGCGATGCTCGACGGATGCGCGATCGGCTCATCCTCGTGCCAGATGAGCTTCGGCAGCGCGGCAAAGAAGTCGCCGGGGCTGACGACCACCTCATGGTGGTCGGTGGCGTAGCGCTCCGCCACCATGCGGGCGTAGACGAGTTCATTCGCCTCGCGCTCGGCGAACGCCACCGAAAACGTCTTGATCGGCTCGTCGACCATCTGGCTCATCATGGCCGTGATGGCCGCCGAGTCGATGCCACCGGACAGGAACATGCCTAACGGGACGTCGGCCATGAGGCGCATGCGGACGGCCGCGCGAAAGCGCTCCCGGTACTCCTCCACCAGCGAGGCGTCGGAGCGTTCCTCCAGCGTGCCCTCCGCGTAGGTGAGGTCCCAGTACTGCGCAATCTCGATCGTCCCGTTGCGCCAGAGCAGCGTGTGGCCCGGCGGCAGCCGGCGGATGCCCGCGAACATCGTCTCGTCGCCCGACGGCGCATGGTTCGCGAGGTAGTCCGGGAGCGCGGCGACATTGAGGGCCGCCCGGATCTCGCCGGAGGCCAGCAGCGCCTTGATCTCGGAGCCGAACAGCAGCGAGCCGTCGGCAAGGTGCGCGTAGTACAGCGGCTTCACGCCCAGCCGGTCGCGCGCGATGAAGAGTTCCCGCGTCGTGCGGTCCCAGATGGCGAACGCGAACATGCCGCGCAAGAGCTTCGGCAGCGCCCGGCCCTCTCGCTCGTACAGGTGCAGCACGGTCTCGGTATCACAGTGCGTGCGGTACGTCACCCCCGCTGCCTGCAACTCCGGCATGAGCAGCGGATGATTGTAGACCTCGCCGTTGTAGACGATCTGGTAGCGCCCGTCCTGCGACGCCATCGGCTGCGCCCCATGCGCCACGTCCACGATGCTCAGCCGCTGGTGGCCCAGCGCGACGCCGGGCTCCATGAAGACGCCCGCGCCGTCGGGGCCCCGGTGCGCGATGGACCGGCACATGCTGTCCACCTGCTCGCGCCGGATGGTGCGCGCGCTGCCTGGTCCCGTGACCATCCCGCAAATCCCGCACATGTCGCGCGACGTCCTCTCGTTAGGTTTGGAAACCGGCGGTTGATCCGTCCCGGGCGCCGGCCGGCGCGACCCGCCACTCGCCGCCGGCGCGGACGGCGCTCACTCCCGCGCCCTCCGTTCCCGCGACAGACACTCCATCCAACTCCACCATCGAGCCGCCCACGGCCAGCAGCGACTCCACGCGTCCGTCTGCGGCGCGTCGCCGCAACCAGAGCACGCGTGCATCGGTCCTCACGCCCTCCACCGCCGCAGTGGCCGCTGGCTCGAAGAGCACCAGGTCATCGTGCGTCGCTCCCCGCAGTCGTACGGCGGCTCGCGCCTGATGTGACTCGCTCGACACGGCCACGGCCTGCGCGCCCCGGTTGACGACGAACACCACCTGGGTATTCCCCCGCGTGCGCAACGCATACCGTGCCCGTCGTCCGAGTTCGCGCGACCCATATCGCCGCGAGGCAATCCCATCGTCGAGCACCCACCGACCTCCGGAGTCTAATGCCACGACCGACGCCACGAGCCGCCCATCGTCCCGAATGCGCACCGTGTCGCCGTCCGCCGACACGTCGAGCCCGGCGGCGCACTGAAAGGTGACGACCGCGTCGTGCTCTCCGGTACTCTCCACCAGATCCCGGATGATCCACCACGCGTCACGGGCCGCCAGCACCATCCGCGAGTGCCGGGCGGGCTGGGGCAGCCGCTCGTATCCGTCGTGGTGGCCCTCCACCAGCGTGCCGGCTCGCGTCACGCTCCACGCGTCGAGCACTCCCGCGGTCATCTGGCGCCACTGGAAGGCGCCCGCCGGCTCCGACGATGACACGCCGTCCAGCGTCAGGGTGTTGTGCACCAGTGATGAGCGCATGGTGTCGCGCTCCGCCGGCGACGTGGTATAGCTCACCGTCCCCGCGTCGACGAACACCGCCCGATTGCCGATCGCGAGGTCGATGGCCAGCGTATCGGCGTGCGCGTGCCCCCCGTTGGCCGCGCCTAACGGGCCGCAGTCGAACGTGAGCACGGCGCTCTCCGCATCCCAGCCGTCGCGCATGATGAAGAAACCACCGTCGGGGAAGGCCTTCGCGGTGGCCGGCGGCGTGTGCCGCGACAGCGCGTCCCATGTCTCCACCCCAGCCGACCCCAGCATCCACGCCAGTTCGTCGGACGCATCGCCCGCGGCGCTCGCCAGCCTTCCCTGCCGCAGGACGGTCGCGATGGAGGCCACGGTCGCGCGCACGTCATCCACTGGGCGGCCATCGAGGACGAGCAGTCGCCCCCCATCCTCATCGCCGAAGAGCGGCATGGTGCCGTCGGCACGGGCCGTCCAGGCGTGAAAGGTGGCCAGTCGCTCCAGCGCGCGGTCCACCTGCTCGAGCCCGCCCAGCGCGTGGGCCTGCCCCAGGATGCGCGCATGGATATAGATGTCGCAGGTGTACCGGTGGTAGTACGTGGCCTGCTCGAAGTACGTACCGTCCGTGCGCACCTGCCGCGACAATTGCGACGTCAGGATGCGCCATCCCAGCGCCGTCCACGCAGGGGCGTCCTTCAGCTCGGGGAACTGTGTGCCGATGTACAGCAGCCCCAGCGCCTCGCCCGTGAGGTGGGTATTGGGGCTGAAGTAGGTGGAGAGAAAGCGTTGCAGGTGCCGGCCGCTCACATCGAGGAACTTGAGCATGCGCACGATGAGCGCGTCGTGCATGGACGGTGCGCCACGGAAGAACCGCAGCGCCCAGGTCCACGCGATCGACCGATAGGCGACTTCGAGACTGCTGGCCCAGTTGACCCCGTCCTTCGGCGGGTTGGCGTCCATCCACGACGCGAGCAGTTCGGCGGCGCGCGTCGCGTAGCGCTCGTCGCCCGTGAGCGCGTACGCCTGGCCGAGCGTCACGAGGAACTGGTGGCGGTTGAGCTCCCACACGAGCTTGTGGTCGCCGGCGACCCGCGGGTCCAGGTATGCGATGGCGCTCCAGTGCGCGCAGGGCGCCCGGACGCGCAGCAACGGATCGAACGCCCAGTCGATGGGCTCGCCGAAGGAGAGCGACTCGTGCCCGAGCAACGAAAAGCGCCCGCACAGGACCTCCTCCGCAACGCGGATGATCTCCCCTTCGCGCCCTGGCCAGCGCCGCCGCACGAGGCGAGTGGTGTCCGCGAGTGCCGCGACTCCCGGAAAGAAGGCCGGACGATCGCCATCGCGGATGGCGGCCGCGAGTCGCGGCAGGTCCGCGCGGTTCGCGCCGGCAACCAGTCGGCCGCGCAGCATCGCATCGGTCGGCTCGCCTACGTCCCGCACTCTCGCGCGCTCGGCGATGATCGCCAGGCGCTGGCCCGCGCGCTCGCGCAGCTCCGCCAGCGACCGTCCTCGCAGCTTCTGCAACACGCGAAGGATCGGCATGATTCAGGCGGCGTCGGGTTGCGAGGGCAGCGACGCGCCACGCGCCTGCCGCGCGACGTCGCGATAGAGTCGCATCCAGGCGTCGCGCACGGCAGGCCACACGTAGCGCTCGAGACATTCCGTGCGTCCGACCGCGGCCAGTCGCTCCGCGAGCGCCGGCTCCTGCACGAGACGCAGTGCTGCCCTGCCCAGCGCATCGGCATCGCCGCTGGCCACCATCAGCGCGTTCGACTCGTGCCGTACGATGTAGGGAATGCCCCCCGCATCGGTGGTTACGACCGGCAATCCGGCGGCGAACGCCTCGATGATGGAATTGGGCATGTTGTCGATATCGGGCGAATTGATGTACACGTCGGCGGCGTCATACAACGCTGGCATCTCGGTGGGTGGTACCCGTCCAAGAAAGCGAACGTGTCGCAGGCCGAGTTCGCGCACCAGCGCTTCGAGGCGCGGGCGCTCCGCGCCATCGCCGGCGATGCTCAGCTCCGCATCGGGCACGTCGCGTTGCACCTGGCCGAATGCGCGAATCGAGCAGCCCACGTTGTAGAGCGGCTCGAGGTTCCGGTTGGAGAGAAATTGCAGGCGCGCGCCGCCGCGCGACCTGAAGGGAATGCGCTCCGTCTCCACGAAGTTGAAGATGGAGCGGGCGCGGAGGCCATAGCGGGCGAACACATCAACGAGGTAGTCGGACGGCACCACGATCGCATGCGCCAGGCGGGCGAAGCGGGTCGCGGACGTCCAGTTGGCCAGGTGATCGTCGGCCTCGCCGCTGCGATAGTTGAGGATGACCGCCTTGCCGAAGAGCCGTCCCACGCAGATCGCGGGCACGGGGGCCAGCAGGAAAGACCAGTACGACGCCGAGAAGGCGTGCACCACGTCTACGTGACGCAGGTGGCGCAGCAGGGATGCGACGTAGGCAATCGTGGTGACGACCGTCCGCACGTACTTCACGCGTTGCAGCGCGGCGAGCGGGCCGGGAAGTCGCGGGTTGACCGGCAGAAACGACACCTCGAGTCCGGGCACGGATTCCAGCCCGCGCCGCAGGCGGTCGAGGATGATCGCCTGCCCGCCGAGGATGTCGAGCGACGGCCCGACGAGACAGACGCGCAGCGGGCGCGCGTGGGCGGCGGGGACCGCGGCGGGCCTAACGACTCCAGACATCCCACCGTCCCCGCAGGCCATTGATGGTGGCGCGCACCATCGCCACCTGCATCGCTGCCGCCATTTGCACGCCCGCTCGCAGGCGGCGACTGGCGGCGAAGACGAGCGCCAGCGTGGCAACGAAGGCCGCCACGACACCCGCGGACCACATCGGCCGTCCGGCGCCTAACGACTGACCGGCGGCAATCGTCAGGGACAGCGCCATCCCCAGCAGGAGGTACGGCGTGAGCAGGCGAAGCAGCTTGTGGAAGACGAACTGCAGCCAGACGGGATTGCGCCACGGCACGAGCACGTCGGGCAGCCACATGCAGAGCTGCAACACCCCGGTGAGCGTGCGCGCCTTCCGGCGCAATTCCTGGCCTGGCGCGAAGCGGCGCTCGTCGTATGCCACGGCGCGCGGCTCGAATCCCACGCGATAGCCGCGCAGCACGAGATTCATGGGCGCGTACACGTCGTCCAGGATGAGGCCCGCGGGGAGGGGGTGCCAGGCGGCACGTCGCATGGCGTACACCGCGCCGGTGACACCAATGGCGGAGTGCAGCCGGGACTCCTGCAAGCGCAGCCAGCGTTCCAAGATCCAGTACCGCTCGGAGAGATTGGCAGGCGCACCGTCCCGCCCGATGTGCAGGGCGCCGGACACTGCGCCCAGCCGGGGATCGCCGAGTGCCGCCACCAAACGGGAGATGGTGTCGCGCTCGAAACGCTGTGCGGCGTCGGAGAAGACGAGGATCTCCCCCCGACTGGCCGCCACGCCCGCGTTAAGGTTGCAAGCCTTGCCCCCCGGCGCCTCGCCAGTCACGAGAACGACGCGCTCATCGAAGGTGCTTCGCAAATCCGTTGGGCTGAGCGCTCCCTCAGGGTCGAGCGCGACGACGACTTGCAGCAGCTCTGGCGGATAATCTGATTCCAGAAGGTCGCGGACCCTTTCCCGCACAACTTCAGCGGAATCTCGTGTCGCAATAATGACGCTTACGTGACCTTGCTGTGGCTCTTGATTTTGCCAAGATCGCCCAAAAACGGCCGCCAGTGCGCCTACCGCGAGGGGGTAGCCGAACCAAATGATCACAATGGACATACCGCAGATCGCGGCCACTGTCAGCACGAAGCTTCACTCTCGGTACGCGGGTGAACGGGCGCCGCAAGTAAGCACCCGGGGGGCGGACTGGCGAGGGTGGTGACTCGTAACCCGTTCGCCCGCTCTCGGTTGCACGCCCTCGGCGCTCGACCTGGCACCGGAAGTGGCCACGTCGTCCGCCGTTGATCCACCGATGAGCAAGAGGAGTTCCGCCCAGCCGTCCGAAAAGTCAGTCACAGGCGCTACTTTGCGTGGCGCAGCCTCGCCGAGCGACCCGCGTGGTGTAGCAACCCGTCCACACCGCGGCGGACGGGGCTTCCGTCGGGGGCGCTGGTGCGGCAATTGCGCCCTGAATAGCACGTCATCCACCTGATTCTCTTTCCGATCCTCTTCTCGAATGTCACCTTCACTTCGCACGCTTGTCACCGGTGGCGCCGGATTCATCGGCTGCAATCTCACCAGGCACCTGTTGGCGTTGGGACACGAGGTCCGCGTAGTCGATAATCTCTCGACTGGTTTCCGCCGCAACCTCACGGAGATCGAGGGTGATATCGATTTCGTGGAAGGAGACCTGCGCGATCCCGCCACCTGCAGCGAGGTGACGCGCGGCGTCGAGGTCGTCTTTCATGTCGCGGCGCTGCCCAGCGTGCCGCGGTCCATGCAGGATCCCATCGGCAGTCACGAAAACAACGTGAATGCGACGATGAACGTGCTGGAAGCCGCGCGCGCAAACGGCGTACGACGCGTCGTCTACTCCGGCTCCTCGTCGGCGTACGGTGACACGCCCGAACTGCCCAAGGCGGAGCACATGGAACCGCTGCCGCGTTCTCCGTATGCGGCGGCGAAGCTCTCCGGCGAGCTCTACACGATGGCTTACGCGCGGGCGGGACTTATCGAAGGCGTCGCCCTGCGCTACTTCAACGTGTTCGGGCCTCGCCAGGATCCGAATGGCCCCTACGCGGCGGTCGTGCCCGCACTGTTCCGTGCGGCGGTGAGCGGCGTGCCGATGGGCGTCTTCGGCGACGGGCTTCAGACGCGAGACTTCACGTACGTGGACAACGTGCTGCTGGCCAACGTGCTGGCCGCCACGCAACCGGCCGAGCGCGTGAACGGCCATATGGTAAACGTGGGCGCTGGTGCACGGACCTCGCTGCTCGACCTGGTGCACCTGGTCGGCGAAGTCACGGGACGATCGGTGGAGGTGACGCACCGCCCCCCTCGCGCCGGGGACATCCGGGATTCGCTCGCCTCCCTGGAGCGCGCGCGCGCGGTGCTTGGCTACGCACCTCCCGTATCGCTCGCCGAGGGCATCGCGCGACTGTGGGAATGGCTGCGTGAGCACCCCGAAGCGCTGGAAGCACCGCCCGCCTCGATTTCCCGTTAGGCCGGCGCGTTGGCCTCCGCGCCGGCGTGTTCGAGAGCGGCGACCACACGTTCTCCCGCTCGGCCATCCCAGCCGTCGGGGGCGCGCTCGCAAACCGCCACTCGGCCCGACGCGATTGCTGCACGCGCGGTCTCCATGATGCGCGCGTGCGTCAGGGGCCACGGCGCAAGCCGGTTGGTGCCCTCGGTGACGGTCACCGGACGCTCGGTGGACTCCCGCAGCGTCACGCACGGAATGCCAAGCACCGTGCTCTCCTCCTGGATGCCTCCCGAATCGGTGAGGACGACCGCCGCTTCGGACTGGAGGCCCAGCATCTCCGTGTATCCCAGGGGCTCGAGTACCTTGAGTGGCTTCAACAGCGACTCGAGTCCGAAGGCCTGCACTCGCTCGCGCGTGCGAGGATGCATGGGAAGCAGCACGGGAAAGTCGCGCGCCACCTCGCCGAACGCCGTAAGAATCACCGCCAGCTGCTCGGCCACGTCCACGTTCGAGGGACGATGCAATGTGGCGACCGCGTACTTCCCGACAGTCACGCCAAGGGATCCCGGTACGTTGAGCGCGCGTGCGCGCGGCAGCATGCGCAACAACGAGTCGATCATCACGTTGCCGACGAAGACGATGCGCGACGCGTCGATGCCCTCGTGCAGCAGGTTCGGTTCCGCATCGGGCGACGGGGTGAGCAGCAGGTCACTCAGCCGGTCGGTCAGCACGCGGTTGACCTCCTCGGGCATGGCCCAGTCGTTGCTTCGCAGTCCGGCCTCGACGTGAGCGATACGACAGCCGACACGATCACGCAGCTTGGACGCGACCAGCGCACAGGCGAGGGTGGAGTTCACGTCGCCAACCACGACCATCCAGTCGGGGCGCGCCGCTTCGAGCACGGGCTCGAACGCCTCCATGACCTTCGCCGTCTGCGTGGCGTGGGATCCCGAGCCGACGCCCAGGTGACTGTCGGGCGCCGGAAGTCCCAGGTCATCGAAAAACGCATCGGACATTGACGCGTCATAATGCTGACCGGTATGCACGAACACGCGCTCGTGGCCGCTTCTCTCGAGGGCGGAGAGAACGGGCGCGACTTTCATGAAGTTGGGGCGGGCACCAGCAACAACGAGGACTTTCATAGCAGTGCGTAAGCCTGTGAAATCGACGGAGTGCAACGTAGCGGGTCGGAACCCGCATCGCGACGCGCGGCAGCGGGTTGCGACGACCGAGGGACGGACATGACAGAGACGGACTCCTCCCCGGGACCGTCTCAAGAACCCCGCGAGCCCTCGCCCTCCGAACGGACCGACCGCGCCCACCTCGACCGTTCCCTCACCCACGGGGTCGCGTGGATGGGCTCGATCAAGTGGCTCACCCAGCTCCTGACGTGGGTGAGCACGCTGGTGGTCGCCCGCTTGCTCACGCCGGCCGACTACGGCTTGGTGGGACTGGCGGCGATGTACCTCGGAATGGTCACCCTCCTGAGCGAGTTCGGGATAGGCACGACGATCATCTCGCTGCGCGAGCTGACCCCGGACGATCACGCCCAGATCAACACGCTCTCGATGATGTTCGGCGTGGCGAGCTTCGTGATCTCCTGCGCCGTGGCGCCGGCGCTGGCGTCGTTCTTCGATGCGCCGCAGCTCACGATGGTCATTATTGCGATGGGGTCGATCTTCCTCATCACCGGCGCGCGGGTGGTCCCGCAGGCGCTCCTGCAGCGTGACATGCGCTTCCGGGACCTGGCCATCAACGACGGAGTGCAAGCGCTGGCCCTGGCCGCGGGTTCCGTGCTGTTCGCGTACCTAGGCTTCCGCTACTGGACCCTGGTGCTGAGCGCGGTGCTGGGCGCCATCTTTTCCACCGCGGGCATCCTGCGGCTGCAACGCCTTCCGTTTCGCTGGCCCAAATGGAAAACGCTCGCTCCCGCCGTGCACTTCAGCCGCCAGACTATCACGGGCCGGCTGGCGTGGTATGCGTACCAGAACGCGGACTTCTTCGTGGCGGGCAAGGTGCTCGGCAAGGATCCATTGGGGGCCTACAAGTTCGGATGGGACCTGGCCAGCGCTCCCATCGAGAAAATCACGAGCCTCGTCGGCCGCGTCACGCCCTCCATTTTGTCGGCGGCGCAGCGGGACAAGCCCGCGCTGCGACGCTACCTGCTGCGGATTACGGAGGCGCTCGCTCTGGCCACGTTCCCGACCACCATCGGGCTCGGCCTGGTGGCGGAGGACGTGGTGCTCCTCGCACTCGGGGAGAAGTGGCGGGTGATGATCGCACCGCTGCAGCTGCTCTCCATCGCTGCCGCGATCCGCTCCGTGACGCCTATCCTGCCGCAGATTCTCACCGTGATCGGCGAGAACAGGCGTGCCATGCAGGTCAGTGTGGCGGGTGCCATTATCATGCCGATTGCGTTCTACACCGGCAGC
The DNA here is from genome assembly GCA_039927015.1 of Gemmatimonadaceae bacterium. Lineage (GTDB taxonomy): Bacteria > Gemmatimonadota > Gemmatimonadetes > Gemmatimonadales > Gemmatimonadaceae > SCN-70-22. The sequence continues at coordinate 93 of JBDSVW010000450.1, read as the reverse complement.
CATTGGGGCACCGTCGGATTGGCCGCCGGCTGGCTCCTGGTGTATCCGATCGTGGTGGTGGCGCCGATGGCGTCGCTGGTGTTTCGGCGCATC
>JBDSVW010000449.1:0-14376 GCA_039927015.1 Gemmatimonadaceae bacterium | reverse complement strand
AATGGCGAAGCTCGTGCCCGGCTGATTGCCGTCCTTGCAGATCCATACCTCGCCCTGGAAGGTCAGGTAGTCACTCAGGTTGGGTCCCCCCGAGACGGCCATAGACGGCGCTTTCGACGCGAGCGTGGAGATGAACGTGGATGGATTCTTCACTCCGGTGGGTTGATCGGCGCAGGCGCTCAGGGCCAGCGCGAGCGCAGCCGAGGAGACGGGGAGCCAACGTGTCGCTTTCATTAGCAGTTCCTCCGGGGGGACAGATTGACTGACCCACGCAGGCGCGGGGCAGGAGGCGGGAGGCTCCCCTTCGGCAGCTGGACGGTCTCGGCGCAAACGAGACTCCAGTCTTTGCGCGGCGAACTCGCGTTCGCGTCGCCTTTTCGGAGGTACCGTGATGAGTGGAGCTTTGCATCTGTTGTGCCCCAGTCGCTGCAGGTGACGGGCGGCATGAGAGGCGCTGCGGATCTTCAGTCCACATAAGCAGATGCCTTGCTGCTGGACGGCTGACGCGACCGCGCCGGGGGCACCGGATGTTTCCTGAAGGCCACAGAGGCGAAGTGCGCTCGCCACATGCGGCCTGGCGATCGCGGAACCTCCGGACAAGGGCGGCCGCCGCGCAACAACGGCGCGCGCTACTGCCGCTCGTGCGCCCCGATGTCGAATCCCGATCCCTGAGCGATACTCACACCCCAGAAATCGTGCATTCCCGGGCTGATGCCGAAGTGCGCCAGCAGGTTTAATCCCCGGTTGATCAGGAGTGACGACGATTCGAGCTGGTACGCCGTCAGGGTATGAAGCAGGTCAGCATTACCAATGGTCCCTCCCCCTCCCGGAGCCAGGAACTCCGGATCCCGCTGCCCACCCAACTTCACCGTACCCAGCATCTCCTGCCCGCTGCCGATGCGCCACGAGGCCAGCCCCGAATACGTCGTCGCGCCCCACGCGAATACGGGCGGCGCCGCGTCAGCGAAGTAGTCGTTCATCTGGAAGCGCAGGTCCACCGCGCCCGTGAGCTGCCCACTGGACACCCAGAGCACCGGCAGGCCACCAGCTGCATAGAAGATGTTGTTTCGCACGTGCACGCTCTGCGCGAACTGCCCGGGAATCGACGCATTGTGCACGATCATGGCCCGCGGCGTCCCGGTCGCCGAAGGCGAGACATACACCGAATTGTTGTAGATCTCCGCGCGGATGATCCGCCCCCACACCGAGATGCCTGCTGCGGCATTCAAGCGTCCGTCGTTCTCGCTCACGTTGTAGCGCACCGTGTTGTCCGCGTGATTCGCGTTGGCGGGAGCATGCGCCAGCAGGATTCCCGACCCCGCGTTGCCGTGCGAATAATTGTATTGCAGCAGCGAGTTCCGCGTGTTCTGGTCAAGATCGAATCCCCCGCCATCCGCCGGTCCATTCGTGCGATTGGCGTAGGACTCGTTGTACTGGATCACGACACCCTCGGAATCGTACGTCCATATCCCCACCGGACCCTCCGCCGCATCGCAGAGGGCGCCATTGTCGTGCGCGACCGAACGCTCGATGGTCCCGCCGGAGACGCCTCCCAGGACAATTCCACTCCCGCTATTTCCCGGGAGGCCCGCAATGCCGGGATTGTCGTGTGCGTCGAGATGGCCGAGATACACGTTGCGGTGCGTGTAGGGCAGTTCCGCGTAAGTGGCAAAGCCGCCGCGCCCGTTGCCGTGCGCGTCGCTGGACGTCATGCGCACATCCGAGAATCCCGTCATCCCGTTCCAGCTTCCGAGCACCACCCCAAACTGGCCGAAGCCGCTGGCTTCCACACTGTCCAGCACGATGTAGGGAAGCTTCACCCCGCCCGGGAGATCGGAATAGATGTCGATGCCGCTGCCGGTGTTGGTAGCGTATCCAGATCCGATCACCTCGATGTTCCGGATCTCGAAGCCAGAGGTGTTGTAGATGCGGATTGCCGTGCCGCTTCCTCCGTCGATCGTGGCGCGACCCACGCCATGCGTGCCGATCACGATGGGGGAGACCGCCGTCCCATGGTCGTCGGGGCCGAATGCCAGTGCACCGGGAAAGATCGTGCCTTTTCGGAAGAGGATGCGATCGCCGGGGTTGAACGACCGCGCATTGACGGCGCCCACGCTGCGCCAGGCCGTGGCGGGCGACGTGCCCGGGTTCGCATCGTTGCCACTGACGTTCAGGAAGTATGTCACCCCTGCGGTGGCAGAGAGCGCGCGTGTCTCCCTCGCATCCACCATCGCGCGAGCGGCGGGGGCCGTGACGTCAGCGCACGCCGAGATGGTCACGACGAACGCGAAGTACGACAGCAGCCGCCCCACGGCAACGGGTCTTGCACACCGTCGAGTGCGCCACTCGGCAAGTGCAGTCCGGGACTGCGCTGAATGCGCGCGCGCGCGCGGCGCCGGTGAGCGGCGCGCATCGGGCGGAAGGTGACCGCCCGCTGCAGCGATGTGTTCGGGCGATATCCGTGTGGCGCGCGCAAAGTTCATGTGGGGAGACGTTCGAGTTTTCCTTCGACAATCCGCTCGATGCGCGCGGGCTTCCCGTTCGGGTTGCCTGCGCTCCAGATGCATGATTCCGGAAGGTAGGTCGCGGAGAGGCCATTCGGGGCCGGCCCACCACCCTCGGTATCCTAACGACCGAGGACCGGCGTGCTAGTGGCATCCTCGTTGGCACGCGCGCAGGGCACATCGCGCGCGAGGCCGCCAGCGGCAAGCTGCGGCAGCTGCGGTGGGCTCGGAGGGGTCGGCTCGCGCGCCAGCCGGCGCCGCTGCACAACGAGCGGAGTGACCGACCCGCTGGCGATCCAGATGTTCAAGAGGGTACGTTGAACGGAGACCCCTGCCAGCGGCCCATCGTGAATATCCGAGGGTGCGTCCATCAGGGACGCGACCGCCGGACCAGGCCGCTTTGAGCCACCCACGCGGGTCTCGTCGGTTAGCCACATGTGGCGCAGCGGCTGCGGCTCACGAACGTTTGCGTTCGCCGCCCGACGCCACCACCTGCGCCGGCGGTCTGCCATGAGGAGATCGAATGAAGCCTGCACGAGGATACGAAGACGGATCGGTCGGCCATCCGCGACACGACGTCACGCTGCTGGACGAGAACGTGGTGCACCTCTTCAACGAGGGCACGCTCGATCGCGCGCACCGTGTGCTCGGGGCGCACCCTCACCATGCCCACGGGCAGGAGGGCACGTACTTCTCCGTCTGGGCCCCGAACGCCGCGTCCGTATCCGTCATCGGTGACTTCAACGGCTGGCGCAACGACCGGCATCCGATGCGCGTGCATGGCAACTCCGGAATCTGGGAAGTCTTCATCCCCGGCGTCCACGTCGGCACGATATACAAGTACCACATCGTCGGCCGTCGCGGCGGGTTCCACGGCGACAAGGCGGACCCCTACGGATTCCGGCAGCAGTCTGCGCCGGACAAGGGTTCCATCGTCTGGGACCTCGGCTACGAGTGGGGCGACAGTGCGTGGATTCGCAAGCGCGAGTTGTCGAACGCGCTCGAGCAGCCGATGTCAGCCTACGAAGTTCATTTGGGGTCGTGGATGCGCGTACCGGAGGACGGCGGGCGCTCGCTCACTTATCGCGAGATCGCGCCGCGGCTGGCCGATTACGTCCAGCGCATGGGCTTCACGCACGTGGAAATCATGCCGGTCATGGAACACCCCTTCTACGGATCGTGGGGCTACCAGATCACCGGCTACTTCGCGCCATCGGGCCGGTACGGCACGCCGCAGGATTTCATGTTCCTCGTGGACACCCTGCACCAGCGGGGCATCGGCGTCATTCTCGACTGGGTGCCCTCGCACTTTCCGCGCGACGCCCACGGACTCGCGTTCTTCGACGGCACGCATCTCTACGAACACGCCGATCCGCGGCTCGGACACCAGCCGGACTGGGACAGCAACATCTTCAACTACGGCCGCTACGAGGTCCAGAACTTCCTGCGCAGCAACGCGCTCTTCTGGTTGGAGGCGTATCACGCCGACGGCCTGCGGGTGGACGCGGTGGCATCGATGCTCAACCTCAACTTCAGCCGCAAGGAAGGCGAGTGGCTGCCCAACCGCTTCGGCGGCTCCGAGAATCTCGAGGCGATCGACTTCCTGCGCCGCCTGAACGAAAGCGTCTACCGGGATCACCCCGGAACGCACACGATCGCCGAGGATTCCACCGCGTGGCCGATGGTCTCGCGCCCCGTGTACCTGGGCGGACTCGGATTCGGCATGAAGTGGGACATGGGCTGGATGCACGACACGCTCAAGTACTTCGCCCAGGACGCCCTTTTCCGGAAATACCATCACCAGAAGCTCACCTTCCGGATGATGTATGCCTTCTCGGAGAACTACGTCCTGCCCATTTCCCACGATGAGGTGGTGCACGGCAAGGGCTCGCTCATCAACAAGATGTCGGGCGACCCCTGGCAGAAGCGCGCCAACCTGCGCCTCCTGCTCGGCTACATGTACGCGGAGCCGGGAAAGAAGCTGCTGTTCATGGGATGCGAGTTCGGCCAGCATCGTGAATGGAACCACGACGCGAGCCTTGACTGGCATTTGTTGCAGCTGCCGGAGCACGCCGGCATCCAGTCGTTCATGGCTGACCTCAACGCCCTCTACCGCGATGAGCCGGCCATGCACCAGCTCGACGCAGCGCCGTCGGGCTTCGAGTGGGTGGACTGCAACGATGTCGAACAGAGCATCGTGAGTCTCCTCCGTTTCGGAAAGGACCGGGACAAGGACACGGTTCTCGTGGCCTGCAACTTCACGCCGGTGCCGCGCCGCGAGTTCCGCATCGGGGTTCCGGCAAGCGGCCGGTGGACGGAAGTGCTCAACAGCGATGCCACCGAGTACGGCGGCGCTGGCTGGGGGAACTTTGGCGGAGTGGATGCCGAGCCGGTCCCGCTGCACGGACGTCCGTATTCCGTGTCCATCACGCTGCCGCCGCTGGCGACGGTGTTTTTCAAGATGATGCCGTTCGAGCGGCCCGCGCCGGCCAGCGCCGCGCCCGCGGAGGATCGACACGAGGTCGCAGCGGCGGCATCTGTCATGCCGGACGCGGACGTCGAGAGCAGCGCAACACCCGTCGACGAGGTGCCGAGCGCGGCGGACGACAAGGTGCCGAGCGCGGCGGACGACAAGGTGCCGGCTCCAAAGACAAAGCGAAAGACAAAGACGACGAAGCCGGCGAAGCCACGTAAGCGGCGTTAGGCGGCGTTAGGCGGCGTTAGGCGGCGGGCGCTACACGCGCCACGCCAACCGCTACACCCCACGCGCCTGGCCTCATGCCGGGCGCGTGGCGCGTCATGGCCTAACGCACCGGCAGCAGCGTGGCCCGAATGAGCCGGTCGAGCCGCGGATAGGCCTGGTCGAGGTGCGCGTTGCCCCCGCTGAAGATTTCTCCTTGGCGCCCGCCCCGCATGCCGCCGCCGGCGCCCTCGTCGTAGCCCGCGTGCAGACGGTCGAGCACTGTCATCCCCTCCACCACACGGCCGAGGATGGAGAATCCGTCAGCGTCATTTCGCACGTTGTCCGCGAGGTTCACGTAGAGCTGGGTGCGCCGGTCGTTGGGCCCCCGCATGGCGAAGGCGACGGTACCGCGCGTGTTCTTCATGCCCGGCTCATCGTCGGCGATGGCCTGGTTCTCCCATACGCGCGCCACCTGCGGGTCGCCCGCAATGCCGAACTGTGCGATGTACTCCTTCCGCACCCGAAAGAATCGCGAGTCATCGAAGTAGCCGGCGCGCACCAGGTTGTACAAGCGATCCACGCCCAGCGGCGCCCACGCCCGGTACGCCTCCACCACGAATGAACCCTGGCTCGTCTCGAAGCGGGCGCGGACGGTATCGGGGGCCGTGGTGCGCCAGAACGGATGCTCCGGATGCAACAACATCGCGCGCCGCATCTCGGGCGAGGAAAGGTCTGGCGACGCGGGCGCCGCGGCGGACCTGCGATTGCGATCGGGGGGCTCGCCGCCCATCAGGTGCTGCACGAAAAAGTCGAAGCGTTTCCGCTCGCCGTACGCCCCACCGGAGCTGTGGCCCATGCCCGGCACCACCAGCAGGTCGAACTGCTTGTTCGCCTTGATGAGCGCGTTCACCACCTGGAACGTGGACGCGGGATCGACGTTCATGTCCATCTCCCCAACTATCAGCAGCAGCTTGCCCTGCAACCGGTGGGCATTGTCAACATTCGACGCGGCCGAGTAGTGCGGACCCACCTCGCCCATCCACTGCTCGTTCCACCAGATCTTGTCCATGCGGTTGTCGTGGCAGCCAGCCGCTGACACGGCCGCCGAGTAGAACTCGGGATGGAAGAGCAGCGCACCCATGGAGTTCTGGCCGCCGGCCGACGTGCCATAGATGCCAACCCGCGACACATCGTATGACGCATACTTCGCCGCGACCGCGCGGTGCCAGAGAATCCGGTCGGGAAAGCCGGCGTCGCCGAGATTCTTGTACGCCACGTCGTGAAACGCCTTCGACCGGTTCGAGGTGCCCATGCCGTCGATCTGCACGACGATGAAGCCGAGTTCGGCCTGCGTCTGCATTGCGAGCTGCGTGCCGAAGGTCTTGGGCACGAACGATCCCTGCGGGCCGGCGTAGATGTTCTCGATCACCGGGTAGCGGCGCGATGGATCGAAGTTGGTCGGCCGGATGATCACGCCCCAGATATCGGTGCTGCCATCGCGGCCCTTCGCGGTGAACACCTCTGGCGGACGCCACCCGGTCGCGAGCAAGGCCGTGGCGTCCGCGCGCTCCAGCTCCATCACCACGTGGCGATCGCTCGTGCGGCGTAGCTGCATGACAGGCGGCAGGTCCACACGCGACCACATATCCACGTAGAACTGCCGGTCCGGCGAGAACGTGACGGTATGCGTTCCCTCGCCTTCGGTGAGCGCCGTAAGGCCGCTGCCATCCAGGTTCACGCGATAGTAGTGCACGAAGTACGGATCCTGCCCGGGCAACATGCCACTCGCGCTGAACACCACCTGTCGCGCCAGCGTGTCCACCCACTCCACGCTGCGCACGAGCCACGCCCCCTTCGTGATCTGCTGCTTCACTCGCGACGTGGCGCCATCGTACAGATAGAGATGATTCCACCCATCCCGTTCCGACATCCACACGACCTCTCGGCCGTCGTCGAGGTCGAAGCGGAACTTCTTTGCCGAATACTCGAAGAAGGTGGGCATGCGCTCTTCGATCGCCGCGCGCGCCTTGCCGGTGGTGGCGTCCACTTCGATCACGCGATACACCTGGTGGCCGCGCTGGTTGTACTCGAACGTCAGGGCTCGGCCGTCGCGTCGCCACTGCAGCGGCGAGACGGAGTAGGCGTTCGGAAAGAGCGCGTCGTCCACCACCAGCTGTGTGCGCGTCCCGACCTCGAAGATCGCGGGCCGGTTGCCGTCGAGAATGTCGCCGGGCTTGTTGTACAGCAGCGTGGAGTGCTTCGGTTGCAGCTGATCCTCGGGTGAGGACATCACGTAGTGCACTTCGCGCCGGTAGCCAGGCCGCACGCGGTACGCCGCCAGTCGCCGCGAATCGGGAGACCAGGCGATGGATTGCAGGTCGTACGCGTTCCCCTCCGAACCGTCGGTGCCAAGCGAGGTCCATGCTTCGGCCCCGACCGCGCGCACGGCGATGTTGTGGTTGCGCACGGTCGCCTCCATCATGCCGTTCGGCGATACGCGCGGGAGCAGGTCCCCGACGGGCGACGTGCCGAACAGCCCACCCCCGAACACGCGGCGCGGGCGCGCGGGCGCATCGGGCCGGGCCGCACGCGCGCATGTGTACGTCGTGAGCGTGCAGCGCCAGCGTGTGCTATCGGGGCCGCTCTCGCCGGGCCGCACGAGCCCGTCTATCTCGATGGCCCGCGCGCTGTCGGCCCAGCTGAATCGCGTGAACGGGAGCATGATCCCGGTCGCCGGCACATGCGCCGCAGAGGAAATCGCGGCCGCCAGTCGCGCGTGATCGAACGCGGGACGCTTTTCCGTCCGCTGGGCGTCCACGACGACGAACACGAAGCCGCCCCGCACAGATTTGCGATAGTGGAACTGCCGGCTCTCCGGCATCCACGTGGGCGACTCGGCGGCGTCCACCACGAGCCCCTCAATCCTCGAGCGCAGTCCCTCCGCTCGCTCGTAGTCGGCCGCGGCACCCTGCGCCTGTAGTGCTCCAGCCGACCACACGCCGCAGCCAAGCAGCAGCGGCCGGCATAGCCCCATCCGTGGCATGCACCATCTCTCCTGTTATTGAGTCCGGCCGTTCACAAACCCGGGTCGATGTTTGACCGGGGTGGTGCGGGTGGGTGAAGCGTCAGTCGTCGTGGCTGCGCTCGTACCGGAGTTGCTCCTGCACGCGCTCCGTCCCCTGCCTGGCGTCACGCCGCTTGGCGGCCTGCATGCTGAGCGCCTTGGTGGTCGCGGACTTCACCGCCGGCAGCGAAAGCAGCCGCTCCAGCGTCTCGCTTCCGCACGCGGTGCATGCCGGGACTTCCTTTCCCCGGACGAGGATCTCGGACTGCGCTCCGCAGTCGGCGCACTTGAAATCGTAGATCGGCATGATCGAAAGGGTCAGCGTGGAGTAGGTGCGTCAATGTTACGGTGCCTCGCGGGCCCGATCCACTCCCATCAACCTTCCCCTTCGGCCGGCGGGCCCTGAGCCCGGCACCCTGGTCCCGAAACCGAGCGCTCACGGCCCGATCTCGCCCACTGCCACCCGCCCGGCCCAGCGCGCCACACGCTATTATTGTCCGCGCCGCCGAGCGAGCGGCATGTTGGGCTTCCTCGATCCCGGAGTGGGAATGCGGCGTTCGATGTCGCTGGAGTTCCAGGCGGGAAGCGACGCGCGGCGAAAGCTGGACGATCTGCTGGCGAAGACATCGCGCACCTTCGCGATTACCATTCCGCTGCTGCCGGAGCCGACGCAGCTGGAGGTGACCATTGCCTACCTCCTGTTTCGGGTGGCCGACACGCTCGAGGATGCGACGCTCTGGCCGCAGTCTCGCAAGCTCGAGGAACTCGACGCCTTCGCGCGCTTTCTCGGCCGGCCTACAGACAGCGTCGCGGTGCAGCTCTCGAACCGCTGGACAATCGAGCCTCCAGTTGAGCACGCGGGATACCTGCAGCTGATGTCCGAGCTTCCGTTCGTCATGCAGGCCGCGACCCACCTCTCGCGCCCGTCGTGGAGCATCATCGCGCGGCACTCCGCGCGTACCACGCGGGGCATGGCGTCATTCGTCTCGCGCGAGGCAGACGGGCGGCTTGGCCTCCGGGACATCGCAGACCTCAAGGCCTACTGCTACGCGGTGGCCGGCATCGTGGGCGAGATGCTGACGGAGCTCTTTCTGCTCGGCCGCCAGCAGCTGGCGAGCGTGGCCAACGAGCTGCGCGCCGATGCCTCAGCGTTCGGCGAGGGCCTGCAACTCGTCAACATCCTCAAGGATTCAGACGCCGACGTGCTGGAAGGTCGCCGCTACCTGCCGGTGGGCACCGACCCCGCGCGCGTATTCGAGCTCGCGTTCAGTGGACTCGACGCCGCGTCGCGCTACTGTGTGCGGCTCGAGGCCGCGGGCGCGGAACGAGGCCTCCTGGCCTCCACGGCGCTTCCCATCGTGCTGGCGCGCGCCACCCTGGAACGACTGCAGCAGATGGGCCCCGGTGCCAAGCTGGGACATGCGCAGGTGGCGGTGCTCGTCCGGCGCTTGCAGGTCGCTGTGGCGGGAGGACGCATTGGTGAGTTGGTGACGAAGCAGACCTGATGAATCCCTCAGCACGTGAACGGTTCGTCGCCTTTCGACGATCCCTGCCCCCGGCCCAGCGTCTCGAGCAGCATCGCATCAAGGCCCGCGGCCTCGAATTCGCCGTCTACACCACCGCGGACGTGCCGGGCAGTACGCCGCTCGTGTGCGTGAATGGCGGATTGCTGTTCGATCACAAGCTGCTCTGGCCCGCCCTCTCCCCGCTGGCCAGCAAGCGCCGCCTGATCTTCTACGACCAGCGGGGCCGCGGAGCCTCCGCAGCTCCGCCGGGGACGGCCGCCGCGCGCATCGAGCACGATGCCGGGGATCTGCCGGCTCTTCGGGTGGCGCTGGGCTATCGCAAGTGGAACGTGCTGGGACATTCGTGGGGCGGCGGCATCGCCGCACTCGGCACCGAACGTGACCGTGAGGGAGTGGGCCGCCTGGTGCTCGTCAACGCCGTGGGACCTCGCAGCGAGTCCTGGCTGCCGGGCATGCACGCCGCGGCGCTCGAACGACTCCAACCGGCGGAGCGCGCCGCATTGCAGCGTCACGATCCGACAGACCTGCACACGCCCGATCCCGCGATTCATTCCGCCTACAGTCGCGCCATCTATCCGGCGTGGTTTGCCGACGCGGAGCTGGCCACGCTCCTTGCACCCCCAAGGACCGACAGCCGCACCGGCGCCGCGGTGGCCGCACGCCTGCGGCGCGAGGGCTACGACTGGTCGAGATTTGTTCGTGCCATTTCGGCGCCCTCGCTCGTCATTCATGGAGAGCGAGACTTGTTGCCCGTATCGGTGTCGAGGGAGTTGGTGGCGCTCATCCCGACATCGCGCCTTGCGCTCATCTCGGATGCGGGGCATATGCCGTTCTGGGAGAGGCCCGAGATGTTTTTCGGTCTCGTGGACTCGTTCCTGGACGACACCTAGCATCCTGGGTATTTCATGAAGCGATTCGACCTCCTGTTTGCTCTCGTGCTCTCGTCGCTCGCCTTCTTCGTTGGTGTGGAAGCGTACGGGATGCGGGAAGGCGGAGGGGGTCGAAACTTGGTGGGATCGGCGGGCGGTAATGCGTCCGTCATCGCCTCGGGCGAGAGCAGCGACGAATCGGTGGAGTATCCACGATCACGACCGCTCGGTCCTAAAGCCCCGGAGCCGCGGATAAACGTGGCGGACGTGCGCAACCGGCTCGAAGACGCGTCGGCCGGCACCTATATCGGCGAAGTACTGGCCGCCCACGATTCCTCGCTCGCCCGCTGGCGCGACCGACGCACCCAGCCGCTGCGCGTCTGGATCCAGCCCATCTCCGCAGTGCGCAACTGGTCGCCGACATCCGTGGACATCGTGCGCGACGCGTTCATCGACTGGAGCGACACGGGCGTCCCGCTCGCCTTCTCCTTCACCCTCGACTCGGCGTCGGCGGATGTGCGGGTGACGTTCATCGATCGCTTCGCTGAGCGCATCAGCGGCAAGACCCTCTGGTCGCATGACGACCGCTGGTGGATCCTCGAGGCGCACATCATCCTGGCCGTGCACCACATGACGGGGGAGCAACTCGACCCGGCGGCCACGCGCGCCATCGCGCTGCATGAAGTCGGACACCTCATCGGCCTCGATCACACCGCCGACACGACGTCGATCATGACGCCACGCGTTCGGGTGAAGCACCTCTCGGAGGCCGACCGCGCCACCGCCCGGCTGCTCTATGCGCTCCCGCCGGGACGGATCGGAGCCGGGGTGACCGCCGGCAGCTAGCGCCAGCGGCGCTACCAGCGCAGGGTCGTCGAGAGCTGCTTTTTCTTGCGCACCAGCTGCAGCCGCACCTCCCGCGCCTGCGCGTCGCGGATGGCATCGAGGAAGACCGACGGCGACGTGAGCGCGCGTCCCTCAATGGTCACGAGCACATCGCCCGTACGAAGCCCGGACTGCTCGGCGGGCGATCCCCGGCCGGACCGCATCACGAGCAGTCCCTGCTCCACGCCTAACGACTCGGCGATGTCGGCGCTGAGCAGGATGAGCTGCGCGCCGCCGAAGGCGAACGTCGAGGGCGTGCCCGCAAGACCCATTGGCGGAAGCGGTGCAACCGGTGCAACTGGCGGCAACGCGCTGGTGGGCGGCGCCGGCGCCCGACCGGCGACCACCGGCGCCGAACCACGCACGTTGGTGCGCGCGGTGGCATCGGCGCCGGCCACCGCTGCCGGTGCCTCGCTTATGGTGAACGAGAAGCTCATGTCCATCGGAGCGAACGCCGCCGCGATGTTCTCGTCCATCCAGGGACACGGCGTGGCGTAATCATCGGGCCGCGGTTCCACGGTTACCGTGAGCGTCCTGGTCTCCCCCCCACGCTGAATCCGGACGGGAATCCTGTTTCCCGGCTTGAGCAACGCCGAGAAGACAATCTCGCGATTGCGCAGGTCCTCACCCGCCATGGAGAGAATGAGATCGCCCCCCTGAAGTCCCCCTCGCTCAGCGGGCGAGCGGGGTTCGACGGATTCGATGGAGGGGTAATCGTAGAAGCGAAGCACTACGTTGCCGTCGTCATCCCGCGTGGGCGTCACCGAGGCCGAGAAGACCACGCCAACATATCCCTCTGGCTTCCGGTTGGCGGAGCAGAGTTCCGACAGCCGCTTCTGGATGCGTGATCCGTCTACATCCAGGGCGGAGAGCTGCGAGGACACCTGACGCAGTGAGGTCTCGAGCTGCGCGCGCATCGACGAACCCGCGGCCGCGCTCTGCAGCGAGGACTGCATGCGCTGCATGCCACGCATGAGCATGATTGCCTCGCGCCGCTTCTGCATCAGCTCACGCGCCAGCCGCTCGACCTCCTGTTCGAAGGCAGATGCCGACTTCCGAATGATGACCTGCCGCTCCTGCGCCTGCAGCGCCCCCCCCGACACCAGCATCAGTGTCGCGAGGAAAAGGAACGCCACTTTATTTCCCGCAATTCTCATATCTCTCTCGTCTTCTCGTCTTCTCGTCTTCTAAAATCTCCCAAGCCTGTTCCCCACCGGCATCGTCGTTCCCAACCGCCGCAGCGTCGCCTCACGCGCACTGAGCGTGGCGAGGTAGTACTGGTTGATGTAGGGATCGCTGGGCGCCTCGCGCATGGCCTGTTGCATTGTTTCCGCCGTCTGGTCGAGCGCTGCCAGGCGCGTGCGATACTGCGCGCGCGACGCTTCCGATGAATTAGTGTCCCGCACCGACAGGTAGGTGGAGGCCATGGCATACTGCCGCTGCGCCTGCTCCAGCGCTTCCAGCGCGGCGTCTGCCGAGGGGAATGCGTCCGCGGGGTTCGAGGCAAATTGCGTGTTTCCGGGCGCCCCGCCCTGCAGCCGTTCGATGGTGCTCGCCGAGCGGAAGGTGACGGCGTCGGGCACGGACATTCCCGCGCTCATGCGACCCAGCACCGCGCCGCCGCCGAGGAAGAGGATCACGGCAGCGGCGCGCTGAAAGAACGCCACCGTCGCGCTGACGCGCGGGCGTTCCGGGGCCGCCCCCACCAGCAGGCCTTCCGAACGCAGGCGCTGGGAGAGTGTTCCCCAATCGGTGAGGGGCGGCGCAATGCTGCGGCGCTCGTCGGAGGCCATCGACACCAGGCGTCGGTACGCTTCCAACTCCCGCGTGCAGGAGAGGCACGTGGTGAGATGCTCCTGCTCCGGCGCCGTGGCGCCGCCATCCACAAGTTCCGCGAGTCGTTCAATAGGCAGATGCAACATGTCCCTTGTCCGTGTCGGATCGAAAACCATCAATGACGTGCGCCAGAAGAACACGAAGCTTGGCGCGTGCCTTGAACAGTTGTGATTTTGAGCCGCCGGCGGTGATGCCCAGTTCCGCGGCGATCTCCTCGTGCGTGAATCCCTCCACATCGTGCATCACGAACACCGTGCGCGCGCCGGGTGACAGCCGCGCGGTCGCATCCTGGATGCTCGCGGCCAGCATGGCACGCTCGCTGTCGTCTTCCACCGACGCCGTCGCCTCGTCGATGTCCGTCTCGAGCTTCGCCAGCCGACGCGTCCGGCGCAGCGCGTTCAGCGTGCGATTCACGGCGATGCGATGCGCCCACGTGCCGAACTGCGATTCCCCCCGATACGTAGGCAGGGCCCGGAATATCTGGATCCAGACATCCTGTGCGATGTCCTGGGCGTCCTCCGGATTGTCCACCAGACGCCTGACAACCGCGTCGATGTGCGGGGCATGTTGCGACCACAGCTGTCGCATTGCCCGCTCATCGCCGTCGACCGCTCGCTGTATGAGTGCGTTTTCGGTTGCCATGGCGTTCCGTCTACTTCGTCACGTCGCGATGCCCCAATGGTTTACCTCCGCCATAGCTGTCACAGAATCGTGTGTCCGGCCGCGAGGACGCGGAAGTGTGCACGCAGCGAGACAGTGATCCAGATCGCTGTTCGGTTGTGACCTTAATCTGGTAGCCGATTGGCTGGATAGAACAGACTTTAGGTTGAGTGACCGAAGATTAGGTCTTGCAACAACCTACAGTACTTTGTATTGTCAGAACGACCCACCGAAGTAGTTAGGCGAGTGCGCCGAGGTAGAGAGCGGAGTAAAGCTTGCTGCATGAAACTCGGGTGCGTCGTAATCGTCGCTTATATGGAGCCCTGAAGCAGGAGTAGAAGTTGGTCGC
>JBDSVW010000448.1:0-3522 GCA_039927015.1 Gemmatimonadaceae bacterium | reverse complement strand
TGCTCCTGTCGCGACAGAGCCCAAGCCGGCCGGCATGTCCGGTAACGCTGCGGCCAGCACGCTGCCTGCTGCGGCAGCGGACACCGCAATTTTCGCCGGCGGGTGCTTCTGGTGCATGGAGCCGCCGTATGACAAGCTCGATGGCGTGCTCTCCACCATCAGCGGCTACACCTCAGGTTCGGTGGTGAACCCGACATACGAACAGGTTTCGGCCGGCAGCACAGGACACACCGAAGCGCTGCAGGTGGTGTTCGACCCGGCGCGTGTCACATACGATCGTCTGCTGCACGTGTTCTGGCGCAACATCGACCCTTTCGCAAGCAACCAGCAATTCTGCGACCGCGGCAGTCAATACCGAAGCGGCATTTATCCGCGCAACGCGTCGCAGAAGGCAGCCGCCGAGGCATCGTTACGCACAGTTGCTGCGCGTTTCTCGCAGCCAATCGCAACCGAGATAGTCGCGGCGACGCCCTTTTATGCCGCCGAGGAATACCACCAGAATTATTACACGAAGAATCCGTTGCGATACAAGTACTATCGGGCCAGCTGCGGGCGTGATGGACGGCTCGAGGAGATCTGGGGAGACGAAGCAGGCAAATGACAGCGCGGCCGGGGCTGCCGATGGGCGTTTGGTGACGCTCGAGAATGGTGACGTGCTCGAGTGCGGTCTGATGTCGCCGGATGTGGGTAGCGAACCGCCCAGCCTGCGCGACGTACCTGGTGCCGCCGACCACTAGCTCTCCGCGATCGCGTAGCGCATCATCGAAGCGTGGCGTCGTGATTACAACGAACACCGACCCCGCAGCGCGCTCGGCGACCTGACGCACACTGCGTTTGTCCACCGCCATCAGGGATTACGGACCGCCATCGAAACTTGATTCTCCAGTTCAGACCTGTATCCTTTCGGGGCCAACGTGAGGGGACGTCATCGTACCCACCGCGCGTCGTTCGAGCACCACGGGCGCCCCAGCGCGTGGACGCGCATGCCGCGGCTGGCAGCAGCGGCGCCCTTTCCCAAGCACACCGGTTCGCATGTCGAGTCGCTCAGCCGGACCCGCAAGCTCACGCGGACGCGGTTCGTCGCCTCCCGCTGGTACCGACGCCCCCGCCGGAAGGCGCCCCAAGAAATGGTTCACACGATTCGCGAGGGCGACGGCGCGCACGACTGGACAGCCGATCGCCTTCCAGTTCGCGTTCGGAACCATCGTTCTGTGGATCGTCTCGGGCCCGCTCTTCCGATTCAGCGACACCTGGCAACTGGTGATCAACACCGGAACGACGATCGTGACCTTCCTGATGGTCTTCCTGATCCAGAATACGCAGAACCGCGACTCCGAGGCGCTGCACGTCAAGCTCGACGGAATCATCAGCGCCATGGATGGCGTGGAAAACAACTTGCTCGACCTCGAGGAGCTGGAAGAGGATGAGCTCGACGCGATCCGCGACCGCTATCGCCGCCTGGCTGAGCGCGCGCGCACGAGCACGGGTGACGCGCCCGACGCTGTTCACCCGTAGCGCCGTCGCTACCGACGGAGGAGAAGTTCGTGTACGACGCCCTAGTTGGACGGGTTCGCAATCCCGGATCCCCACTCGTGGCGCTTGCGCTGCTCGTGACGGTTGCTCTGACGGCAGTGCAGGGATGTGGCAGGGCAGCGCAGCTAACGGTGAGCGAGGGGACGGGTCCCACGCCCAAGATTCCGGCGCCCCAGACCTCCCTCATTCCGTCGATCCACGTGGTGAAGGCGCGAGGATGGCGCACCGGCGAAACGCCGGTGGCGGCTCAGGGGCTGGTGGTACACTCGTTCGCGCAGGGGCTGGTGCATCCGCGCTGGCTCTACGTCCTGCCGAATGGGGACGTGCTCGTCGCCGAGACAAACGCCCCGGTGCGTCCCGACGACGCGACCGGGATTCGCGGCTGGTTCTTCCGATACTTTATGGCGCGCGCCGGCGGGAGGGTGCCGTCGCCGAATCGCATCACGCTGCTGCGTGATGCCGATGGAGATGGCGAGGCCGAGTTGCGCACGACCCTCCTCTCGGGACTGTCCTCGCCGTTCGGGATGGCGCTCGTGAATGGCACGCTCTATATCGCGAACACCGATGCCGTCGTCCGTGTCCCGTATGCAACTGACGACACGACGATCACCAGCACGCCGGCGCGCGTCGTCGCGCTCCCCGCGGGGCCGCGCAACCATCACTGGACGAAGAGCCTGATCGCCTCGCCCGACGGTTCCCGACTCTTCGTCGGTGTCGGCTCCAACAGCAACGCGGCGGAGAAAGGACTCGCGGTTGAGGCGGAGCGCGCCGCCGTGTGGGAAGTGGATCCGTCGACGGGGAGCCATCGCATCTTTGCGTCGGGGCTCCGAAACCCGGTCGGGATGGCGTGGCAGGGCGACCGCCTGTGGGTCGCGGTGAACGAGCGCGATGAGCTCGGGCCGGACCTCGTCCCGGATTACATGACGGCATTGCACGACGGCGCCTTCTACGGATGGCCGTTCAGCTACTTCGGCGCTCACGTCGACGAGCGGGTGGAGCCGCAACGCCCGGATCTCGTCGCCTCGGCGCTCGTCCCCGACTACGCGTTAGGTCCGCACACCGCGTCGCTCGGACTGGCGGCCGCCGAGGGGAACAGCCTGGGTGCAGCGTATGCGCACGGGATGTTCGTCGGCCAACACGGCTCCTGGAATCGCGCCCCCCGCAGCGGCTACAAGGTGATCTTCGTCCCGTTCAGCGATGGCGTTCCCTCCGGACCCGCGTACGACGTCCTCATCGGCTTCCTGCGGGGCGACGGCGAAGCGAACGGGCGGCCGGTGGGCGTGGCGCTCGACCGGCGTGGCGCCCTGCTGGTGGCGGACGATGTCGGAAATACGATCTGGCGTGTAACGACCGTCAGGTGACGGCCCGCCGACGCGCAGCGTCTCGGCGGGACACCGAGGTTGGTAACGTGCGCGAGGTGCACGACGAAGACTTGGCCTTCTCGTGCAAATGCTGGTACGTATGGGCGCGCTGCCACGCCAAGCGCCTCGCCGTCTAGACGCAGGGGCTGGACACCACGCTCCTGGCACCCGTGCCGCACCGGCAGGTGGTGCTCACCATTCCGAAGCGGCTGCGCGCGCATTGCCTGTATCGCCATCGCCCGCGCGGCGAGATCACCCGCGTGGCCGCGCGCACCGTGACCGCCGCGCTCCGCATGATCCGCCCGAGTTGGCGCACGAGCGCCTTCGCGAGCGCGTTGCGCGCGTTTGCGTCAGCACCAACGCATCATGCACCGCCAGTTCCGCCCGCACATGACGCCGCTCCTCCGAGAGTCGATAAGCTGGCCGGTAGGCTTGCGTCTCGCAGGCGTCCAGCAGCGTCCGCGCGTCGCGCGTATCGGTCTTGGTGCGCCGCGACTGATGCGGTGAACCGCTCCCGACTGGTCGCGATGCGGCGGTCCGTGATCGTGCCGTCGTCGCCTTTGATGGCCAGCTTGACTCTCGCGTTTGTGCAGATCCAGGCCTATGCTCTCCATCCTGGCTGGCCTCC
>JBDSVW010000447.1:0-6454 GCA_039927015.1 Gemmatimonadaceae bacterium | reverse complement strand
GGACGTGAAGTCAGGTCGCTGGCTGAAGGCGGCGGCCGCGGCGGCCCGGCTGACCTTCAAGTACCCCCGCAAGTTCTCCGCCGTGCTCCGGCAGCGCACGAAGCGCGCGCTGCGCTCGGCGCTTGGGGCTCAGCCCTGAACCAGCTCAGGAATGATGCGTCCGTCCACGTTAGGCATGTGGCAGCCGATCATTGCCGCGAAGGTCGGGGCGAGATCGAGCGTGCGGACTTCTCGTGACAGCACGGCGGCCTGAATACCGGGGCCCCGGGCGATGAACACACCGCCGCTGCGATGCTCGCCGGTGCGGCAGTAGCGATTCTCCAGTTCGACCACGCCGATGCGCGGTGAGGATGCTCGACGCGTGGTTTCCTGGTTCACTCCTGCCACCGCGGTCCCCACCGGCTGCTCGAGATCCCACTCGATGATGAGGTCGGGCAGTTCATCCAGACGCGCACCATGAAAGACATCGGAGGTCCTGAACACGCGGCGCACGAGCTTGCGCTGCGTGCCGGGGTCCACGATGTCCATCAGGTCGCGGATCAATCCGTCGACAAACGCTTGCTCGTCTGCGCCCGGGTGTACGATGCCATGGAATTCTCTTCCCTCGAGGTTGATCCTGATGCCTGAGACACAGGGGCCCATCTCACAGGGATAGCAGTGGCTGCGATCCGGCTCGACGTTCATCGGGGACCCGCGGTCGAGCACTTCCCTGTTGACGCGCTGACGGGCCTCGTAGAGCGGGGCCCGCACACTCAGCGGCAGCTTGTGATAGGCGCGCTTCGCTCTGCGCCCCAAGGAGCGAAGTACGTGACGGAGCGTCGAAGGTGTGTCACGAAAGATGACGTCCTTCGCTTCACTTCCGTCGCGCGCGAAGACGCCGAGTCGTTCCAGGATCGCGCCCAGAAGCGGACCGTTGCCGGCCATGTACGACATGCCGTGCAGCGACAGAAGCACGACGGTGGTGTCGTCATCCACGGAGCGGAGGATCTCCCCGATGGCGGTATCGATGGCGACGTACACGTCGCACACCAGGTTTCCGACCGAGGTGGTGGTGGCGTGGTCGAACGCGGGGTGCTTCGGGTCGTGGAAGTGCCAGAGCTGGTGACCGGCGCAATGCGCTTCGCTGAAGACCTGGATCGCGAAGTCCCACGGCTCACGTGCCAGCAGGGACTTGGTGAGCTCGGCCCTGTCGTGGGCGCCACGTATGAGCAGAGCGGCAAACTCCCGATACTCCGCCAGTGTCCGGCTGCTGCTGTCGCAGGCGGCGGGAACGGGATGCGCGCCAAAGGTGGAGAGAATCTCCCGGGCAAGCTCAGGAGGCTCGGTCGAGAATCCGAACAGGGCGTCGTGCGCGCCCCACTCCGAGAGCATCACGCCATGCAACCCGGTCGCGTTGTGCGACAGCGGCACGTCGCACACCATCACCCGGCGCCCTGCGGCTCCCAGGACATCCCATAGCGCGGGCGTGCGCGCGAAGTCCGCCGGGGAAGTACGCCGCACCCTGTAGTCGCCCGGCACCAGCCGGTCGATCCAGTAGATCCCGTGCCGGCCGGGATTCACCGCCGTATAGAACGAGGGCCAGGTGGAACCGACATACAACGCGTCGTCGCCTTGCGTTGCGCCGACGAGCCCTTGAGCCATGAGCGCGGCAATGTTAGGCAGGGTGCCGTCCCCCGCCCACTCCCGAATGAGCGCCGGTTCTGCCGCGTCGAGCGCCAGGACCAGCAGCTTGCGTCGCCGCGGCTCGATCACGTTTTCGGGGGTGTCGGTTCCCATGCGGGTACGGTAACCTCTGCAACCAACACAGCAAGGAAGCGCGTGGAAGTCAACGCGGGGACCGTCCCGGAAGGTGCGAACTGGTCGGCCTGGACCTGCATAGTGGGTGCAGGCCCGGCAGGCTTGGCGCTGGCGGAAGCCCTGCGCGAAACGGGTCGGTCGATCGTCGTGCTCGAGAGCGGAGGTGCAGGCGCGGACGGCGTGGTGCAGGAGCCACTGACCAGTGCCGGCGCTGGCATCGCCGCCGAGCAGTTTGGCAAGTCACACGCTCGCGGCGTAGGCGGCACGGCGACGATCTGGAACACGATGATGTCGGGCGAGGCGTGGGCGAAGTATGCGCCGCTCGACGAGGCCGACTTCGCGTCCCGCGAATGGGTGGCCTCGAGTGGATGGCCCATCTCGCTCGACAATCTTCGCCCGTGGTACCAGCGCGCGTATGTCATGTGCTCGGCGGGGAGCGGCCCGGTCGAAACACCGGAGCCTGCGCGAGCTGGCGCATTGCGGCTGGGCTGCTATCGCCTCGGTCCGGCGTCACGCTTCACAACCGAGATCCCCTCCTCGATCCGCGTTTCGACGAATGTGATGCTGGTGCATGGAGCGTCGGCAACGGGATTCCAGCGATCGCAGGGCGGGCGTATCACCGACGTATCGTGGGTGAGTGGCAATGGCGTGCGTGGTTCGGTGAATGCCGAACACTTCATCCTCGCCATGGGCGGAATCGAGAATGCACGCTTTCTGCTCGACGATCGGTCGGCCGCTACGGACGCACGACCAGCGAGTGAGTGGCTGGGGCGCGGTTTCATGGAACATCCGATCGATCGATCCGTGCAGGTGTTCTCTCGCAGGCCAGCGCTCGGACTCGGCAAGCACTTTCTCGGCGCGCACAGCATAGATGGTAGCGGGCCAGTGATCGGGCGGATCGCCTTCGATCCGGTGCTCCTGCAGGAGGAGCGACTGCCTAACATGTCGCTGCGGTTTGGCGGTGCCGACGAGCCGTTGGGTGTGCCCCCGGCGCCGCTCCGTCCGGCCATTCATCGCGTGATCCCGTCGCGACGGGTGCGGCGAATGCTTGGCGCATCGGTGCGCGGGGCCGTGGCGTGGCGACACCGGCTCACGGGCGCGGAGCATCGGCTTCTGATCGATCTGGAGCAGTGGCCGCATCGCGACAACCGGGTGGTGCTGACGGGAGCGCGCGGACGGCATGGCCAGGCCCTCGCGGAGCTGCAGTGGCAATGGCGCGGCGACGAGGAGGCGCTTCGCCTGCGGGCACAGCTAGTCGTCCAACGCGAACTCGAGCGTCAGGGATTCGGTCGGGCTCGACTGGTGCCCGATCTGCCGGTCGATCCCTTCGCCCACCATCATGCCGGCACGACGCGAATGCACGACGACGCACAGGAAGGCGTGGTGGACGCCGACCTGCGCGTGTTCGGCGAGGAGAATCTCTATGTCACGGGATCCTCGGTCTTCCCGACGGCGGGTGTGGCCAACCCCACGCTCACGATCGTGGCGTTGAGTCTCAGGCTGGCGGAGTACCTTGAGAAAATTGTCTGATCCCGCTGCCCAACGCGTGGCTCCTTGCTCGTGCTCCGACTCTGGCCCAATGTCGAGTGGACTTGTCATCACCAGGAAAGAATGACGGAGCTATTAGCGCGTGTCTTGGAACCCGACTCCCCCAGCGCCATCGAGTCGTACGTCGAGCGGCGGAGGGCCGAATAGGGTGATCGTTCCCGGCCAGCAGCACATCGTCGCCCTCTTCCGCAACGAGAAGCGTGCCCTCGCGCGCTTCGCGGCCACGTCGATCGGCCGCTCGGCGCTCACCACCGCGTCGATCCTGCTCATCAAGGAGTTTCTCGGGGGGATCATTGGTCAGACGGGTGGCTTGGCCGGCGCTGTGGCCGGACAGTTGGGTCCGCAAGCGGCGCTCACGCTGCTCGCCGTGCTGCTCGTAGGCACGTACGTGGGCGCGAGCATCATGGCGTACGACAACGAGGTGATGCAGCAACGCCTCGTGAAGGTGCTGGAGCTGGGGATGATGGAGCGCCTCATCCGCCACCTGCTCACCCTCTCGGTCTCGGTGTTCGACCGCCACTCGCACGGCGACATCGTGCACGCCGTGCGGCAGGACGTGACCGAGCTGCGTACCGTTGTCTTGTCGTTAGGCAAGCTGGCACTGGAAGGCGTGATGGCGGCCGGACTGCTGGGCACGGCCATCTGGCTCAGCCCGCGGCTCACCCTGTGGGCCCTGGCCGCACTGCCCCTCACCGTCCTGCCCATCGTGCTCGTCGCCCGGCGCACCATGCGGCGCTCGTTCTCCCTGCGCCGCTCCGGGTACGTGTTGTTCGACGTGATATTGCAGATGATGCGGGGTATCCGCGTCATCAAGGCCTTCCGCGGCGAAGAGGAGGAGGCACGCTCGGCGCTGGAGAAGGGACGCAACTACTTCGATGAACTCATCGAGATGGTGCGCCTGCAGTCGCTCGCGCGCGTGCTGCTCGAGTCGCTGGCGGGCCTCGGCATCGTCGTGGTGGTAGTCGTCGGCGGACTCGAGGTGCTACACGGCACGCTGGAGTGGCCCTCGCTGCTCGCCTTCCTCATGTGCGTGCGCGCCCTGCATGGCCCGCTCAACAACCTCAACACCGCCTACGTCGAGATCAAGCGGCGCGGCGCGTCGGTCACGCGCATCGCCGACCTGCTCGCCACACCCACCGACGTGCCCGATCGTCCCGACGCGCTGCCACTCACGTCCGCGCCCGAACGCATCGCCTTCGAGGGGGTCTCATTCGCGTACACCGACACGCCCGTGCTGCGCAACCTGACCTTCGAGGTGCGGGCAGGAGAGCTGATCGGAATTGCCGGCCCCTCGGGCGCGGGAAAGAGCACGCTGCTCAACCTCATCGCGCGATTCCACGACCCGGCGTCTGGCACGGTGCGCTACGACGGACGCGACGTGCGCGAGTACCGGTTGAGCGACGTGTACGAGAAGATCGCCATTGTGACGCAGGAGCCCTTCCTCTTCGCCAGCTCCGTGCGCGACAACATCCGGTGCGGACGCCCTGCTGCATCGCCCGAGGAAGTGGAGCGCGCCGCGCGCGCCGCCGGCATCCACAACGAGATCGCCGCACTGCCGCAGGGCTACGACACGGTCATCGGCATCGGCGGACACGGCCTCTCGCTCGGCCAGGCGCAACGCGTCAGCATCGCGCGCGCCATCCTCAAGAACGCGCCCATCCTGTTGCTCGACGAGGCCACCTCGTCGCTCGACTCCATCGCCGAGGCGAAGGTACAGGAGGCCATCGATGCGCTCATGGTGGGGCGCACGACGTTCGTGGTGGCGCATCGCCTCTCCACTATCCGACAGAGTTCGCGCATTCTCGTGCTCGAGGCAGGCGAGTGCATTGCCTTCGATTCACACGATATGCTGCTACGCGATTGTCCGTTGTACTTCCAGCTCTGGTCGCGGCAGGTTGGGGAGCCTGCCGTTCCGGTCGAAGCGGAAGTCCGCTCCTCCTAGCCGCCCGAAGTGCAGGCCGGGCTCAAACAGGCAATAGCGCGGCCACTTTTTATCGGCAGCCGCAAAGCCGGCCGGTACGTTGGGAGGAGTAGAGCCCCTGACGGGAGCACGCTTCGTCACCATCTCAAGGGAGCCTTTCGTGAGCTTCAACGATCATCAGCGCGGCTATCAGGATGGCTATCAGGGTGCGCCCACCGCTCCCGCGCGCAACATGAGCGACGCGCTCGGGCGCGGCGAAGACCAGGCACGCCGCGACGCGGAGGTGCGGGCCAGACAGGCATCCGAGGGCTATGAGAACGTGCCGCCGCGGTATGGGCTGTACGCGATTCTCCTGCTCGGGGTATTCGCGGTGGCCCGCTGGAGCTTTGGCGCGAACATGGACGCGGCGTTGCTGCTGACGGGTCTCGTTGTCGCGCTTATCCTCGGCGGGGTGGCGGGGGCGGCTTACGTGTATGGGCGGGGGCGGCGGTCATAGGCCGCGGCTCACCATCAGGAGCTTGAGAACGCGTCCTGCGCCCCGCCGACTGACCGCCTTGGCTTCCCGACACTCGCACCAGCGCTTCGAGATGATCGTTCTCGCGCTCGCCCTCCTGACGAAGCGCTGATCGAGCAGGCGCCCCACAACTACGCGGAGCGCCCGCTGCCGAAATCAGTTGTCAGTGGCGTCGGCCGCGCGACGTCAATCCCTCAACTCCCGCACGCTGACGCCTCGGCCGCCGCCTGCGCCGCCCGCCCCTCCGACTTGGTCAGCAACCGCGCATCCATGAAGTGCCGCACCGCCATCAGGTGTTCGGCGACGTACTCCGCGTGGCTTGCCCATGGTCCGGCACACGGCACGTAGCTCTCGATGCTGAGCATGAATCCATACCGCTGCGCGAGATCACTCTCGACCGCCACCCGCTCCCCCCGTGTCAGCTCCCGATTGAACACGATGACCTCGGCCAGGTCGCCCTCGAACCAGAAATTGGGAATGGCCCTGAAGTGGCCCAGCGTCGTGCCGACGTTTGAGATCAGCGCGGTGAGGCTGGCGTCGGTCGCGACGGGGATTCCGTTGTGGTAGATGTCGCGCCCTGCCTGCTGGTCGAACGTGTAGGTGTCGAGCGACCAGATCTCGGTACCGACGTAGTTCTCGACCACGGCATCGAGATCGTTGCCGAAGTGCGCCTG
>JBDSVW010000446.1:0-5987 GCA_039927015.1 Gemmatimonadaceae bacterium | reverse complement strand
CGCCGAGGCCGAGGCGGAGGTCGAGCGGCTGACGAGCGCCATCGAACAGATGGAGCTCGCCCTCAAGCCGTTGCTGGTGCCCCACGATCCGCTCGACGACCGCCCGGCCATCATCGAGATCCGGGCCGGAACGGGGGGCGACGAAGCCGCGCTCTTCGCCGCGGACCTCTACCGCATGTACACGCGGTTCATCGAACGGCATGGCGGCTGGCGCATCGAGATGATGTCCCACTCGAATGGCACGCTCGGCGGCATCAAGGAAGTGAGCTTCAAGGTGATCGGCGACGGCGCCTTCGGCGCCATGCGCTGGGAATCCGGCGTGCACCGCGTACAGCGCGTGCCCGCCACCGAAGCCGCTGGACGCATCCACACGTCGGCCGCCACGGTGGCCGTGCTGCCGGAGGCGGAGGAAGTCGATGTCTCCATCGACGAGAAGGACCTGCGCGTCGACGTCTATCGCGCCTCTGGACCGGGCGGCCAGGGCGTAAACACGACCGACTCGGCGGTGCGCATCACACACATTCCCACAGGCATCGTGGTGTCGCAGCAGGACCAGCGCTCGCAGATCCAGAACAAGGCGAAAGCCATGGAAGTGCTGCGCTCACGCATCCTCGACCTGCGCCTGTCGCAGATCCAGTCGGAGCGCGCCCGCATGCGGAAGACCCAGGTGGGTACGGGCGACCGCTCGGCCAAGATTCGTACGTACAACTATCCGCAGAGCCGCATCACCGATCACCGGATCAACCTGACGCTGCACGACATTTCGCGCGTTTTGGAGGGCGATCTCTCCAAGTTGATCGAGGCGCTCAGGATGGCGGACACGGAAGAGAAGCTGTCGGGCGACGCCGGTCCCTACTGACGTGTCCCACTCCGCCATCCTCCGGGGCGAATCCGTGAGCCTCGACGCTGAGCGTACCGTGGAGGCGCTGGTTGAAGTGGTGCGGACCATGATCGAGCCGCGAGTGGGTGCGGCCGCACTGGTGGAGGCGCGCGACCTGGTGGCGGCGGTGCTGGGTGAACCGCGCTTCTGGCCGTCGCTGCATGGCGCGGAGATGGTGGAGCACCAGGTCGTGGAGGCCGTCTGCTCCGCGGCGCGCCGGCGCGCGAAGGGAGCGCCGTTCGCCTATGCCGTGCGGCAGGCCGCATTCCGTTACCTCACCCTGGGGGTCGATCAGCGGGTCCTGATTCCCCGGCAGGAGACCGAAGTGCTGGTGGACCTCATCCTGGCGGCGCCGCAGCACGTGCCGGGCGCGACCGCCGCCGACGTCGGCACGGGGTCGGGCGCGATTGCGTTGGCGCTGGCCACGGAGGGGAAGTTCGGCCGCGTGATCGCGACCGACATTTCCACGGATGCGCTGGCGGTAGCGGCGACGAACGTGCAACGGCTCTGCGCGCGGCTCACCGCCCGCGTGGAGCTACGGGCCGGCGATGCGCTCCGACCGCTCATCGGAACCTCCGTGGACGTGCTCGTGTCGAATCCCCCGTATATTGCCTTCGCGGAAGCGCCCGAACTCCCAGCACTCGTGCGCGACTGGGAGCCTCCGCAGGCCCTCGTCTGTCCGGAGGATGGCCTGGCGGTCACCCGGGCGATCGTGCAGCAGGCACGCGCCATCGTTCGCCCGGGAGGTCTCCTGGCCTTCGAGGTGGACTCCCGACGCGCGCACCGGGTGGCGGAGATGGTGCAGGCGACGGGTGCGTTCGACCAAACCGAGGTGCATCCCGACCTCACCGGGCGAGATCGATTCGTCCTGGCCACTCGCAATACACGTTGAGTCACGAACACCGCGAAACGCAGCGGATCTCTTGCTGATGTAGCGTTGCGTCCACCCGGACGACATCGGCCCACGTACGATCGACGCGGGCCCGCATCGCATCACGCACACCACAGTATCAGACCATGCTCGATGCAAAGGCGAAGGAGCTCGGCCGTCTCATCGGTCAGAGCGATGAGTACAAGGCGGTGAAGCGCTCGAACGACGGGCTGGGCGCCGACGCCAGTGTCGTGACGCTGCTCAAGCGAATGGAAGAACTGCGCACGAACGCGCAGCGCATGATCGAAGCGGGTGAAGAGCCCAGCGAGGAAATGGAACGCGAGATGGATGCCCTGCTCGGACAGGTGCAGCCCATGCCGACCTATCAGGCAGCCGTCTCGTCGCAGGAGAACTTCGACAAGCTCATGATGCAGGTGAACACGTGGATCGCCGAGGGCATCAAGTCCGGCGCCGCCTCGCCCATCATCACGTTAGGCTGAGCATGTCGCGCGGTGCGCTCATCGTGCTCGAAGGTGCCGAGGGCGTGGGCAAGTCCACGCAGCTTCGGTATCTCGACGCGCGGCTGCGAGCCGCGGGCGTCACCTCGCTCACGGTGCGGGAACCCGGCGGCACCCCGGTGGGCGACGAGATCCGGCGGATCCTGCTTGAGAGCGCATTGCATATCACCCCGCGCGCGGAGGCACTGTTGTTCATGGCGTCGCGGGCACAGCTGGTGGACGAGGTCATCCGGCCCGCGCTGGAGCGGGGAGAGTTCGTGCTCGCTGACCGCTTCTTCCTTGCCACGTACGCGTACCAGATCGAGGGACGCGGTCTCGATGCCACTGGCGTGACCACCTCGAATGCGTTCGCCACACTCGGACTCATTCCCGACCTCACGCTCCTGCTCGACCTGCCGACCGCCGAAGGATTCGCGCGCATCGCGTCTCGGGGGGCACACGACCGCATGGAGCGGTCCGGCGATGCCTTCCACGGGCGGGTGGCCGCCGCCTTCCGGCGCTTTGCAACTCCCGACTGGCAGGCCGGCCATGCCGAATGCGGCCCGATCGCACTCGTCGATGCCCGCGGCAGCGAGGAAGAAGTAGCCGGTCGCATCTGGGAGCGCCTGATCACGCGCTGGCCGGAAACGTTTTTCGCTTCGCCGGCGTCTCACCACTAGCGCCATGTCCATCAGTTCTCGCCTCGTCCTGGTGTTTGCGGTCCTCGGGAGTTCCCTCCTGTTCGGTGGGTGGCTCCTTGGCCGCGGCATGCGCGACACGGCTAGTCCGTACGCGCGAGCGCACCTGTTTGAGGACGTGCTCACACACGTGGAACGGTACTACGTGGACTCGGTGCCCGCGTCGGAGCTCTACGACAAGGCAATGACGGGCATGCTGGAGGAGCTGGGCGATCCACACACGCTCTACCTCGGGGCCGACCGCCTCAAGCGGCTCACGGAGAGCACCTCGGGGAATTACACGGGGCTTGGGGTGCAGGTGGATGTGCGGGATGGATGGCCCACCGTGCTCGCCCCACTGCCCGGCGGGCCGGCGGAGCGCGCGGGCCTGCAGTCGGGCGACCGCATCATCGAGGTCGCCGGCAAGACCACCCGGGGGCTCACGGGCGATGAAGTGCGGGGCATCCTCCGCGGTCCCGTCGGCGCCACGCTCGAACTCATGGTGGAACGCCCCGGATCGCATGGGCAACTCCTGATTCGCGTCACGCGGGGCGAGATCCATCGCAAGGCCGTGCGCCGCACCGCGCTGCTGGGCGGCGGGGTGGGTTTCGTGGATGTGAAGGTGTTCTCGGATTCTACGGAGCTCGAGCTCACGCACGCGATCGATTCCCTGTCGAAGGCGGGCATGACCTCGCTGATTCTCGATCTGCGCGGGAATCCGGGGGGCCTCCTGGCCCAGGGAGTGGACGTGGCGGATCTCTTCCTCGACGAGGGCAAGAGCATCGCCCGCATCAAGGGACGCATTCCAGAGGCGAATCGCGTGTTCGACGACGGCTCGCCGCAGCGCTGGCCGGCGCTTCCGTTGGCCGTGCTGATCGACGAGGGAAGCGCCAGCGCCTCGGAGATTGTGGCCGGCGCCCTGCAGGATCATGATCGCGCCGTGCTCGTGGGGCGCACCTCCTACGGCAAGGGCAGCGCACAGTCGTTGTATCCCACGGCCGTTGGGGGAGCGCTCAAACTGACCACCGCCCGCTGGTTCACGCCGGCGGGACGCTCGATCGACCGATCACACGTTACAGCGGGCAGTGACGAGGCCGATCGGGGCCCGCCGGCTCGCGAGCGATTCCGCACCGATGCGGGCCGCACGGTGTTCGGCGGCGGAGGCATCACGCCAGACGTCGTGGTGGGCGACACCGCGCTGTCCATCGACGAGATGGCCCTTCAGGCGGCGTTAGGCGATCGCGTGACGGCCTTCCGCGATGCCGTCACCGCCTACGCGCTCGAGCTCAAGGCCGCAGGCGGCCCGTCGCGGGTGGATTTCACCGTCACGCCGGACATGCTCGACGGACTCTGGCGCACCATGCAGCGGCGTGGCTTTCGCTTCGACCGCTCGGTGTACGACCGCGCGTCGGGACTCGTGTCGCGCCTGCTGGCGCGGGACGTGGCGCGGTATGTCTTTGGCCCTGCGGCCGAAGCCCGGCGCTCCATCGACGATGATGAGGTCATCCAAGCCGCGGTATCGCTGGTCCACGGGGCACGATCGCAGGCCGACCTGCTCGCACGCGCGGGAAAGAAGCAGCCCTAGCCGCGCAGCGCCAAGGGCGCGCGCGGCCAGGGCTGGCCCCTCCGGACGACCGACCTAACGCAGGTCTGCCTGGTCCACGACGCGGACACCCTTCGGCGTCCGGAACGTAAACGCGCTGGTCGCGACCGGCGCGTTCGCGGTGAACGAGACGATCTTCACGGTGCGCACGATGCCGCTCAGCTCCTCGGCTTCGAACTGCCGCAGCGCGCCTTCTCCGTCGATCCACACCTTGGCCCGGACGAATCCGCTGCCCTTCGTCTTGGGCACGAGGATCACCGCGCGCGCCGGGCGGCCGCCTAACGTTGCCGCGCCCCCGTCGGTGACGGTGTAACGCGTGCGCGGATTGGAGAAGAAGGTGCCGATGAGGTCGATCGAGCCCTCCACCTCCGATGTGAGGGGCGCCCGAATCACCTGCCCCGGCGTTGAACTCGGCAGGTACACCCAGACATGCTTGCCATCGGAAACGATGACGTCGCCCTTGGGCTCGCTGAAGCGGAAGGCAAACTTGTCAGGCCGCGCCTGCTCGAACTCGCCACGCGACTTCATGGTGGAGCCCGTCAGGGGATTGGTGACGGACTGTTCGAAGACCGCTCGCGCCGTCTTCACCTTCGAATAGGACTCCACGGCGCGGTCGATGGCGGCTCCAGCAGGATCCTGGGCCAGCACGGTGGCGGCGCCGAACAGCGTCAGTAAAACCGGATATCGTAGCATGCCAGTAGTACCTGCCGAGGAGACGTTCCGTTCCCCTTGGCGAGCGGGACCGAGACGTTCCGTCGCGGCTACGAGCCCGCCGGTTCGCGGGGCCATTCCGAACGAGCGACCTCGCGCCCGAGGGCAACGGCGATACGCTGCACCTCCTCCATGAGTTTCTGGAACTGGGCAGGGAAGAGACTCTGCGCCCCGTCGGACTTCGCGCGCTCCGGATTGGGGTGCATCTCGACAATGATGCCGTCTGCGCCAGCTGCAATCGACGCCCGGGCCATGGGCGTGACGTAGTCGCGCATCCCGGTGCCATGACTCGGGTCCGCGATAATGGGCAGGTGCGACAACCGCTGCACGATGGGGATGGCGTTCAGGTCGAACATGTTGCGGGCCGCCGTGTCGAAGCTGCGGAGCCCGCGCTCGCACAACACCACCTGGCTGTTGCCTTCGGCCAGGATGTACTCCGCGCTGAGCAGCAGGTCGGTGATGGTCGCCGCCATGCCGCGCTTGAGCAGCACCGGCTTCCCGAGACGGCCCACCGCCTTGAGCAGCGAGTAGTTCTGCATGTTGCGTGCACCGATCTGGATGCAGTCGGCGTATTCGGCTACCAGCTCGGCCCCGGACTCGTCCATCGCCTCCGTCACGATGGGGAGGCCGGTTTCACGCCGCGCCAGGGCGAGCAGCTCCAGTCCTTTCTTCCCGAGCCCCTGGAAGGAGTAGGGGGAACTGCGCGGCTTGAACGCCCCGCCGCGCAATGCCGTGCCGCCGGCCGCGC
>JBDSVW010000445.1:0-6105 GCA_039927015.1 Gemmatimonadaceae bacterium | reverse complement strand
CCCGATGCCTGCCCGGCGCCAGCTTAGCTGGCGATTCTTCATGGCTTCAGGTTCGGATTTGTGTTGAGCTCTTCACGGGACACGGGGAAGCAGGTGCTCTGTCCCGTGAGGTACGACGTGGCCCCCGGAACCTCAAGGGCGTTGAGGCTTCCCGGCGTGTTGTTGGCGGCCCAGCGGCGAATGTCGCCGATGCGACGACCCTCGAGCCACAGCTCGATGCCGCGTTCCTTCTTGAGCAGCGTCCATGCCTCAGCAAGCGAGGCGGGACGCGGGGCGACCGGTGCGCCGACCGCGGCGCGGTTGGCATCGATCTTCGCCATGGCCGTAGTGATGTCGCTGTTGCGCAGCGCGGCCTCTGCCTCGATGAGGCGCGCTTCACGGCCGCTGGCGAGATTGATGCCGGCGGTCTGCGTGGTGTACTTGGCCTGCGGCCACCAGTTGACCTTCCCCACGGGCGGGAATGCGCCCGCTCCGGTGAGCGCGGTGGTGATGTACGGCACCCGCGGGTCCTTCGTGGCGTCGTAGTACGACGCGTACCAGGTGCCCCACGCCGACGTCGCCTTGTAGAACGACTGTGCCGTCGACGACCACATGGTGCGGTTGTAGCCGTACTCGTCGACATTCGAGTAGTACGGCATCTGGTACTTGAAGGTCGACGAGACGTTACCGGCATCGGTGACGGCGCCCGCCCAGTTCCCGAGTCCCACGCGCACCTGCGCGCGACCCGCATAGGCGGCACTGGTGAGGCTGGCGTTGTTGGCCGCCGTGGCCACGGCGATCGCCGCCGTGAACGCAGACTCGGCGCGCACGAGGTTGTCGCGCGCCGGCGTGGACGGCCCCTTGTTGATGACGCTCACGCACATCGACTCGCCCAGCACGCGATACGCGAAGCCGCGCCACACGAGCGCCTGCGCCATCAGGGGATGCTTGGCCGAAGCCGTGGCGCCCAGCACTTTCTGCAACCGCACAATCGACTGGTCGGAGAGCCAGCGCGCACGCGAGAGCAGGTTCCACGGCGTGCCCTGCTCCTCGCTCACGAGCAGGCCCACCCAGTTGCTCGGCTCCACACCGAACTGGCCGCTCTGGCCCGTGGGAAAGAGCTCACGCGTCGCGACCGCGCTGTGGAGCACCTGGTAGTTCATGCCATCGCTGAGCGTGTAGCCGACACCCGCCACCTGCGCCGCGAGCGAGAGCGTATCCGAAAGGAACTTGTCCTCGGTAGGACCGGGGTTCGTGACAGAGAAGTCGCACGCCGTGAGCGCTGCCATCGCGCTGAAGGCCCCGGCGAGCACGAGGCGGCGCCGCGCAACGCCGCGCGACAACCTGGATTCTGTATGAGTAGTCATGTCAGTAGTCGGTTAGAACGTCAGGCGAACGGACATCAGCAGCGTGCGCGGAATGGGGATGCTGCCACCCACGCTGCGAACCTGCTGCGACATGCCGGTGTTGCCGGTGGTGAAGCCACCCGACGTCTCCGGATCGAGCATCGAATCCTTGGCCTTCTTCCACCAGAAGAGGTTCTGCCCTGAGAGCGAGAGCTGGGCACTGGTGGCCCCCGCGAAGTTCAGCGGGAAGGAGCGACGCAGCGTCACGTCGCGCAGGCGGAAGAAATCGAGCGGGAAGATGGCATAGTCGCGGATGGCCTTCGACGAAATGCAGCGGGCGCGGACGGAGGCCGGCACCTTGCTCAGGTCGCCCGCGTCGATCGCCGGATAGGCATTGAAGCACGACGGCCAGCGGATGCCGCGCACGATGGCTTCGCCATCGAGCAGGCTGTAGCCGTAGTGTCCACCCTGATATTCACCGCGTCCCGAAAGACTGAAGCCGCCCGGCAGGGTAAAGTTGCTCGAAGCGGAGATGGTCTTGGTGGGAGTGTTGGGCCCGTAGTCGCAGTTCGCCTTACGAACCGGCTCGGCGAACTCGTTGGGATTCGCGACGCAGAAACCGCGGATGTTCGGCACCGGCCGACCCTCGGCGATCCAGCCGAAGTTGCCGATGGTGAACGGCGCGGCACCACCGAGGCTCAGCACCTCGCTGTGGTTCGTCGAATAGATGAGGCCTGCGTCCCATCCGAAGTGCGGGCGCTGCACGAGGGCCGCGTTGAGGCCAAGCTCGACACCGTTGCTCTTCAGGCGTCCCACGTTCTCGAGCTGGCTCGACCAGAGTCCCTCGGACGGCGCCTGGCTCACGGCGAACAGCGCGTCGCGCGTGATGCGGCGATACCAGGTGGCATCGACGCTCAGGCGGCCGTCGAGCAAGGAGTTCTCGAATCCCGCCTCGAGCTCCGCGGTACGCTCGGGACCTAAGCCTGCATTGCCGAGGTTGCGGGGGACAAACGCCGAGGTGCCACCCCAGCTGTACGACGTCCAGGTGCGCAGGGCATCGAAGGCGCCCGGGGCGCGACCGCTCTGCCCATAGGCGGCGCGGATCTTCATGGTGCCCAGGTTCTTGGGCCAGAACGACTCGTCCGAGAGCACGTAGGAACCGCTCACCTTCGGGTACATCTGCAAGCCGAGCTGCTGGCCGAAGGCGCTGTTACCGTCGAATCGGGCGCCGAGGGTGAGGAAGTAGCGGTTGCTCAGGTCGAACACGTTCTGCACGAACATGCCGGCGTTGATGACGCGGATGCGCTCCTCGACGCCGATGGAAATGGCGCCATTCGAGACCGTCTGGCGGCCCGGTCCCGGGAAGTCGCGCGAGCCGGCCATTACGTTGACCTGTTCAACGGCCACCGCCTGCGCGCCAGCCGAGAGGCTCGTGCGCAGCTTGCCGAACAGGTTGCGGGAGTACGTCGCCGCGTAATCGGCCGTGCTGGTGCGGCTCGAGTAGCGACCATCGCTGATCTGTCCCTTGGGCACCGTCGCAAAGCCGAACGGCATGTAGTTGCGCGTTTCCTGCGCGGCCAGGTCGTAGCCGAGAATGAAGCGCGTGGAGAAGTTCTCCGTCGGCTGGTACTGGACCGTGCCACCCGTGACGAAGTGGTCCACCTTGCTGGTGAGCTCGAAGTCGAGCACCCGGCCAATGACGTCCGGGTTAGCCGTGCCGAAGTAGTTGCGGTCGCGGCGCGAGGCATTGAGCGTGAGACCCGCCGCCGTGCCGCCTGCCGGCGTCTTGGTGAGGTCGTTCGTGCTGAACGAGGTGTTCCACTGCACCGTCAGGTCCTTGCGCGGCACCACGCTCACGTTGCCGCGGATGCTGTACTGCGTGGCCTTGTCGAGCGGCAGCACGCCCGATTCGGACGACCCGTTACCGGAGAGGAAGTACTTCACGTCATCGCGTCCGCCGTCGAGCGCGAGCGAGTACTTCTGCTTGTAGCCCGTGCGCAGCCACGGATCGAGATATAGGTAGTCGACGGAGCCGAAGGGGTTGGCCTCGTTGGACGGGACGACGAGCGGTTCGCCGCCGAAGCCCTCGGTCGGGCCGAACTTCGGGGTGTCGCTCATGGACTGGTCGGTCTGGAACGTCCACCGATTGCCGCCGATCTGGCCGCGCTTGGTGAAGATCTGGATCACGCCCGACGCCGCTTCGGTGCCGTACAGCGTGGTCGCAGCGGGTCCCTTGATCACTTCCACCCGCTCGATGTCGTTCGGGTCGATGTCGTTCAGCGGACTGTAGACCGTGTTGTCGCTGTTGCCGGAGTAGCCCGTGGGAAAGGTGTTCTTGGGAAAGCCGTCGCTCTTGACGCGGACGCCATCGATGTAGATAAGCGGCTGGTTGCTCTGCGTCGCCGAGACGTTACCGCGCAGGCGGATCGAGGCACCGCCGCCCACTCCTCCGCTGTTGGCCGTGACCGTGAGGCCGGTTGCCTTGCCCTGCAGGAGGTTGTCCACCGAGGAGGGCACCTCCGGCAGCGTGGTGACGTCGATCTGCGAGATCGCGTTCCCGATCTCGCGTCGGCGGGCAGCGCCCGCGGTTCCGGTCACGACCACCTGGTCGAGGCTGAGCGCCACGCGCGTCAGCTCCACCGACACGTCGGTCGTCTGGCCATCGACCACCGTCACCGATTGTGACCTGCGCTCGAAGCCGATCATGCGCACTTCAAGGGTATGCGTGCCGGCATCGACGTCGGCGAAGGTGAAGACGCCCACGTCGTTCGTCAGGGCGCCGCGGGTGCCGAGCTGGAGCTGCGCATTGCTGATCGGGGCGCCGGTACCCGCCACGACGACCTTGCCTCGCACGATGCCCTGCAGGTGGGGCGAGGCCCGGACGGCCGAGCGCGCTTCGCTGAGTGGAGCTGGTGTCGCCCCAGGACTAACTGTTGGCAGTGAGTACATGGCCGACGGCACGGTACCCAGGAGGGACAGTGCCATCAGCAGGCTGCGATGTCGCATGAGGGGGTGGACTCCGCGAGGTGGTAAGGGTGGAGTGAGGGGTTGCATTGTTATGAAATCAGGTAAGCTCTGGCAAGACTTTGAGCAGGAACGCAATCGAAACGCAATGTGGTCGCCTTTGGTTAGGCACGATTTCGCAAGTGGTTGTCTTTGGTTGGTCATCTTTCTCTGTGGTTGATATTGGTCCGACGCGCCGATTCACGTGGTTGGCTTTGATCTGCACGCGGTTCAACGACCGCATGTCCCATCGCGTAGCATCTATTGAGAGGAGGCTCTCTGGGGTCGAATGCCCCGCATAATGATGCAATTGCGTCTCCTGAACGCATGCGTTCCGCCACGCGTGCGTGGAAGCTACGGTCACCGGAGCAGGCCGCCACGAGGCTTCGAGAGCGCGGCACTTCGATGATCGAAGACTAACTGTTGTCAGCATGTTGCCGCCGTCCGGGCGCGCTGATGTCCGGCCCGGGCCAGCATGCCATGCGGGACAGCGATGGCACGCCTACCTCACACGAGCCATCACGTGGTACCTTGCCGAGCAGGGGATGGCCGCGTGCGCGCCGCTCGCATGCCTGCTCGGAGGGCTCACGCTGGCCGGACGCGCGGGCTGCGACGTGGCCCAACAGGATGGTGTTGGTCGGGAGCGCTTCTATGTCACGTGCATTTCTGAGGGACGACGCGGAAGGGGAAATGCCCCGCCGCCACTACGACTTGCCCGATCGCGACGATCCGGGCTACAACCGCGCCGCCGCCCGGGCACTGCTCGAGGCGGCACGGGTGAATGAGACCCAGCTCGCCGAGCGTGCGACAGGCTTCTATTGGGGCGAGCCGCTGCTGCGACCGTTCGTCGAGGAAGTGCTGGTCGAGGCCGTGAAGGCGAAGGATGATCGCCTCGAGCAGGTGGCCCGACGCTACCTCAAGTGAACGCGCGGCCACGTTTCGCGTTCTCCATCACGGCTGACTGAACACCATCCCCCGGCCCTGTCGCGCCTGGGCACCGTGCCGCGAGGGTGTCGCCTCTTTCAGCGGGGAGTGTACATGCCGAGAAGCGAACACGTGGTGCGCGGAATACCGGTCGTTGTCGACAACAGCCGGCCCGATATCCGTACCCCCGATGTCCTGCAGCGTCTGGACGAAGCGCTAGGCCTCATCGCCGAGTACGCCCCGTGGCGATTCCGACACCTGCAGCGCGACGTGCGGTATTTCATGATCGTCCGCTACGCCTGTCGCGGGGCCTATTTCCCCGATGAACGGGCGATCATGACGGAGCTGACATTCCTCGCGCGTCGCGACATCTCGGCGGCACCCGTGGCCTCGTCGATTCTCCACGAGAGCGTGCACGCGCGTGTCGATTGCATGCAGGTGCAACGCGCCGGACGCGACCGGGCGCGGGAAGAACGCCTGTGCCGGCGGGCCGAGCTGGAGTTCGGTCGGTCATTACCTTCCGCGCTGGGCGCGCCCGTCATTCACCGCGCCGAGGAAAGCCTCGCGCTCGCTGATGCAGACGTCGCACCGGTCGTGGACTGGTCGGTCGCGCAGCAGCGCGTTTCGGCGGTGGACGCCGATGCGCGCAAGTTCGAGGGGTGATCCTCGTCAGCGCTTCGCCCCGGCAGGACCTCCTCGCAATCCCGTGTCATTGGACAGGCGCAGCTCCTGCATTCCCCGCGAGAGGCGCGCCGCGACGGAATCGAGGGCGGGATCGGCCCGCACATTTCGCGCTTCTCCTGGGTCGTGACGGTCGTTGTAGAGTTCCTCCGCGTTTATCCCAATGGTTCGA
>JBDSVW010000444.1:0-2500 GCA_039927015.1 Gemmatimonadaceae bacterium | reverse complement strand
GACTTCCTCGACGAGACGATCCAGACGCTGTCAGAGCGCATCGAGGAACTGACGCGCCCTTTCTCGCGTGAGATCGAGTTGCTCGACACGATCCCGGGCGTTGACAAGCGCGCCGCCGAGATGCTCTTGGCCGAGATCGGGCCCGACATGAGCCGCTTCCCGACCGAGCACCACCTGGCGTCATGGGCGGGATGTGCCCCGGCCAGCGTGAATCCGGTGGCAAGAAGCACTCCGCCGCGACTCGCAAAGGCTCCAAATGGCTGCGCGGAACGCTGACCGAATGCTCCAAAGCGGTCGTGCGGACGAAGGGCACCTACCTCAGCGCCCGCTACCACCGCATCAAGAGCCGCCGCGGGCACGCCAAAGCCACCGTCGCGACAGGCCACAAGACTGACCGCCGCCTACCACGTCCTCAAGCAGGGCGTCGCCTACCACGACCTCGGCGAAGAGTTCTTCTTCCGCCGCGACACCGAACACACCGAGCGCTACCGCCGCCGCCTCGTCCACCAGCTCGAGCGTCTCGGCCACAAGGTCACCCTCGAACCCATCCCGGAGGCCGCCTGAACCCCAGCGCCATTTTCGATTCAGTTCCCCATGCGGCGCTTGCGCGCCGCTCCCGCAAGGCATGAAAACCGCAGGGACCAGCTGGCCCTATTGCGTGCGCGGAGCGGGCCAGCTTCCACGCGAGGCATTCAGTTGCGGGGCATTATTCCACACGCGGCCCCTCATTTTCTGAGCAGTAGTGCGGGTCACACCTGCACCATGGTTTCGAGGGTCGAGCGTCCAGCGGTAAACGGAGGGGGGTGTGATGTGATCTTCACCGGTCAGAGGGCGGCCGCGCCCACCGCAACGTGGACCCCTCGCGGGAATACGACAACGGGGCAGCGCGCGCCGTGCAGGACATCGCTCGAGACGCTGCCAAGCAGGGTGCGGCGCACGGGACTGTGCGCGCGCGAACCGAGCACGAGCAGGTCCAGCCCGCGGCTGATCTCGACGAGCACCGGTGCCGCGTCGCCCCATTCGAGCCTGGTCTCGGCATCGACGCGCAGACGCACGGTGTCGCATATCGCCTCCACCTGCTGGCGTACGCCCGGCTGCAAGGGCGTTCCCTCCGGGTGACGCGGATCGAGCACGCGAATGATCTGCAACGTGGCGCCCGTGCGCTCCGCGAGCCGGGTCGCCCCCTCGAGCGCCTCGTCGCTCTCGGGCGCCCCCTTCCATGCGATCCCGATATGCCGCGGGGTGGCCATCACCTGACGGCGGGTCGCGATTGCGACCGCGCAGGGCGCGGTGAAGACCGTGTTGGCGGCGATGTCGCTGTGCAGGGCGCGGCCGACGGCGGTGCGCTGCTCAGGGCCGATCACGAGGATCTGCGCATCGTGGGCCACCGCGAGGTCATGCAGGCCGCGCAACTGCGACGGCGAAGCGATGACGTCGACCGACACCTCGAGGTCTGACGGCACGCGCTCGCGCAGGTGGACGAGGTGGTCAAACAGCATCTCACGCTCATGCGCGTGATGGCGGCTGTGCGTGCGCGCGACGTTCGCCAGCACGAGCGGTGCGCCGAGCGGTCGCGCGATGTTGACGCCGAGTGTAAGCGCGTCAGCGCCGTGCTCACCGGGCGTTGCGAAGACGAGGATCGGTCGTGGCATGGTGGCTCCTGAAGACGTGGCGTGATGTGTGGCACGACCGATTATCGGATGTCGCAACGCCGCTGCCATCGGGGTGTTCTACGGACGTCGGGGTAGTCAGCGACGGGCTGCCAGGCCTCGCACCGGCCGATGGCGCCGTCGACGCTGGGCACGTTCCTGCGCGCCTTTACCTTTGGGCATGTCCGCCAGCTCGATCGTGTCCTGGCGAGCGCCCTCAAGCGCGCCTGGCAGGCGGACGCCGGGCCCGGCGACGCGCGAGCGACCGCGGCCGCCGTGGCGCGTGCCGAGCAGCATCGCGTGCTGCGCCGTGACGATCTGGTGCATCGTTACCCCGACGTGCTGCGCAGCGGGCGCACCGCGGCGGTCCTCGGGGACGCGGCGGCGGGGAGCGCGTGGTCGTCAACGCGCGGATCGTGCTGGTCGACGTCCCGATCCGCAGGCTCCGGCGGCTGATCTACTGCGGCGAGTGGATCGAGAGCCATGCGCTGCACGTGTTCATGCTGCACGCCCCGGACTTCCTCGGCTACGACAGCGCGATCGCGATGGCCGGCGATCACCGCCAGATCGTCGAGGGCGGCCTGCAGATCAAGAAGGCCGGCAACGCGCTCGTCGAGATGATCGGCGGGCGCGCCGTGCATCCGGTCAACATGCGCGTCGGTGGCTTCTATCGTGCCCCGGCGCCCGCCGAGCTGCGGTCGCTCTCGGACGGCCTGCAGGCGGCGCTCGAGCTGACCCGCGCGAGCGCGCGCTGGGCCGCCGAGCTGCCCTTTCCGGACTTCGAGGCCGACTACGAGCTGTTCGCGTTGTCGACGCCCGACCGCTACCCGATCGAAGCCGGCACGGCCATC
>JBDSVW010000443.1:0-3292 GCA_039927015.1 Gemmatimonadaceae bacterium | reverse complement strand
GGCAGACCTTCGCCACGGAGCCATTGGCCCACAGAGTGAAGGTGCGTCCGACGATGAGCGCGTCGTCGCGCAGGCCGGGCTCGTCACCGGGTGCAATGACGAGGACCTCGTGTCCCCGTAAGCGCAGTTGCTGCGAGAGCTGGCGGATGTGAATCTGCACGCCACCAGGCGCATCCCAGCTATATGGAGAGACCTGAACGATCCGCATGCTGTAAGAGAAGGAGTCGGAGGAATGGAACGCCGCGTGGCTCGTTCCAGATCGACCATTGCGCCCGAAACCTCACGAGGCTCCTAGCGCGCACGGCGGACGAGAGAGAGCTCCCCCGCTATGCCAGCTGCACAAATCAAAGTCCCCACCCCGCCGAGGGCTAGTCGGTACGGCGCATCCACCCCCAGACGGCCCAGTACGAAAATCGCTCCCCCCACCAGGAGCGAGGTCAGCATGAAGACCGCGCCCACGATGAGGTCCTTCGTGGAAAAGATCACTCCCCGGGCGTTGGCGGGAGCGTACTCGTGCAACAGCGTGTCCTGGCTCACCATCACGGGCGCCAGCAGCGCTCCGCCCACGAGCGCTACAGGTGCAAACATTCCAAAGGAGAAAAAGATCCCTCCGATGACCATCAGCATCCCGATAACTGCACTCCCGATCATGATGGTCTGACGCTTGTCCCATCGGCTTCCCACAGTTCCCACAAGGAGGGAGCCGATGATCGTGCCCACCGCGAGCAGGCCCCCAAGGTACCCAACGCCCCTCGTTCCCATGCCCATGACGGTCTGTACGGAGTACGTCATCGCCACGTAGACCGTACTCGCGAAGAGCGCCAAAAGCATGAGTGAGGAGAAGACGAACCGGAGTCCCTGGTCGTGCCTGACGACACGCAACGTCTGCCGCACGTCTCCTACGAGGCTGCGGAAGGAGCGTTTCACCTCGCGCGTGGAAACTTCTGTGCCTGACGGCGCCTGAGCGGGAGAAACCGCCGTACCAGCCATGTTACGCTGCCAGACGACGAGGCCCAGCAGGGAGAGGACGGAGACGAAATACGACGCGGAGTCGAGGTAGAAGCCCGCGGCGTAGTCGCTCCAGCCGATGGCGCGCCAGCGACTCATGCCGATAATGATGCCGCCGCCGACGATCCCGATCACGGTCGCAAAGCGGCCGACGAAGGTGAGCGCCGCATTGGCGGGCAGCAGGTGCTCGCGGGCCACGAGGTCGGGAATGAGCGCCATCTTGGCGGCGTTGAAGAACGTGCCAAGGAGGAACACGGTGAACGCCACGATATAGACAGCCCACAGGTGGCCGGTGGCAGCGAACAGCCATGGAATGGAGCCCACCAAAACCGCCCGCATGGCGTCGCAGACGATCATCGTCGTGCGCTTGTTCCATCGGTCCACGAGCGCGCCGGCAAACGGCCCGAAGAGGACCACGGGCGCGGTGAAGACGACAGAGAGCTTGGCGAGTTCGAGGCCGCCGGTGTTGGTCGCGGCGATGGCCCCCACGAGCGCGATCAGCGCCATGTGGTGCAGCTTGTCGCCCAGCTGCGAGATGGTCTGCCCGACGACGAGGAATGCGAAGCGCGGCTCAGCGAGCACGGTCGCGATGGTGGGTCGCACCACGCGCGGCGCCGGCATGGCCGCCCCCGCTGCTGGTCGCACCTCGGCTATTACATCAGGCTCGGGAGGAGGCGTCACGCCGGTTCCACTCGGGCTGAAAGACAAACCACTGATCGGGGTGCTGCTGCACCACCAACGCCAGTCGCTCGCCGACCAGCCTCGCGAGCCCTTCCCGGTCGCCTGCGGCATCGCCGGTGGCGACGGGCACGATGGGGGGCTCGAGGCGGATAAGATAACGCGTCCCGCGCCCCGGGCTTCGGGCGATGTGTCCCACGATGATCGGGGCGCCGGTGGCCAGTGCGAAGGCCGCTGGACCCGTCGGAATGGCCCGCCGCCCCTCCCCGAAGGGCACGGTGACCCCCTCGCTGCCCGCACCCACCACGCGGTCGGCGACGAGCAGCACTATCTCCTTTTGCTTCAACACTTTGAGCACCGCGCGGAGACCGGTGGTCCGCGAGATGAGTTTCATCCCGGTGGCTTCGCGATAGAGCGAAAGTGCGGCGTTGGTGTCGGGATCGATGTCCTCGGTCAGGGCGTGCACAGGGTATCCGTGCATGGCCAGCCAGGCGCCGCCCAGCTCATAC
The DNA here is from genome assembly GCA_039927015.1 of Gemmatimonadaceae bacterium. Classification (GTDB taxonomy): domain Bacteria; phylum Gemmatimonadota; class Gemmatimonadetes; order Gemmatimonadales; family Gemmatimonadaceae; genus SCN-70-22. The sequence goes on along the minus strand of JBDSVW010000443.1, from coordinate 1,097 downwards.
GGACCCAGATGGGGCGTGACCGCCACCACGCCGCAGCCCATCGCGAGGGCGGCGTCCAGGTGCTCGCGTCCCTCGATTCCCACCAGCCGGTCGAGTTCCTCCTTCGAAGCCGTGGGCAAGCGAAAGAGATCGACGGACGCGTCGAAGAGGTTGGCGAAGGTGCGGCGCGCCATTGCACGCTGCGCGGCCGGGCTCGCGCCGGGGGCGAGCCGAGCCACGTTTTCCTGCACCGTGCGCCGCCGCGCCGGCACGGCGTAGTAGCCCATCGTACCGACGCTTCGCATGAACACCCGCAGCGCGCCCACCGGCACGACGCGCAGCAGCCGGATCGCCGTCCGGATGACGGGGGGAGAGGTGATCAAAGGCTACTGCAGCACTATTGCAGCACCTTGGTCCCCTTCACGTACTTGTCCAGCCACTCCACGGTCTCCCACAGGGTGTGCCCGATGCTTTCCCGCGCCCGATATCCGTGCGCCTCGGCCGGCAGCTGCACGTAGCGCACCGTCTTGCCATTCCCCTTGAGCGCGGCAAACATGCGCTCCGACTGCACCGGGTACGTGCCGGTGTTATCGTCCGCCATGCCGTGGACCAGCAGGATGGGCGACGAGATGGAGTCGGCGAAGGTGAAGGGCGACATCTTCGTGTACAGGGACTCGGCCTGCCAGTAGGTGCGGTCCTCCCCCTGGAAGCCGAACGGCGTGAGGGTGCGGTTGTAGGCGCCACTGCGCGCCACGCCGGCGCGGAAGATGTTGGTGTGGGCCAGCAGGTTGGCCGTCATGAACGCCCCGTACGAGTGGCCGCCGACACCGATGCGCGTGCGGTCGGCCACGCCCATCTCCACCACCTTGTCCACGGCCGCCCGCGCGCTCGCCGTGAGCTGCTCCACGTAGGTGTCGTTAGGTTCGGCGCCGTGCTCGCCCACAATGGGCATGGTGGGGTTGTCGAGCACTCCGTAGCCCTGCAGCAGCATGAACAGGTGCGAGGAGCCGCTGGGGCGCACGAACCGGAAGGGTGAGCCGACGACCTGCGAGGCGGCCTCGCGCGACCGGTATTCCAGCGGATACGCCCAGAAGAAGAAGGGCAGCGTGCCATCGCGC
>JBDSVW010000442.1:0-6716 GCA_039927015.1 Gemmatimonadaceae bacterium | reverse complement strand
GCGTTCATGACGAAGAGTTCCACCCGGCTTGGCCGAATCATGTTGCGCGCCAACAGTGCCCGATACTCGGCGAGCTGCGTCGAATCGGCAGGGTGGTGCGCGCGGTAGACGATCTTCTTTCCGTCCGGCGACAGCACGCCTTCCGCGGTATACACGTCGTAGTTCGTCAGGCGCTTCAGGTCGCTCCCGTCCCGATCGACCGTGTAGATGTCGAAGCGGTCGAGGCCCCACACGTAGCCGGCGGAGGGATCGGGCCGCGGCGGGCAGAGGGAGTCGTGCGCGTGGGACGAGGCGAAGAAGAGTCGCTTGCCGTCGGGAAGGAACCAGCCGCAGGTGGTCTTGCCGAGTCCATTGGAAACACGTGTGAGGCCGGTGCCATCGACACGCATGACGTACTGCTGGTCGCAGGTTCTTCCTTCACGGGTGGACTGGAAGGTGAGCCACTTGCCGTCTGCGGAGAAATACGCTTCCGCGTTCTCGCCGCCGTTGGTGAGCTGGCGAATGCTCGTGAAGTGGCGCTCGCCCGCGTCGGGCGAGTGCGTTGCGACAATGCCGCTGCCGCTGGCGCGGTGGCAAGAAAATGCCGCCACGATACACGTGGCGGCAAAGACTACTTGAAGGCGTTTCATGCGGCGCAATTTACTTCTTTGAAAACTGGGGTGCGAGGGCGAAAAGCTCCTTTTGATTCTGGCTCTTCTTCAGGATCTCCAGCGCGGTGCGGAGCTGCACGTCATCGTCGAGCGAGCGGCGTCGAGCCGTCGAGTCGCCGAAGGCAAGGCGGGCCACGCGCTGCTCGATCATGCGGTCGATCTGGGAGGAGGCGCCCTGGTAAAGCTTGCGGTCCACTTCCACGCCCTTTTTCTGGAGGCGGGTGTACAACTCATCGCGCCACTCAGGCAGCACCACGAAGTTCTGGTTGGTACCGACCTGCTTCTTCAGCTCGATCGCATAGTCGTACGTGGTGACGTAGATGTCCTGCGACTTCGGAGCCGTCGCCTTCAGGAAGGCCTGCTCTGCCGCACTGAAGGTATCCGGCTTCACAATGACATCAGGCGTGATGGCACCGCCGCCGTACACCACCCGTCCGCCGTCAGACTTGAAGGTCGGGCGGGCCTTGCGAGCGGAATCGCTCTCCGTGGAATCGGGATGGACTTCCACGAACTGGCCGTCGGGCAGGAGCTTGCGTTCCTTCTGGATGGTACGGCCGCTGGGCGTGAACCACTTGCCGGTCGTGATCTTGAGGGCGTAGCCGCCGTCGAGATTGAAGAGCGTCTGGACCAGTCCCTTTCCGAACGACGTGGTGCCAAGGATGAGCGCGCGGTCATGATCCTGCAGCGCGCCCGCGACGATTTCCGACGCGGAGGCGGTGTACTGGTCGGTGAGGATGATGAGCGGCACGTCCGGTGCCAGAGGCTTCTCACGCGCGGTGTACGTCTGCACTTCCTGCCCGCGCCCGCGAACCGAGGCGAGTTCGGTGCCCTCCTTCAGGAAGAGATTCGAAATGGCGAGCGACTGATCGAGGAAGCCACCGCCGTTGCCGCGCAGGTCGATAATGAGCGCCTTCGCATTCTCCTGGCCGACGAGACGCCGGACCGCTCCCGCGATCTCCTGCATGGAGGTCTCGTTGAACCCCTGCAGCGGGATGTAGCCGGTCTTGTCGAACATGATCGCGTACGGCACCGCCGGCACGCGAATGATGGCCCGCGTGAAGGTGGACTTGATGGGCTCGGGCACGCTCGGGCGCGCGAAGGTGACCGTCACCTTCGAGCCGGGCACTCCTCGCAGGGAATCCGCGACGCGCGCCGAGGACCAGCCGCGCATGGAGATCGTGTCGATCGCGACGAAGATGTCGCCTTCCCGGGCACCGGCCGCCTCGGCGGGGGTGTGCGGGAAGACCTTCGATACCACGACACCCTTGCCCGGCTGCTCCTCGATCTGCATGCCGAGACCGCCGTAGCGACCGGCAGTGGTGGTATTGAACTGCGCCAGCTGCTTGGGCGAGAACAGCTCGGAGTACGGATCCTGAAGCTGCGAAACCAGGCCACGTGCGGCTTTTTCGTAGAGCAGGGCCGCGTCCACCGAATCCACATATCGGCTTTCCACAAGGTCGAGCACCTGACCGAAGAGGCGACCGCCGTCACGCGTAGCCCGCTCCTGCACCACGAAGGCGCCGGCGACCAGCGGAACGAGCACCACGCCCAGCAGGGCGAATTTCCGAATGCGATTCATGCGCTTACCAAAAGGAGGACTGACTACCGAAGATCAATACGCCGGCGGAGACATACGGTTCCGGGCTGGGCGCGAGGTGTGCTCCAGTCTGAACCTACGCAAACGCCCCCCCCTGCCGCTGCGATCCAGAGGATGAACCGCGTCAAGCGGGCCGCACGGCGAGCACGTAGTCCACGAACCACTGTTTCCGAATCTGGTGGACTTTCGCGTCCCGGACTATGCCAGCGGTCTGTAGCATTTCGTGGGCCGGCTGCAGAACGCGCTGAAGATGCGACGGATAGCGCTGGACGAGAGGCACCTGCTCCGCGAGCGCTTCGAGCTCGATGCGCCAGGTGACTACGTCATCTGATCGTGCCACTTCCAGCAGGCGATAGAGGCGGCGCGCAACGGGCGACGAGAGGCCCTGATAAAGGGTCGGAGAGATGGCCGTGGTGTGGCCGTGGCCGATGTTGGCGCGGAGCAGGGGAGAAAGCGTGACCCGCGCGTCGCCGGGCTCGGATGCCGTGAAGGTGGCGAAAAGGGCGAGCTGCTCGCGGTCGGCGACGCGGCGCCGGTCGATGGAAACCGCGGTGAGCACCGAGAATCGCCCCTCGAGCAGGGCGTTCGTCGTAGAGCTCCAGTACGCGCCCGTGGACTCGAGGGAGGTGCGCTCGAGGCGGTTCAATGCCGCGCGCAGCTGCTCGTACGTGCGACCATCAGCGCGCCGGCCGATGGAGCGCAGGAATGCATGCAGCGTGAAGGAGACCGATCCGTCGGCGGGGGCGCCGGCATCGATGTAGCGACGGCAGATCTCCACGTAGACGTCCTGATCGAACGTGCCGGGCAGCCGGTCACCGGGACTGGGCAGCACCCGCCAGCGGCCGCCATCCGGGGGGGCGTAGATAATCGTTGTCTCCTCCGCCGAGTCGCTCAGGCGAAAGAGGGGCAGCGCCTCGAGCGCGCGATCGAGCAGAATGACGCGGCCAAGGGGGCGTCGCGGGTGCGACGGGCGCGGGTTGTGGGAGAAGGCGGGATCCCCTGGCACGACGGCGCTATGCGGTAAAGGAAATCATCCGACCTGAATCAGCTGCCCGGTTACCGGGCCGCTGGCGGATGAACAAAGGAAGGTGGCCCATTCACCGATCGTTTCGCGTTCAACGTAGGCGGATGAGGTGCCCATACTGTCCTGGTTGGCGCGTGTGTTGATGGCGGTTGGGGCGAGCGCATTCGCGCGTACGCCGTGGCCGGCCTCCTCGGAGGCCACCGCGCGCATAAGCGTGACGACGCCTGCCTTGGCAGCGGCGTAGCCCGACATCTCAGCGACAGTGGCCCCCGGCATCACGGCCGCCGAGGCGAAGTACAGGATGGCGCCACGGGCTTGGCGGAGCTGCGGCAGAAAGGCGCGCGTCGTGAGGTAAGCGGTCGTCGCATTGATGGTCGCCAGATGCTGCCATGTGCCTGGGGTGCTGTCCGCGACCCGCCCGAAGGGGGCGAATCCGCCGGCCAGGCATATGAGCGCGGCGACGCCCGCCGGATGGGCCTCGGCGGTTGCCTGGGAGACGCGCTGCAGCGCGTCGGGGTCCGCCAGGTCGCAGTCATGGCCAGTGGCTGCCATGCCTAACGTCCGCAGCTCTGCGGCGCGGTCAGGCGCACCGTCGCGCGAGATGAGCACAAGCGCTGCGCCGCGCTCCCCGAACATGCGGGCAACGGTTTCACCCACTTGGCCCTTGCGGCCTACGCCGGTGATGACGACGAGTTGTCCGTCGATTCGTTGCAAGCTCTCAATCACGTGACGTCGTTCCTTCCCAGCGCGGTGCGCAGCGCTTCCCGGAGCGCGACGATTGTGTCCTCGCGAGCCGCGGGTGACCCTTCCCGCAGGTGCAACTCGATCCCGTCGGCGACGCCGATGCGCGTCCAGGTGGCGGTGGCGTTGCCATCTTGTTGTGCGGCCTGGGGCACCCCCGACAACAGCGCCGTGGCAAGCGACTGCGCCACCCGCCGCTCGAGCGTGTCGCCGGTGACCTCGCGAAGATCCTTCCGAATGCTTTCGAGCGACATTCCCTCGCGCTGGCGCATCTTGATGGCGAGCAATTGCAGGAAGTGCCGATAGTTGTACGTGGCCGAGGTCCCGAGGCCTTCGGGCCGGTCCATGAGCTGGTTCGCGACGTAGAATCGCACCGAGCGCGCCGACGGGGCTGCGCGCGCCGAGGCATTGGTGGGCCGCACGCCTGCGGAGTCGACGAGCGACGCGACGTGCGATGCGAGGCCCCGGGCATTCCACGGAGCATAGCGCGCGTGAGCGCGCAGTAACGCGACAGGAGAGTCCGCCATGGCGAGAAGATTACCCCCCGCCATGCATCCGGCGCCAGCGCGTGATACGGCTATTCCGACTGGTGCGGGACTTCCTCGGGATTCGGGAACAGCGAGGAGGGGATGCCGTGGCGCGCCGCGATGGTGGCAATCGTCTCAAGATCGACGGGCTTCTCGAGGAAATAGGTGGCGCCCAGCCGGTGTGAGGCCAGCCGGTTGTCCTGATCGGGATACGCGGTGAGGACCAGCACGACTGCATCAGGGGAAAGGAGGCCAGCGGCGGCAATGACCTGAAGTCCCCCGTCGCGCTTGGAGCCGAGCCGGATGTCACTTACGATGAAGGCGTATGGCTGCGCCGCGAGGGCGGTCTTGGCTTCGTCGAGGGTTTCCACCGCCACGACGTGGATTCCCGCGACCTCGAACAACTCGGCGAGGGAGTGCCGAATGGACTGCTCGTCCTCGACGATGAGAATGTGCATGGGCATGATGGGCGGAAGGCGGGGTCCTTTCGGGCTGTCGCAGGCAACGTGGTGGTTGCGACAGCGCCGCGCGAGTCCGTACCCCGGAATGCCAACAATTCTCCCGCGCGTGAAGCCCGGTCAACGCCTGCGGCTCATGCGCGACGCGGCGATGCGGGGGATGCGGCGCTAGGGGATGGCAGTGGGGAGCATTAGGATGAGTGACGTGCCCACCGCGTCCGACGATTCAAGGCTGATCTCCCCGCCGTGTTCTTCGATGATGCGCTGACAGAGCGCCAAGCCGATGCCGGTGCCTCCCGGCTTGTTGGAGAAGAAAATCTCGAAGACGCGCGGCAGGACTTCAGGGGGAATCGAGGGGCCGGCATTCGTGAGGCGGCAGTGCCAGCTGCCCAGGGGGCCCATGAGTGAATCAAGGATCAGGTCGCTGCCCTCGGGGGCGTGATCGGTAGCATTCACGAGGATGTTGAGAAAGACCTGCCTGAGTTGTTCGTGGTCAATCTCGCAGCGCACGGGTTGCGATGGACGCGAACGCCGCACTGCGAGCGCACGCGATTCGAGCAATCCTTGCTGGTCAACGAGCACATCGTCCCACAGGGCATCCGGGTCGCCGTTGGTGAGCACGATGGCCTTCGGACGACCGAACTCCAGCAGGGACGTCACCATGCGATTGAGCCGTTCCACCTCGCGCAGGACGCGTCCGATGTTCTTCTCCACCACCGGGTCATCCTTGGCCCGAAAGCGCAGCAACTGCGCGGCGGCCGAGATGCCGAAGAGCGGATTGCGAAGCTCGTGCGCCACGCCCGCGACGACCTCTCCGATGGCCTCCAGTCGTTGTTTCTTCGCCACGCGCTTCACGAGGCCGGCGCGCTCCATGGACACCGCGGTTTGCGCTGCGATGGTGGCCAACACGCGCCTCGCTTCCTCGATGGCCTGGGGCGACGCCACTGGCTCCAGCAGGAGCGTCATGACACCGAGCGTCCGGCTACCGCTGATCATGGGAGCCGCCAATTCGAGGCCCGGGCCGGCGGCGCGCGTTGTGACCTCGTTATTCGCGACCGCCTCGTGGACCAGTTCCGCCAGATCCTCCGCGACGGCGCCCGGGAGTCCCTCGTACCCCATGGCGTAGGCCGGCACCCGGATCTCACCGCGTTCGTCCGGAACGAGAACCGCGAAAGCATCGGCGCCGAGTGCGTGCCGCAACTGGTGCCCCACCTCGGCAAAGATCCGGTCGAGGTCGATGGTTCGCGAGAGGGCCAGTCCCGTTTCGATGAGCGCTTCGCGCGACCGATGGCTGGGCGTGATATCCACCGTGCAGAATACGAAGCCGCGCACGTGGTGCTGCTCGCGCAGCGGAGTGACCTGCATCAGAAACACGCGCTCCTGCTCGGGCGAGTTGCATGGAAACTCCCAGCTCACACGTGCCGCCTTGCCGGTACGGAGCAACTCGAACGCCTGTTCGACCTGCGTGCGATTCGCGGGATCGGAGATGGCTGACCAGAGGGTGCGGCCGAGCACCCCGGATTGCTCGGCAAGGGCGGGGGCGCCATTCTCAACCGCGAAGCAATCCCAGGAGCCGAACGTGCTCGTTATGCGGCCTTCGAGGTCGGTCGTGTAGACCGTGAGGGGAAGCGCGTCGAGCACGCTTTGCGGCAGCTCCGTCATGTCACCACAACACGGTGGAGGGTGTGCAAACGGCTGCGGGGCGCGTCGCATGCGACG
>JBDSVW010000441.1:0-29143 GCA_039927015.1 Gemmatimonadaceae bacterium | reverse complement strand
CTGCACGAGCACCGCGTTCACGGCGGTGTTCACCAGCGGATCGAGGCGCACCAGGAGCGCCTGTCCCGCATCGGTGATGCGACAGAACACCTGGCGCCGGTCGGCCGATGCCCCGCGCTCGCGCCTAACGAGCCCCGCCCCCTCGAGCTTGTCCACCAGCCGCGTGATGCCGGCGGCCTCCTCGATCATCCGCTCGCGGATGGTGAGGGTAGGCAGCCCCGACGCCCCGGCCCCGCGCAGGATGCGCAGCACGTTGTACTGTGCCAGCGACAGCCCGTGCTCCTCGACCACCTTCGCCGCTGGGCGCTTGAGCAGCGCGCCGGTGCGCAGGGTCGCGAGGAACACCTCCTCGCGCGGATTGTCGAACGCGCGCGCCTGCTGGAGTTCCTCCTGGATGCTGCTGCGAGGAGACGTCATGACGGGAACGGTACAGGACAAGCTGTCATCGTGCCACACCTCCACGCGCACGACGCGCGCACGTCGCGCGCAACGCACGAGCATGTTGCCTAACCAGTGAAGGCGGGATCACCGCGAGCCACGCGTGCCTCGACCAGCCCGGGCTCACGCCCAGGCGGCCGCATCGAGCCCAAGGACGGTGGCCAGCAGGACATTGGCGCCATTGGTGATGTCCCGGGCGTGCGAAAACTCCTTGGGCGAATGTGAGATTCCCCCAACGCTAGGAATGAAAATCATGCCGGACGGGCAGAGTTGCGCCATGTGCTGCGCATCGTGTCCCGCGCCGCTCGGCATGTACCTCGACGTCAAGCCGAGTTCTCGCGCCGCATGCTCCACCCCCTTCTGGATGCGCACGTCGGTGAGTGCGGGCGCCGAATCGTGCGTCGAGGCAAAGCTGAAGGTGGTGCCGTTGGCCGTGCCGATCGCGCTGGCTTCCCCGCGAATCTTCTCGAACAGGGAGTGCATCTTGCCGGCATCCAGGTCACGGATTTCCAGTGAGCAGAGCACCTTGCCCGGTATGACGTTGGGGGCGCCGGGAAAAGCCTGCATGCGGCCCACCGTGCCCACCTGTCGTCCGGGCACGCTCGTCACTACCCGGTTGACCATCTCCGTGAAGCGCGCGGCCGAGAGCATGGCGTCGTGCCGGTTGTTCATGGCCGTCGTGCCGGCGTGGTTCTGGAAGCCTGCAATGGTCACGTCCCACCAGCCGATGCCGACGATGCCCTCCACCACGCCGATGTCCAGCTTCTCGGCCTCGAGCGTGCCGCCCTGCTCGATGTGGAGCTCGACATACGCCGCGAAGTCGCCCCTGGCCCGGCGCGCGGTCGCGATCCGGGCGGCATCGCCTCCGATGAACGTGATCCCGTCCCCGAGCGTCTTGCCGCTCTTGCTCGGCAGCTGCAAATCCGCCGGACTCACCTCGCCCACCAGCGCCCGGCTGCCCACCGTGCCCCCTTCCTCGTTCTGGAAGATCACCACGTGCAACGGATGCCGGGTGGAGCGCCCCGCCTCGGCGAGGGTCTGCGCCACCTCGATCGCGCCTAACGAACCGACCGGACCGTCGAAGTTGCCCCCCTCGGGCACGGAGTCGATGTGCGACCCGAACACCAGCGGCTTCTTCGAGGCGTCCGTGCCCGCGCGCACGCCCCAGATGTTGCCGGCCACGTCCACCGACACGTCCAGCTTCGCCGCCCGCATGAGTCCCGTGGCATACTCGCGCCCCTGACGGTCGAACTCCGAATAGGCCACGCGGGAGACCCCGCCAAAGTCATTGCGCCCGTACTGCGAGAGGGCGGCGATGTGCGCGTTGAGGCGCTCGCCGTTCACCCGCACCTCGGGGGCGGCCACGCCCGCAGGGCCGGCAGCGTGCGGCACGCGGCCCAGCAGCCCGCTTACGCCATCGAGCGAGAGCGCCCCAAGGGCGCCCAGGGAAGTCTTGGTGAAGTCGCGGCGTCGCATCTGTGAATACTCTCGGTGAGGACGAATAACACAGTATGCGCACTGGACGACCGATCTACCACTCCGGGCGCCCGCTGAACTCCTGCCGGATCTCGAACTCCGACGCCCGCGGGAGCGCCGTCAGCGGCTTGGTGCCGGTGCCGGTGCCGGTGCCAGTGCTGCCACGCATCATGCGCACAACCTTCAATCGGGAGTCGGATCCCGCCCCCGCCTTGCCCGCCACGTCGATGCGCGGCGCGACCGCCAACGCCAGCATCGCGCAACCAGCAATGGCCAGCGCCGCCCCGCGCCCGCCCAGCGCACGCGCGCTCCCGGGCGACCACGCCGGATCGGTAAGGCGCCGGATGCGCTGCACGAAGGGCGATCCGTCCGCCCCCATGGCCAGTGACGCAGGTGGCGCGACCTGCAACCACTCGGCAACCCTCGCCAGCCGCATGCGCCGGAATGCCAGCACGTGCAGCGGCTGGAACCAGGCCAGGCAACCCGCCACGTGTGCCAGCCAGAGCCACATGGTGTCGCGACGCACCACGTGCGCCAGCTCGTGGGCGCCCGACCCCAGCACCCACAGCGACACGGCCACGACGGAGTACGACACGGAGAACACCGCCGCGCGGAAGAACCTGGGGCCGGATTCGTTCTGACCGCCACGCTGGATTGCTGTCATCGTCTTCGCCTCCCGGTCGAGCAGGCGCAGCGCCCCGGCAAGGGGCGTGACGCCTGCCACCACCTGCAGCGTCGCCGTCACGAACCCGAGCAACAATGCTCCCGTCCACATGGCATGCTGCGCGGCCGACGACCAGCGCGCCCAGGGACGCGTGACCAGCCACCACGTGATGAGAATCAGAACCGCGCTGTGCACCGCATAGGTGAGCAACCAGGCGGCGATGGCGTCGGCCGCCCGGGTCACCATTCCCGCCACCATCAGGATCCACCTAATGTCCATTGCCCGCCACCCGCTGCTCCGCCGCCTCGATGAGCCGCTTCACCTCGTCCAGGTCGCCCGCCTCGATATCACGCTCGACAATGAGGTGCGAAATGAGCGCGGCCGTACGGCCAGCGAAGAGCATTTCCGTCAGCTCCCCGACCATCGAACGCCGCACCTCCGGCTCGGTCACCTCCGCTCGGTACACGTACTGGCGCCCTACCAGCTCGTGGCTCACCACCCCGCGCTTCTCCAGCCGCGTGAGCAGCGTTGCCACCGTCGTCTGCGCAAGATTCCGATCGGGAAGCAACGCTTTCTGGACGTGCACAACCATGGACGGGCCCTGCGCCCACAGGATACGGACGATGGCCAGCTGCAGGTCGGTCAGATGTACGCTCTCCCCCATGAATTCCTCGCTGACGCGTGTCGTACCTACTCTGACACCGCGCCCGCGCGGAACGTTTACCGGAGAATCGGGATCGTCACCGCTTAGGGACGGTCGTCGGCACCGCCGGAGCCCGAACTCATCTTGGGGGCCACCTTCATGCGCTCCCGCTCGCGCGCCACGTACCACTCGGCCTCCCGCAGCAGCGCCTGGGCGTCGAAGACCTCGCCATCCTTGATGGTCCACGCCACACCGCCACGCTTCCACTGCTCCTCCCGCGGCACCAGTCCGTACACGCCATAGCCGCGGCCGTACATGACCTTGAAGTTGTCGATCGGATTGCCGTTCACGATCGCCAGGTCGGCCGTGCAGCCCACGCGGATGCCGCACATTGCATCCAGACCCAACACCTTGTACGCGTTGGTGGTAGCCACCTTGATGACGTCCAGCGGGTGGATGCCAGCCTCCTGCATCAGCTCGAGTTCGCGCACCAGGGCAATGCCGCCGATGCCCCCTTCGTCGCTGCCCGCGGTGAGCTGTCCGCCCCGCTGGTGGAACTCCCGCACCCACTTCATCCAGATCGCGAAGTTGCGCTTCCAGGCGATCTCATCGGAGGTCTTCCACTCCCGCTTGAAGGCGCCGTGCACGGTGGAGTCGGGCCCCGAGGAGACCTCGCTCGGATGCACCAGCGTTTCCCGCACGGGCATGGTGAGGTTGCGCCACACGTCGCGATTGTCCTCGTACACGGACATCGTCGGATCCCAGTTGGTGCCGTTCCGGATCATCGTGTCCAACACCTTGCTCAGCCGCTCGGGCTCGCGATCGGCCTCGGCCCACAGGAAGCCGGCGTAGCGGAAGCGGTCCAGCTCATCCCAGTAGTTGTAGTCGCTGGGAAAGTTCTGCGAGCCTCGCAACGCCGCGTCGGGAATGCCGTACCAGTGCTCGATGGAGCGCACGCCCGCCTCGCTCGCCACCAACGCATCGCTCTCCGAGACTTTGAGATCGACCATGGTGAACAGCCCGAGCTTCTTGCCCTCGTCCACCGCCGCGGCCATGACGTCGGGATAGTGACCGGGGCTCTTGGAGATCTTGATGCAGTCGGCGCCGAGTCGCTTGAACTCCCGAACCATCTCCCTCGCCTTCTCCGGCGTGTTGCCCACGTCCCAGCGACGCAGCGGCAGGGGCCACCGCTGGCAGAGCACCAGCCGGGGCGCCAGCAGCGCGTGGGAGGCGCTCGACGCCCGCTGCGCGGTGAGCACGTCCAGTCCCGCTCCCGAGCCCGCGTCGCGCACGATGGTGACCCCGTGGCCCAGGTACAGCCGGTATGCATAGTCGAGCCCGCGCTCGCCGTATTCGCCGCGAGGAGCGGGCAGGTGCGCGTGCATCTCCACCAGCCCGGGAATGACGTACTTGCCCTTCGCGTCGATGATGACGTCACCGGTGGGTCGCTTGAAGTTGGCACCCCCGCCCGCCACGTTCACCGCGTCCATCAGCACCATGTCCACGATGGTGTTGCCCTCGATCACGATGTCGATGGGAGACTCCGGCGGCATGGCGCGATTGCTTCCCGGCACGCCGCGACCACTCACCACGGTCGCGTTGCGAATCACGATCCGCTTGCCGCGTACCCCCTTTGTGGTTCCCAGCGGAAGCGTGCCCGGACCGTTGTTCGAGACGAGGACGTTCTCGCCTGCCGTGCCTTGCGCCTCCACACCGATCGCGACTCCAGCGAGCGACAGAACGACGGCCGCGCCTCTCCGGATAACGTGCGCGTGGTGCGAGCGCGCGAGCCAGGTTTGCGGGCGCGGAACGGGCAGGCGGGCTGGACAGGCCGGCATTTCACAAACTCCGGTTGAGGGCTGGAGCGCGGTGCGCGGCGCTCAGGGTCGCTGTCGATCCTACGCGAGCCCGCGAGGTATCGTTAGCCTCGGCAATGGATGGCAGCCGCGTCCCCGTCACACCCCGGTAGGCACTCACCGCGCGACGGGAACGGACTCCGGGTTCACGTCGAAGGTGAGTTCCAGCGTCCCGCCCGGCGGGGTGGCATGCCATCGCTCGACGAGCTCGGCCCTCGAAGCTCGGACCACCTCCACGTGCTGGGCGGTGAGCGTGAAACGGCCCGCGGTCGGCGCCTGCGTGAGGTCGAGTGAGACGCCCACCTGCTCATTCATCTCCTCGGCGGTGCACAGCACACCCGTGGCACGCTCGAGGTCGAAGAGACCCACGACATGTTCCACCTGCAACGCTTCGAGCGGCAGCGGCCCCCTCGGCCACGGCTGGCCGAAATCGTCGAGGTGCCAGCCCTGTGACACGAGTCCGTAGAAGCCGTGAGAGAGCCCGAGCGTACTCTCCACGGCGTAGTGGGTGAGGTCGTGTATCGGAAAGAATGGATTCCCGTTGCGCTGCACCTCGAAGCTCCCGTCGCCTCGGTGCAGCGCGAATGCGGCCACGCGGCCCTCCTGATCCTTCTTGAGCTTGATGCGGAGCGGAGGGGCCAAGGGCGAGCCTATCGAATGAGGTACCACGACGTCTGACGGGGCCGGAAGAACTCCCATCCCTCCGGCGTGAGGTGCGCGTCGTCCTCCATCATGACGAACACCTCCTGGCCATTCCATTCCGCCACCGGCGTGCGGGTGTTCAGCTCGATGGAGATGTACGATCCGTTGCGCAACCGCTTGCCCGTGGCGCCCAGTTCCGGTCGCTGCGCCGACCGAAAGTCGATCCCGGCGCCGAGCCCATGGCCCTGGTTGCCGATGGGGTGCGAGTAGATCTGCGCGGTAATGCCCTGCCGCTTCATCTCGGCCATGGTCGAATCGTAGACCTCGGACACCGGTGCGCCCGGGCGGGAGTACTTCTTCATCAGCACGTCCTGCAGCGTGTTGGTGTTGCGCATGGCCTGCTTGAGACCCGCCGGCACGTCGCGTTCACCGGCGCGCAGCACGTAGGCCATCTTCTGCCAGTCGGTGTCGAAGCCCATCACCGAGATGCCGAAGTCGAGATGCACCACGTCGCCGCGGCGAATGACCGTGCTCTCGGGCGCCACCGCCAAAAATCCGCGCGAGGTGGGCTTGCTGCCTCCCTGCCGCTGCACGCGCAAGTCCTGCTGGAACCACGTGCGCACGCCGCTGGCCCACATGGCATCGTACAACCAGCGCCGCACGTCGCCCACCGTGGTGCGGCCCGGCGTGATGACTTCGTTGGAGAGAGCACGGCGCGCCAGCGATTCGGTGAGGCGCACGGCGCGCCGATAGTACTCCTTCTCTTCGGGAATGCGCGTGTCGAGATACTCCTCGACGAGTCCCGCCGCACTCACCACGCGCGACGGGCCGTCAGGGCCCATCAGCTTGACGAGCTCCTCGTAGGTGTCGTGGCTGAGGGAGCGTGTCACACCGCGGCTGCCTCCGACGTTGAGAGCCACATGCCGAGGCGAGTACCGCGCGACGAGTTCGGGCAGCACGACGGAGATGGGCCTCGGTTCGTCGGGCGACTCGAAGAAGCGCTTGAGATTGTCCTCGGAGTAGCCGGTGACCGCGATCTTTCGCAACGCCGGCCCTCCGGTATCCACGAAGACGAAGTAGTCCCGGTTGCCCGTGTACGGGCGAGGCGGAGCGATGTATTCGGTGAGCGGATCGTTGTGAAACTCCTCGTTCACCACGATCCACATCTGCACGTCGTGCTTCCGCATCATGTCGAGCAGCATGGCATGGCGCTTGTCCAGCCATCCCTCGCGAATGCGGATCTGTTCCGACCACGTGGGAATGGCCGCTGCCGTGGAGTCACGCCTAACGGGCACCGTGTGGCGCGCGGGGGCATCCGTCTGGGCCTGGCCGGCCGACGGCACGGCGAAAATCGTCACGCCCGCGGCGACGAGTGCGCTCGCGCGACGGAGAACGGAAAAGAGCATCAGCAACCTTGTCGTTGGAGTACACGGAACCAGCGTGCCGAAAGATCGATATCGTTGCGCGATCCCGCGACCCTCTGATTCGCCAGTGGAGCAAGCTCCGCGGGGCGCGTGAAACTCGTTGACGCTTATCGGCACCGTCCCTACACTCGACACATACTCCCCCAACCTCGCCCAAACATGCGCGCTCGTCTCAGCACCGTCGCCGCCGCCGCTCTCCTCCTCGCAGCGCTCACCTCCCGCAGCGAAGCACAGGCCCGCGGCGCAGCCGCGGCTACCGGTATCCTCAAGACTCTCGACGCCCGGGCCGCTCACTACGGCGACGTGGCGCATCAGATCTGGGGCTTCGCCGAGGTGGGGTACCAGGAGGAGAAATCGAGCGCGTTGCTGCAGGCCGAGCTCGAGCAGGCCGGCTTCGCGCTCGAACGCGGGGTGGCGGGCGCGCCGACGGCCTTTACCGCAACGTTTGGCAGTGGCAAGCCCGTCATCGCCATACTGGGAGAGTTCGACGCGCTCCCCGGCCTCTCGCAGGATGCGACGCCGGGCAAGAAGCCGCTCTTCGAGGGTGGAGCGGGCCACGGCTGCGGTCATCACCTCTTCGGCACCGCGTCCACGGCCGCGGCGATCGCCGTGAAGGAGTGGATGGTGGCGAACAAGGTTGCCGGCACGCTTCGGTTCTACGGCACGCCCGCCGAGGAGGGCGGGTCGGGCAAGGTGTTCATGGTGCGTGCTGGCTTGTTCAAGGACGTGGATGTCGCCGTTTCGTGGCATCCCGGCGACCGCAACGTGGCCGACGCGAACAGCACGCTGGCCAACATCACCGCCAAGTTCCGCTTCCATGGCGTCTCTTCGCACGCGGCGGCCGCGCCGGATAAGGGGCGCTCGGCGCTGGATGGCGTGGAGGCCATGACCCACATGGTGAACATGATGCGCGAGCACGTGCCGCAGGACACGCGCATTCATTACGTGATCACGGCAGGCGGTCGCGCGCCCAATGTGGTGCCCGACTTTGCGGAGGTGTTCATGTACGCGCGGCAGAGCGACATGCGGGTGCTCGATGCCATCTGGGAGCGGATCGTTGCCGCGTCCAAGGGCGCGGCGATGGGGACCGGCACCACCGTGGACCATGAGACCATCGGCGCCGTGTACAACATCCTGCCCAACGAGTTTCTGGCACGGGTGCAGCAGCGCAACCTCGAGCGAGTGGGCGGGGTGAGCTACAGCGCCGAGGACGCCGCCTTCGCCCGTCAGTTGCAAACCACCCTGGAGGCCCCGGTGCCGCCGGTGGAGAGTGCGGCGCAGGTCATGAAATGGGAGGGCGTGTCGGTGGATCCCGCGTCTACCGACCTCGGCGACGTGTCGTGGGCCGTGCCGACCGTGTCGATGACCGCCGCCACCTGGGTGCCCGGCACCGCGGCGCACTCGTGGCAGGCCGTGGCAGCCGGCGGAACGGCCATCGGCGCCAAGGGAATGATGGTCGCGGCCAAGACCATGTCGCTCACCATGATGGATCTCTTCACGGACGCCTCAATCATTCCGCAGGCGCGAGCCGAGTTCGAGAAACGACGCGGCCCCAAGTTCGTCTATCGTACGCGCCTCGACCGGGAAAAGCCCGCGCTCGACTATCGTCGTTAGGAACGACTCACCCCTGCCGTGCCATCCACGAAGAAGTTCAGATGATGGGTCCGATGCGAGTGGCCTTCGCGGCCTCGCTTCTGGCGGCGGCGCTGGGGGCGCAGGTACCGGCCGGCGTCCGGGTGCTCGACGTCGGCACCTTCGCCGACGACCAGCGAGACGGCCTGGGCTCGAGTGCCATCTTCGACGTCCTCCTCGCCCGGGACGGCGTGCTCTGGCTGGCGACCGACGACGGCCAACGCGGGTGTCATCCACCACCACGCCCATCAACCGCGCCCTGCGAATCCGCAGCGGCAAGCGGTTCGAGACGTGGCTTGGCACCTTCGGCGGACACATTCTGCGCGAGGCCCCCGGAGCGACGTGGGACACGGTGGCCGCCGGCCGACGGCGCAGCCAGTCCTTTGTGGCCGCCCTGCGCGCAATCGCGGACAGCGTCGGCAACGCGACGGTCATGGCCGGCTATCGCGGCGGATCCCTGGTACGACTTCGCACCGGTCGCGCGGGCGCAGTCACGATCGGCGGCGAACCGGTGTCGAACTTCACCACCGTAGCGCGGGACTTTCGTGTCGCCGACGGCCGGTCCGAACTCTTCATAGCCCAGGTCGGCGTCGGACTCCAGCGGTCGACGGTGCAGACGGCCGGTCGACTTCCGGAACCGTTTGATCCGTACGGTGATCTGGTCTTTCCCTTCGCGCGCTCCGGCAGTGGATCGGGATCAATCTGGGCCGCCGCGCGCAAAGGGCTGTTCGTCCTTCGGAACAACCGATGGATCCGGGATCCGTCGGATTCCTCTCCCGACACCGCAGCGGCCCTGCTCGATGGCCCGGTGCCCCGTTCGGGAGAGCGGGGGCTCATCGCCGGAACCTGGGAATCCCCCCCTCGTTATCGCACGTCTTCGGGCTGGCATGAGTTCCCCGGCACGCCGCCCGAACAGCCCCTCGCGATGGCGCTCGATACCACCGCTTCGCAGCCCATGCTCTGGGTGGCGTCCCGCGCCGGCATTCACGGCTTCAGCTACGGGAGCCGGCAGTGGACGTTGCTGCAACCCGACACGCAACTGACGCGCTTTCAGGTGCACGCGCTCGCCACCCAACGTCTGGAATCGGGACAGCGTGTACTGTGGGTGGCGACGAGAGGCGGGGGGCTGGGCATGGCACTCCTGGGCGGCAACAAAGTGCTCTGGCGCTGGCTCGCGCCAAAGACCTCGCTCGTCATCCCGAGTCCCACGCTGTCGGGGGTGGTCGTGAGCAGTGACGGTCTCGTGCATGTCTCCAGCCTGCGGGGGTCGTCACGCTGCGACCCGGCATTACCTTCGCCGACCCGGTGGAGGGGGTAGACTCGTACGAATCGGTCGACGGACTGCCGCACGACGCGATCTTCGGCATTGCGCTGAGCGCCGACGAGTCGTGGCTCTGGGTATCCACCATCGAGGGACTCGGCGCCATAGACCTGGCCTCTGCCCGCGCAAGACAGTTCCGCTCGCCGCGCCTCACGTTGAGCATGCTCGGGCCCAACCAGGATCACGTGCCTGACACGAGCCTGCCATACGCCGATCGCAACGTCACGTTCGACTACTGGATGTCCACCGGCCACCGCGAAGACGCGACGCGCTACAGGGTCGACTTCGACGGGCAGCAGGCCACCCGGGAACGGTGGAGCTCGCAACACAGCGTGTCGCTCCCAACACGCAGCGCGGGCCAGCATACCGCGCAGGTGTGGGCAGCGGACTGGCGCGGGCGAGTCTATGGCCCCGCCATCCATACCTTCGAGGTGCTTCCGCCGCCCTGGCGCTCGCCACTCGCACTTTCATCGTACGCCCTCACGCTGCTGTTCGTCCTCGTCGTCTCCAGTCGCTGGCGTCAGCGACGGCTACGCGTGCGCGCCGACGAATTGCGCGCCAATGAGCGCCGGCTCGCGGCCAGCGAAGAGCGATTCCGCCGACTGTTCCACGATGCGACAGACGCCCAGCTCCTGGTGCGCGACGACATCATCATCGCCGCCAACCCGAGTGCCACGACCCTGCTCTCCGGCGAGAATCGCGTCACGCTGGTCGGTCGTCCGCTTGGTGAAATGCTCGCCGATCCGCTCGCCCTGCAGACGCCCGACCTGGGCGGCGTGCAGGCGCCACCGGTGGAAATCAATGCGGTGGCCGCGAACGGCGCGCTCGTCCCCGTGGCCGCGCGCCGTACCGCCATTCACGTGGAGCGCGACCCCTTCGAGCACGTGGAGCTTCGCGACCTGCGCGAGACGCGGCGGCTGGAGCAGGAGCGCGAGCGTCTCGAGCGCAAGCTGCTGGAGTCGCAGCACCTGGAGTCGTTAGGTAACCTGGCCGGCGGCGTGGCCCACGACTTCAACAACCTGCTCACGGTGATCCGCGGCAACGTGGAGCTGACGCGGCTCGCGTTGCTGGGAGACGAGCCGGTGGACGAACCGCTCAGCGCCATCATGCACGCCAGCGACCGTGCCCGCGACCTGGTTCGCCAGATCCTCACCTTCAGCCGTCGGGAGAAGCCACGCCGGGAGCGCATCAACCTCAATGCCCTCGTGCGCAACCTGCGCCCGATGCTGCGGGCCACGGTTCCCTCCACGGTGCGGCTCGAGGTGCTGGAGCGCTCACCGAACCTCGTGATCCTCGCCGACGTCACGCAGATGCACCAGTTGCTGCTCAACCTCGCCTCCAACGCCGAGTACGCGATGCGGGGCATGCACGGCGGCACGTTCACCATCGAGATTGCGCGCACCTCGGTGGATGCGATCGATCTCGCGCATCGCCCCGCGGACACGCGCCACGTGGCCGCCATCCGCGTCAGCGATTCCGGGACCGGCATGCCGCAGGACGTGGCGCAGCACATCTTCGAGCCCTTCTTCACCACGAAGCCGGTGGGTCAGGGTACGGGTCTGGGCCTCTCCGTGCTCCACGGCATCGTGGCGGCCCACGGGGGAACCGTGAGCGTTGATAGCACCCCCGGACTCGGCACCACGTTCCGCATCCTGCTGCCCGCACTCGACGAGACGGCGCTCTGCGACGCCCCCGAGCCGGACAGCGCACTCGTGAGCACCGCGGCAACGCCCAGCTTTTCGCGCGAGTCGGTGCTGATCGTGGATGACGAAGCGCCCGTCGCGATGGTGATGTCACGCCTGCTGGAAGCGGCCGGCTATCGCACCATCCGCTGCAGTTCGCCGCAGCAGGCGCTGGAGCAGGCGCTGGAGCAGCTGCGCGACCCGTCGCAGGCGGTCGATCTCGTCATCACAGACCAGACCATGCCCAGCATGTCGGGCGAGACGCTGGCTCGTCGCCTGCGCGCCGAGCATCCGGCGCTGCCGATTATCATCGCCACCGGTAACTCTCAGCGCGTGGCATCGGACGTGGTCAGCTCGGCCCTGGTGTCGTGCCTGCTCGAGAAGCCCTTTACCGAGGACGAACTGCTGGGTGCGGTACGCACTACGCTCGCCGCCGCGGGAACCAGCACGACCGAATCGAGGTCTTAGTCTCCGCGGGGCGGCGACTCCCCGCGCGACAGGTTATCTAGACACTGCCTAACGGCAGGAATTCAAAGTCTGCCTCGCAACAGGCTTC
This sequence comes from Gemmatimonadaceae bacterium, assembly GCA_039927015.1. Classification (GTDB taxonomy): domain Bacteria; phylum Gemmatimonadota; class Gemmatimonadetes; order Gemmatimonadales; family Gemmatimonadaceae; genus SCN-70-22. The sequence continues at coordinate 16,809 of JBDSVW010000441.1, read as the reverse complement.
CTACGGACTTCGGCGGGTGCATGTCCGATCTGCTCGCGGCGCGTTCACAGATGGCGATGTCGCTGGGATTCCACATCGTCTTCGCGATGCTGGGCATCGGCCTCCCGCTGCTGATGGTCATCGCGGAGTGGCGACACCTGCGCACCGGCGATCCGGTCTATCTCGAGCTCGCCAAGCGGTGGGCCAAGGGGACGACGATCCTCTTCGCCGTGGGCGCGGTATCGGGCACGGTGCTCTCGCTCGAGCTGGGCCTGCTCTTTCCCGGCTTCATGAAGTTCGCCGGCGCAATGATCGGCATGCCGTTCTCCCTCGAGGGCTTCGCCTTCTTTCTCGAAGGCATCTTCCTCGGCGTGTATCTCTACGGCTGGAAGCGGATCTCGCCGCGGGCGCACCTCGGCGCGGGCGTGCTGGTCGCGCTGGGGGGCGTGATGTCGGGCATCTTCGTCGTGATGGCGAATGCGTGGATGAACGCGCCCACCGGCTTCGCGATGCGCGACGGCGTTCCGGTGGACATCGACCCGTTGGCGGCGCTGCGCAGTGCCGCCGTGTTGCCGCAGACGCTGCACATGACCCTGGCAGCCTATGCCTCGACCGGTTTCGGCGTCGCCGGCATCCACGCCTTCATGCTGCTGCGCAACAATGGTGTGCACTTCCACCGCCTGGCGTTAGGCGTGGCGCTCGCCATGGCCGTGCCCGCGGCAGTGGCGCAGCCCTTGGTAGGCGACTTCGCCGCACGGTTCGTGGCCCAGACGCAACCCATGAAGCTGGCGGCGCTGGAGGGGCAGTTCATCACGGAACGCGGGGCCCCGCTTCGCATCGGCGGCTGGCCGGACATGGAGCGCGCCGAGACGCGCATGGCGCTGGAGATTCCCGGCGGCCTCTCCTGGCTCGCGTATCGCGACGCCGATGCGGAAGTCCGCGGGCTCGATCAAGTCCCCCGTGCCGACTGGCCACCGGTGCCTGTGGTGCACATCGCCTTCCAGGTGATGGTGGCGCTCGGCTTCTATATGGCATTCGTCGCGCTGTGGGCCGCGTGGCGCGCCGTGCGGCGCCGGCCCATTGCCGAGCATCGCGGCCTGCTCTGGGCACTCGTGGCCGCCGCGCCGATGGGATTCATCGCCACCGAAGCGGGCTGGGTGGTCACCGAAGTCGGGCGGCAGCCGTGGGTCGTTCAGGGCGTCCTGCGGACCGCCGATGCCGTGACGCCCATGCCGGGCCTCATCGTGCCGTTCCTGGGCTTCACCCTGCTCTACGTGTTCCTGAGCGTGGTGGTGGTGTACCTCCTGCGACGGCAGGTGACCGCCTCGCCGGCCTCGTCCGAGGGCGACGGGCACCGCACAGCCGCGACCGGCGCCCGCACGTCAGGGGGGCCGACCGCGCATGGCTGACCTGCTCACCCTGCCGAACGTGCTTGCGGCGGCGATCCTCGTGTCGCTGCAGGCGTACGTGCTGTTCGGCGGCGCCGATTTCGGCGCGGGCATGTGGGACCTGCTTGCCCGGGGACCGCGGCGCGAGTTTCAGCGGACCCTGATCGCGAAGGCCATCGGTCCCATCTGGGAGGCCAACCACGTCTGGTTCGTGCTCGCCGTGGTCGTCCTCTTCTCCTGTTTCCCGCCGGCGTTCGCGATGCTGACCACGGAACTGCATGTGCCGCTCTCCCTCATGCTCGTGGGCATCGTGCTGCGCGGTACCGCGTTCGTCTTTCGCAGTGCAGACGAGCGCCGTGATGCAGTACAGCGCCGCTGGGGCCTGGTCTTCTCCCTCTCCAGCGTCTTCACCCCCCTCCTGCTCGGCATCTGCGCGGGCGCCATCGCGTCGGGCGCCGTGGCGCGGGCGGCGCAGATGACCGGCGCCTCGTTCACCGGGCGGTTCATCGTGCCGTGGACCTCGCCGTTCATCCTCGGGGTGGGCGCGTTCACGCTCGCGCTGTTTGCCTTTCTGGCCGCGGTCTATCTCACGGTGGAAGCCGAGGGACACGAGCCGTTGCAGGAGGACTTCCGGCGGCGCGCGTTAGGCGCGGCCGTGGCGGTGTTCGCCTGCGCGGCCGCAACGCTGGTACTCTCGCGGCGCTATGACCCCGGCATGACGCATACGCTGGTGAATTCGCCGTGGGCCGTGCCCTTGCAGCTGTTGACCGGCATCGCCGCCGTGGGTGCCATCCTCGCACTCGTCACCCGGCGCTTCCGGGTCGCGCGGCTCGCCGCGGGCGCGCAGGTGTCGCTCATCGTGTGGGGATGGGCGCTCGACATCTTCCCGTCGATCATTCCGGGCGCCCTCACCATCATGGAGGCCGCCTCCCCCGCCGGCACCCTGCGCGCGACCCTGATCGTGCTGGCCGTGGGCGCGGTGATCCTCCTGCCGTCGCTGGCCTACCTCTTCCGCATCTTCAAGTCGCGCCCCTCCGCGTTCGAACGACTCGAGGACCTCTCGGCGGACGTCTGAGCGGCGAGTGCGGTCACGCCACCGGCGACGAGCGCATCGCGGCGCCACCGGCCGCGTTGCGCACTCAGCTCGTGGCCCCCTTCCGGGCGCGCGCCCGCGCCACCAACTCCTTCACCTCGCGCATGAGCTGCGGCCCGTTGTACGCGAATCCGTCGCGAATCGTCCACTCCACGCCGCCGGTGTGCACGATCTTGCCGTCGCGCACTGCCTCCGTCCCGGTGGGATAGAGCATCTTCAGGTTCTCCAGCGGGTTGCCATTCACCACGATGAGATCGGCCAGCCACCCCACGCGCACGCGCCCGATTTCGTTCTCTTTGCCCAGCACCTTCGCGCCGTTGCTGGTGGCGTGCTGGATGACCTTGAGCGCGGGGAATCCCGCCTCCTGGTGCAGCTCCAGCTCCCGCACCATGCCGAAGCCATAGAGCTGGTAGATGAAGCCCGCGTCGTCGCCCGCCGCAATCGTGCCGCCCAGGCGCGCGAAATCCCGCAACGCGCGGAACCAGATCTGGTAGTTCTCCTTCCAGTATGCTTCATCCACCGAAGTCCAGCCGATGAAGTACGAGCCGTGGTTCATCGGGTTCGGCTTGAAGAAATCCTCCAGTGTCGGATGCAGGTAGTCCTTGAACCAGGGCTGGGTCTGCGCGCGCTGCAGGTCGCGGCTCGCCTCGTAGATGTCGAGCGTCGGAACCCACGCCACGTCGGCCTTCACCATCGCGGCCAGCACCTCCTTCAACTTCGCCGGATCGGCCTCGCGCCAAAGCCGGCCCGCATAACGAAATCGGTGCACCTCGTCGGTGTAGTTGAAGTCGGCCGGGAAGTTCTGCACGCCGTCGGGAATGGCGGCGTCGGGAATGCCGTACCAATGCTCGATAGTCGTAGTGCCGTAACGGATGTCATCCCACGCATTGGTTTCCTCCACCGCCGCATGGTGCGCCACCCGCAGCCCCTGCTTGTGCGCCTCGTCCAGCATCGCCTCCATCACATCGCGCTTCGTGCCTGCGATCTTGATACCGTCCACGCCCATGCGCTTGAGCGCCTGCACACGTGCCCGCGCCTCGGCGGGCGTATTGGTGGGCGCGGGTCCGGCGAAGAACGGATAGTGAAAGAGGCGCGGACCCATCATCGTGCCCGCGTTGATCTGGTCGCGCAGGGCAATCGTCTTCCGGCTGTCACTGCCCACGTCGCGTACGCTGGTGATGCCCGACGCGAGCCAGATCTTGAATTCGTACTCCTGCTCCTGTGCCACGCCGCCGCGCTCGTCCTGCACGTGGGCGTGCGCGTTGATGAGACCTGGGAGGACGTACTTGCCCGTGGCGTCGATCTGGATATCGCCCTGCGGCCGGCTTCCCCCTGTTCCGATGATGTTGGCCACCGCGTCCGCGATTGGCACCATCTGCGTGATGCGATTGTTCTCGATGACGATGTCGTACGGACCCGAGGCAGGTGTCCCCATGCCGTCGATGACCATCGCCTCGCGAATGACCATGCGCGGATAGCGCTTGCCGTGCTGCACGCTGGTTTGCGCCAGCGTCGTGCTCGCGGTTGTGCCGCAGGCGAGCGCCGCGAGGGCCACACGCGCGAGTACAGAGGAAGTCAGAGAAAACATGGTGGCGAGCGAAGGAGAGTCGGAGGGACAGAAGGCGCGGCCTGGGGGCACGCAGGCCTGAATGCTGGCGCCCGACGCACGTCGACGCCAGACAGCGCACCGTACCCGCGCGCTTGACGCACCGCGATCGGTCGCGAGCTTGCATGCAGGCAGTGGACGTATCGCCCGCGCGATGGCATCGCGCCGGGCAGTTGCAGCGAGACGAGATGGTGAGACGCGTGAGAAGATGGAATCCGTTGGCGGTACCCACCGCCGTGCTGGTGATCACGGCCGCGTGTGCCGGTGATGGACATGGCGTGCTCGATCCCCTCAACGGCGATCCGGCGCGCTTCACGTGGACCCTGCCCGCCGGTTGGCCGGCACCCAGTGTCCCCTCCGACAATCCGATGTCAGCCGCCAAGGTCGAACTGGGCCGGCGGCTGTTCTACGATCCGCGGCTGAGCGGCAACGGCTCCGCCTCCTGCAGCTCATGCCATCGCCAGGAGTTCGCCTTCGCCGACGCGAAGAACATTCCGGTGGGTTCCACGGGCGAAGTGCACCCGCGGAACAGCATGGCGATCGGCAACGTGGCCTACCAGCGCTTCTTCAACTGGGCCAACCTCGCCACCCCCTCGCTCGAAGCCCAGGCGCTGGTGCCCATGTTCGGCGACCAACCGGTGGAACTCGGCCTCAAGGGACAGGAAAGCGCGCTCCTTGCCCGCCTGAAGAGCGACTCGCTGTATCGCACTCTCTTTCCACGGTCGTTCCCGCAGGAGGCGGAACCGCTCAGCATCGCCAACATCACGCGCGCCATCGCCGCCTTCCAGCGCACCATCATCTCCGGCGACTCGCCGTTCGATCGCTTCGCCCGCGGCAATCGCTCCGCCCTCTCGGCCGCCGCGCAACGCGGTGAAACGCTCTTCCGCTCTCCGCGGCTCAAGTGCGCGGAATGTCACGGAGGCTCGCTGTTCACCGCCGCGGCGGATATTTCCGGCTCCCTTCCCGCGGCGCCCCCGTTCTTCAACAATGGCCTGTACGCCGCGTACCCCGCTCCCAACCGGGGGCTCTTCGAAGGCAGCGGGCGCAGCGCCGACATGGGGCGCTTCAAGGCGCCGTCGTTGCGCAACCTCGTGTTTACCTTCCCCTACATGCATGACGGAAGCATCGCATCGCTGAGCGACGTGCTGGATCACTATGCCCGCGGCGGACGGGCCATCCCGCTGGGTCCCAACGCAGGCGATGGCAGCCTGAATCCCAACAAGGATGCGCGCGTGGCGGGCTTCGTCCTCTCGGCACAGGAGAAAGGGGACGTGATCGAGTTCCTGAAGAGCCTCAGCGACTCCGGCATTGTTCGGAACCCGAACTTCTCCAACCCCTGGCCGCGATGATCCGCCCGGCGCGCGCGTGAGGATTGTCGGAGGTAAGTTTGGCGGGCGCGACCTCACATCACCTAACGATTTCCGGGTGCGGCCCACCGCCGAGCACGTGCGGGTGGCACTGCTGGAGATGCTGCGCGCCGACGTGGCCGGGGCTCGCGTGCTCGATCTCTTCGCCGGGACCGGTGCCCTCGGCCTCGAAGCCATCTCGCGTGGCGCCACGAGCGCCGATTTCGTGGAGACCCGGCCCGCGAGCCTGCACGCGCTCAAGGCCAACATCGCCGTCTTTCGCCTCAAGGACCGCACGCGCGTCTTCAAGCGCGACGCGCTGCCATTCGCTGCCGCGCTGCTGGCCGACAGCTACGACATCGCCTTCCTCGATCCCCCCTATGGATCGCGCATGCTCGACCGGGTGCTGGAGAACTGGATATCCGGCCGATTCTCGCGGATCCTGGCCGTGGAGCATGCCCCCACCCACGAGTTGCCGCGGGGCGCGGAAACGCGAACCTTTGCGGACAGCGCCCTCACGATTTACCGGCGATAGAGCCGCGGTCGCGCTCGCTCACTTTTAATGTGGTTAGTTTGATGCTCTGCACGAGTGACTCTCCACTCGTCGCGCATTGCCGGTTTTTCGCATTGGAGTCGCTGTGTTGCCGATGACCCTCAAATCGAATCCCTCCCGCCGCCGCCACACCCTCGTGCTCGCGGCTGTCGTCGTCACCGCCCTCTTCTCCACGGCCTGCGACCGCGGCACGAGTGGCTCCGCCGCCGCACAGGGCGGGACCGGTGAGGGGAAGCAGGCGCCGGCGTCCACGGCGCGCACCCCCGAGCAGCTGGCGGCAGACAGTCTCGCTCGGTGGCGGGCCAAGTTCGGCAATCGCGTGCCGCGCCCCGATTCCGTGCGTGCGCTGTACGTGAATGCGTGGGCTGCCGGCTCGCGCACCCGCATGGCCGACCTCATTCGCATCGCCGACGCCACCGAGATCAACGCGATGGTGATCGACGTCAAGGAGTCGGACACGTATCTCGCCTACACCAACACGGAGATTCCACTCGCCCTCGAGATCGGCGCCGACAAGCGCCCGGCCACCACGTGGATGCCCGCGCTCATCGATACGCTGCAGGCGCACGGCATCTACTCCATCGCACGCATCGTGGTATTCAAGGACCGCATGCTCGCGGAACGGAAGAACGAGCTCGCCATTCGGCACGTGAACGGCGGCGTGTGGCGGGACAACAAGGGTGGTGCGTGGGTGAATCCCTACGACCATCGCGTGTGGGACTACAACATCGCCATCGCCCGCGAGGCGCTGTCGATGGGTTTCTCCGAGCTGCAGTGGGACTACGTGCGCTTTCCCGACGTCACGTCCGGCACCCGCGCCACGCTCAGCTACCCGGGCAACGAAGGCAAGTCGCGCGCGGACAACATCCACGACTTCATCCTGTACTCCAAGGAGAAGCTGGCCGACTTCGAAGTGCGTGTGACGGCGGACGTCTTCGGCCTCGTGACCCATCTCGACGACGACGTGGGCATCGGGCAGCAATGGGAGAAGATCATCACGGCGGCCGACGCGGTGCTGCCGATGGTGTATCCCTCGCACTACTACGCCGGCCTGTACGGCTTCGCGCGTCCGCATGCGCACCCGTACGAGATCGTTCGCATCGCGTTGACCGATGCCCAGGTGCGCACCGAGTTCAGTCGCGACTCCGCCAAGGTGAAGGTGGGCGAGGTGATGCCGTGGCTGGAGGCGATGAGCATCCGCGGCCAAACCTTCGGCCCCGCCGAGTTGCGGCAGCAGATCCAGGGCACGTATGACGCGGGACTCAAGAGCTGGGCGCTGTGGAATCCCGGATCGAAGTTCGCCGCGTACGAGGACGCCCTGCGACCCGCATCGGGAGGCCCCTCCCCCATCGAGCAGCGAGGATGGAAGCCCACCGAGTGGAGCGTGCCGCGCGGGCGGCTGAGCCGCATGACCGTGCTGCGCGACCGACGCGAGAAGGCTGCGGCCGACTCGGTGCGCGTCGCGGCGGCGGCGCGGGACTCCGCCAGCAGCAAGGGGGACAGCCTGCGCCGCTAGCGGCTCACCCGTTCCAGATCGCGCCCAGCACACGGGCCGCGTTGGCGCCGAGGATCAGCCGAATGTGCTCGTCGCTGTACGTGCGGCGCACGAGCCCTTCGGTGAGGTCGTAGGTTCGCTTCGGATGATCGAGGCCCCTAATGGTGAGCAACCGCTCGCCGTTGGCATCCACGTGCAATCGGTATCGCTCGAAATTTGGCGTGGCGGGATTGCCCGCCCCGGGACCGTTGACGGGGTTGGGATTCCCGACCACGTCCATGTCGCTGCCCACCGCGAGGTGCTCGACGCCCACCAGTCGCTTCACATGGTCGAAATGATCGAGCACGTGCTCGATGGTCACGGGCTCCGACTCGTGCACCATCATGCGCAGGAAGGGGATGCCGATCACGCCTCCGCTCTTCGCCATCTTGACGATCATCTCGTCGGTCTTGCAGCGCAGGTGGCCCGGCAACAAGGCGCGGCAACTCGCATGCGAGAACACGACGGGACGCTGCGCCACGTCCAGCGCATCGAGCGTCGTGCGATCGGCGCAGTGTGACACATCCACCGCCATGCCCACGCGATTCATGCGCTGCACAATCTCACGGCCGAACACCGTCAGACCGCCGTCGTTCTCCTCCAGGAAGCCGCTACCGATGCGGTTCTGGTAGTTGTACGTGAGCTGTGAAAGGCGCTGACCGAGTGCGAAGAACGTGTCCACGTCGTCGGCCGAACGAAAGTGATCGGAGTTCTGGAAGGTGATCATGATGCCGACCCTCCCCGATTTCTTCACCGCCGCGAAATCGCTGACGTCGTCGATGCGCATGAACCAGTCGGGATACTCGGCGACGAATCCGTTCCAGTCCGCGAAGAAGCGGATGCCGGCAGCGTAGTCGGCGGGACTGTGTCCCAGCGCTATCACGTTGTAGCCGGAGCCGCGATAGGTCTCGTAGTCGGCGGCTGTCATCGAGCGTGACTTGCTGAGCCACAGCACGCTTTTCGGCGGGCGTTCCGCGAAATCCGCGAATCGGAACTGGTTCAGCAGGTCCACCACCAACGACTCGTTGACCAGCCGGATCGTCCGCGCGGAGTACTCGTCGTCGCTGTCGCGGAACAACCGGTAGCGTCCCCGCATCACGGCGGGGGCGGCGAATGCCGAGAGAGCGAGTCGTTGCAGCGCTTCGCGGCGTGAGACGAACGTGTGCGTCCTGGATGAGTCGGGCATCAGCGTCGAATGGATGATGTCGAGGAGAGGGAAGTACGGACGAGTGTTAGAAGCCCGCCTGTCGTTCGTCCGCCACGCCGAACGCACGCTCAAGCGCCATCCCGGCGCGCACCATTGCGTCCTCGCCAAACAGGCGTCCGATAAGCGTGACACCGTGCGGCACGCGCCGCGGCGGCGAGAAGGTGGGCAGCGGATTGGCCGGGTCGGGCGCCCAGTCGCTGCGCGCCTGCGCCACGTTCACAAAACCCGCGCGCAGGGTGAGGGATGGATGGCCGGTATAGTTGGAGATGGTGAGCATCTCGTCGCGCAGCGACGGCACGAGCAGCAGCTCCACTCCAGAGAAGATGCGCGCCATCTCCTGCGCCACTCGCCGTCGCATGCGGTCGGCCTGCACGACATCCACCGCGGAGAGGAACCGTGCCTCGCGGAACAAGTTGGGCCACGCATCGGGCACCTGCACACGCAGCGTGTCGAGCTCTCCGCTGAGCGTGAGTTCCTCGAAGGATGCTGCTGCCTCGCTGAAGAGGATCGTATGCAGCGAGCCGTACGGCCAGTCGGGCAGGCTCACCTCTACCGGCACCATTCCGAGGCGTTCGATGGCGACGAGTGCCTCCCGATCCACGTCTGTCGCGGGAGCCTCCTTCATCCACGCCGGAAAAAATCCCACGCGCAAACCGCGCACCGTTCGGCCGGCATCGAACTCCAGCGAGTTGGGCACACTCGACGCATCGCCCTCATCAACGCCGATGATGTCCCTCAGCACAAGCATCGCGTCCTCCACGCTCCGCGTCATGGGCCCCAGCTTGTCGAGCGACCAGCAGAGCGTCATGGCGCCGGTGCGCGGCACGCGACCGAAGGTGGGTCGCAGCCCCGCCACTCCGCATCGCATGGCGGGACTCACGATGCTGCCCCCCGTCTCGCTCCCGATGGAAAAGGCGACGAGCCCAGCCGCGGTCGCGGCGCCGGGCCCTGCACTCGATCCCGACGCGCCTTCCTCCAGCAGCCAGGGATTCATCGTCTGCCCGCCGAACCAGATGTCGTTGAGTGCCAGCGCGCCAAGGCTGAGTTTCGCAACGAGCACCGCCCCGGCCTTGTGCAGCTTCTGCACGACCGCCGCATCCTTGGCTGGTACGCGGTTGCGATAGGGATCTGCGCCGTAGGTGGTGGGAATGCCCGCGGTGTCGAGCAGGTCCTTTCCTCCCCATGGTATGCCGTGCAGCGGCCCGCGATAGCGTCCCGCCGCAATCTCCGCGTCCGCCGCGCGAGCCTGCGCCATCGCGAGTTCCCGCGTGGGGGTGATGACAGAGCGCAGCTTCGGGTCCAGTCGGTCGATGCGTTCGAGGTAGATGCCCGTCAGTCGCTCGGAGGTCAGTTCTCGCTGCTGAATCCAGCGCGAGAGCCGCGTCACCGGCGCGAACGCGATATCCGCGTCCGAACCCGGCAGCGGTGCGGGATCGGCGGCACTGCGCATGAAGCGGAGGCGTCCCCACGGGAGGGGGCCCTTCCCCATCAGCGGGTCCCACGTGGACGCAGGCGCAACGGTGTCGGGCAATGGTACTTTCCGGGGCCCCACCCGCCGCTCGGCCAGCGGCGCCATCGACCGCCGCCACGTGGACGCGATCATCTCCCGATCGCCGGCCTTCAGATCCACCTGCATGAGCTTCCCCGCCTCGGCCACGGTGGACGCGGACACCTCGGGCCCCGTGCCAGGCGCGGAGTTGAAAGTGGTCGGAGCGCCGGGCGGCGCTGAGCCTGCGGACGAGTCCTGCTCCTGGCCACGGCACGCCGCCGCTGCGCCTAACAAGCCGAGTGGGGCGCGGATGAGGAACTGCCGGCGAGTATTCACGTCGAGGTCTCCAGTGAGCTCTTGTCAGGTCGAACATGCTGCCCGGCACCCTGAGTAATACGGCCGCACCGGGCCTCCCGACAGGAAGATCCTCCGGAAGACGAGCTTCCGTCTGCCGGAGGATCTTGGCACGAGTGCCGGGTGATGCGTCCGGGTCGTCAGGCTGCGGTGTTCGCGCAGCCCTTGAAATCGGGATTGTTCTTCTCGGCCTGCGCGGGAATCAGCACGAGGTCCGTGCCGTAGCTGCCGCCCTTGTAGTAGGGGCCCGACGGGTACACCGTTTCCGCGCCGCGCTTGTAGTTACGCACCAGCCGACGCAGGTCCCCAAGGCGATGTGCCGTGCCCCAGAACCAGAAGGCGCGTTCCCGGAACAGGAGATTCTCGCGCGCCGTCTGTGATCCCGGATCGGTGAGGGGTGCAAGCCCCGCGAGCGCGGTACGCGCTTCGTTGAGCTTCGCGAGATACGTCGTCACGTCGTTCTTCTGCAGCGCCGCTTCCGCCTCAATCAGCCGTGCCTCAACTCCGGTGGCCAGCGCCATCGGCGTGCTCCCGGTGGGAAAGACCGTCTGCGTGAAGTGAATCGCGCCGTCCTGCCCTGCCCGTGGGGTGGGCGCCCCTGCCGCGTTGCGGATCACCGTGACGCGAGGGTCGCGCGCCGAGATGAAGTCCATCCCGTTGCCTCCCTCCTTGTCCGCCGGCGCGTAGTTCAGCGTGCCGTTCATCCAGTCGTAGATGGCGTTCACCACCGACGTGGTGGAGTAGCTGATATTGAACACGAAACTGGTCGGTACACCGGCAACGGCCGCCGCCGCCTCATCGTAGCGCGCGAGATCCACCAGCACCCGCGCGCGACCCACGGCCACCACGCTCCGGAACGGCACGTCCGATGCGGTCGTACCTAACGTGGCGGCCGCGGTGTCGAAGTACGCGGTGGCCCGGCCATACATCTGTGCCGTGGTGAGGACGGCGGTCTTGGGGTTCAGGTCGTCGGCATTCGCCACCGGAATGCCGCTGCAATAGTTCTCTGCCAGCAGGGTGTAGGCGAAGCCCTGCAAGGCGTAGAGATGCCCGACCTGCGTGGCCTTGGTCGCCTTTTCGGTTGCGGTGCCCTCGGCCGCGAATTCCTTCAGCGCCTTGATGGCGCGGATGGTCTGCGTGGTGGACTGCCCTACGAACGCCCACGTGGTGTTCAGCGGTTGCACCGCCTCGTTCTGCGCGCGGCTGTCGAGGTGCTCCGTACCGCCCCGCGCCGACTCGATCTCGTCGGTAAGCATGCCGCTGGTGATGCTCAGGCCATGAAACGATCCGCCGTAGTCGCCGCCGTAGAACGCGGCGAAGTTACCGATGGCCGACGCGCGCAGGGCGGCCGCACCCACGGCGCTGCTCGCCTTGTCGGGGGTGATCTGGTCCGGCGTCTGCACGTTGAGCAGTTCCGACGTGCTGCACGCGGCAAGGCCGAGCATCGCCAGGGCCGCGTAGGTCATGAAGTGCGTGCTATGCGTCATGGAGTGGCTCTCTGTGAGTTGGGATGCGCAATCGTTCGGCGCGTCAGAACTGGATGTTCACGCGGGAGATGATGTAGCGCAGCGGTGGCTGCGCCGTGAGCTCGCTGTTGCCTCCGCCGTTGTTGGCCACGGCGTTGTTGGACTCGGGGTCGATGCCGGGGTACTTGCTCCACGGATATCCGAGGTTGCGCGCGGCGATGTTGATCGAGGCCGTGCGCGAACGCAGCCAGCGGCTCGTCAGGTGTGCGGGCAGCGTGTAGTTGACCGACATCTCGCGGAACTTGAGGAAGTCGTTAGGCACGTAGTACCCCCACACCGTCCGCTTGGATGAACTGTTGGCGGCGGTGGCCGCCGCCTGGTCGGCCAGCGGGGCGTTGGGATCGTTCACCGCCACGCAGTTGCCGCTCGACTGGCAGCGCCATTCCTCGTACTGCCAGCGCTTGTAGAAATCGCCCCGGTAGTCCATCAGCGCCGACACCTGCAGCGCATTGTTGAACAGGCCAACCGTCGCGCTGATGCCGGCCTCGCGCTGCGGCAGCGACGATCCGCGGTAGGTCAGCGGCCGCGGCACGTCGATCTCGTCGTCGCCAATGAGGCCGTCGCCGTTCTTGTCGCTGAATCCCGCGATCTTGCGGTCCCACAGGCCGAACAACGGGTAGCCCACCTCGTTGCGCGCCCCGGGCGCGGTGGGCAGCGGCACGTTGCCGGCGTCCACCAGCTTGTTCTTCAGCAGTGAACCGTTCGCGTGCACGCTGAGCGAGAGCATCCGGCGCCGCACCAGGATGGCGTCGATGGTCAGTTCCGTTCCTTTGTTCTCCACCGCGGCCAGGTTCTCCCATTGTGTCGGGGACCCGGATCCGATGGCGGTGCCATACGAGGGCGGCAACGGACGGTTGAAGAGCGCGTCACGCGACAGCTTCCGGAACATGGTCGCCTCGATGTTGAGCCGACCATTGAGCAGGCCCAGGTCCAGGCCGCCCTCGTATTCCGTCGTCACCTCGGGCTTGAGGTTCTGGTTGCCGATCGACGCCAGCCTCAGGCCCGGCTCGTCGGCGGCGGCGCCGGTGGGGAACGCCGCGGCACCCAAAAACTGCAGCGCCGCGATGGTGCTGGGCTGCACGCCCGCCTTGCCGTACGCCGAGCGGAGGCGCAGCCGGTCCACGCCGGGCAGCGAGGGGAACCAGCCCTCATCCGAGATCACGTAGGACACCGCGGCGCGCGGGTAGATCGTGCGCTTCGCGTTGCGACCGAAGGCGCTCGTCTGGTCGGTGCGCACGGCGCCGGACACGAACAGCCGGTCGCGCCACGCCACCGCTTCCTCGATGAACGCGCCGTAGGTCGCCTCCTCAGTCGTGAACTCCCACGACTCACGCTGGCGTGCCGAGTTGGGCGTCGAGGCTCCCGGTGGCAGCCCGTAACCGCGCCCCTGCGACCGGTACTCGGCGTCGAAGAATCGCTGTGCCCCCACCGACGTGCGCAGGTTGATCTGGCTCGTCAGGTCGTGCGTGGCCGTCGCTCCCAGGTCGAAGGTGTAGCGTGTGTTGTTCGAACGATCGTAGTCCTTCCCTCCCTCGTTCGATATCGGTCCCCACGATATGCCCACGCGTGGCCCCTGCCCCTTGAGCTGCTGCCGGTAGCCGAAGGAGTTGTTCTGGTCCAGACCCGCTACCGCGCGCGCCGTGAGCCAGTTGAAGGGCTGCCAGTTGAGCGAGGAGCTGGTGGTGAAGCGATCGTCGCGCAATTGCCCCTCGACGCCGAACACGTCGCCCACGAACTCGCGCTGCAGGCCATTGGTCGCGTTCTTGAAGCCGGGGCCCGTGAGGTACTGGAAGGTCATGCCCGCGAAGAACGTCCCTTCGAACGCCGTATAGAGATTGCGCCGGATGTAGCCCGAGTTGACATCGAGCGTGAGGTTCGGCTTGATGCTCACCGAGAAGTTGCCGCGCATTGCGTTCATCGCGAGTTCGTTGGGATTGATCTCGCGATCGAGCGGGCGCGAGCCGCGCTGCTTCGTGATGCGGGCGATCTCGAAGTCGGGCATGGTGTACGGCCCCACCTCGCTCTGGTGCTCGCCGGACAGGAAGTAGCGCAGCTGGTCGCTCCCTCCCGACACCTGCAGACCGCCGGTGTAGCGCGGCTGTGACTGGAAGGGGTTCGTTTCCGCCGCCGTCCACGGGTTGTATGACGTGAGCGAATCGAGCTCACACGCCTTGCGCGCCGCGGCGAACACCTTGCACTGCACCGGGCCGCCCACGCGCTGTCCTGCCGCATTCAGGTTGGTGCCCCAGCCCTGGTAGTTCGCAGTGAAGTCCGCCGGCTGCGACACGACGCCCCCCTCGGCGAACGCGTTCCAGCGGGGTGCGCCGATTTTCCCCTTCTTCGTACGGATGACGATCACGCCATTCGCCGCCGCCGTGCCGTAGAGCGCGGCCGCCGACGGTCCCTTGATGATGTCGAGCGACTCGATCTCGTCCGGATTGAACGTGCTGAAGCGGTTCACCCGAATCGAGGTGAAGTTGCTGGACGAGGGTGCGTTGTCGAACCGGATGCCGTCGACGATGATGAGCGGCTCATTGGTGAGCGAAAGCGAGCTCGCGCCGCGAATGCGAATGGAACTCGACGCCCCCGTCTGACCCGTGCCCTGGATCACCTGCACGCCCGCCGTGCGCGCCTGCAGCAGTTCGTTGACGGTTGTGATGGGCGCCCTGCCGACCAGCGAGTCGGCGTTGATGGTCGCGACCACGTTACCGAACGACTTCTTTTCCACGTCACCGGTGGCCGTGGTGATCACTTCCGAGAGCTGGGTGGTGGCCCGCGTGAGCGCGATGTCCGCCACCACTTCTCCACCGGCCGGCACCACCACTTCCTGCGTGATGCTCGTATAGCCAATGCGCCTGACGCGGACCGTGACCGTGCCCGCCGGCGCACCCGTGATGACGTACTGCCCGGTGGCCCCGGTAAGGGCCCCGATGCTGGTGTTTACCACGGACACCTGCGCCGCAGGCAGCGCACTGCGGTCGTCGGCGTCGGTGACCCGTCCGCGAATGCGACCCGTCGCCTGGCCCGAAAGCCCTGTGGGAACCATCCCCAATACGACGAGCAGCGGGACGACCATCAGTCGCACGGTGCGAGACCGTGACCCTGTCGACGGCATGCAGACCTCCTTGGGTGAACTGTCAGCCAACCCTCCCCAGAGTGCAACCATGAACACATTTTTGCATACAATTAGTGACGACGGTCATCGTCTTCTGCGCGCAGCAGGTCGGGGGCAGACCACCTGCGGTAGCACCGCGATCTATTGTAGGGGAAGTCTCCACAGAGTAAAGCGGCGCACTTCGGAAAGGTCTCCTGATCCTGCAAGGCATCCCCGGTGTAGCGGCACTATCGCGGACGTGCGCGAATTCCCCGACCCACGCACATCCGCGCCGCAACTCACTTCACGCCGAGCTGCTTCTTCAGAAAGGTGATCGTACGCGGCCACGCATCCTTGGCCGCAGCCAGGTTGGCCGCTTCCTCGGCCGGGTCGCGGGGGGCCTTGGGATCGTCCTGCGCACGAAGGAAGCCGTGCACCGCGCCCTCGTAGTTGACTCCCGTGTACGTCTTGCCCAACCGCTTCATGTCCGCTTCGAGTTGGGGCATGGCGGAGGCAATGCGCGCGTCCTTGGACCCGTTCAGCAGCATGATGGGGGTGCGGATCTTCGCCAGCGAGTCGGCAGTCACGGTCGCCGGCACGGCGGAGGCCGTCGCGGTCGCCGGGGTTCCGCCCGTGGTGTAGGGCAGTCCGTAGAACGCCACGCCACCCGCGAAACCCTTCACCCCGCCGTCGATGGCGTGCATGAACGTCGTCTGTCCCCCCCAGCAGTAGCCGATCACGGCGTACTTCTGCGTGGCCGACGGCAACATCATGGCGAAGTTCGCGGCGGCCACGATGGCCCGGTTGCGCTCCGGCGCGCCCACGCCGCGAATGAGCTTTACCGCGGTGTCCGAGGACAGCTCCTCGGTGCTGGCTCCCCCTCGCACGCGTGACAGGAAGTCGGGAGCGATCGCGATGAATCCGTCGGCGGCTACCTGGTCGGCCACCGATCGCACCCACGTGGAAAGTCCGAAGATCTCATGCACGACCACCACCACGGGCGCCTTCTCCGATTTCGCCGGATACACGATCCACGCCATCAGCGAATCCGCCGATCCCGATTCCCAGGCGATCTTCACCCACTCGCCATGTCGCGGACTCGCCTTCAGGCGCGCGGCCGCGCCTTGCGCGCTCGGCGGAATCCCCGGCGTGCCCTGCCTGCTCCGCGCGTCAGACGCATCAACCGCGGGAGCGACGCGGTCGGCGGCACTCAGGTGCGCCACATGGTCGTCCATTCCCGGAGCTGCCGGTCGCGGGGAGTACTGCAGGGTGCAGGCGGAGCAGAGCAGCGTGGCGGCTGCAATCAGATGACGGGTCATGGCTCGTGACCTCGAAGTTCGTAATGGTGACAGCACCGCGTGCGCGCGGCCCTGACAATGAGGCGAGGTGCCGGCGTTGCCGACGACATCATCGCCACGCGTCTCAGGGAATCGGAATGCGGAGAAAAACGGGTACGCGACTGTCGGTGGGATCCGGTCCACGCGGTATGCCGCCCGAAGCCTTGCCGCCCTGATCGAGCACAAACGCCACGGCAGCCACCGTTGCCGCGCCGAATCCGAGCGCGACCCACGTCGTCCGCTTCCGGTCCAACTTGCGCACAGCGGCGCTGCGTACATCGGTGCGGTACAGCGGAAGGTCGT
>JBDSVW010000440.1:0-16148 GCA_039927015.1 Gemmatimonadaceae bacterium | reverse complement strand
ACGTACACCCGTTGCGACAGTGGGGAACACTCCACGATCAGGTCCAGGCCAGCGCGCTCTGTGGCCGACCGGAAGGCGCTGGCGAGATGCGCCGTCAGCCCGGGAAGATCGGTGGCTTCGAACGATGCGGACACCCGCCCCGCCTCGATGCGGGAGAAGTCGAGCAGGGTGTTGACGAGCTTCAGCAGGCGCAGCTCGTTGCGATGCACCAACTCCAGTTCCTCACCCTGCAGCGCGCGCCCTGGTGAGCTGAGCGCATCCTGTGTGGGCCCGAGCATGAGGGTGAGCGGCGTGCGAAACTCGTGACTCACGTTGCTGAAGAACGTGGTCTTGGCGCGATCGAGCTCGGCCAGCGCATCGGCGCGCGCCTTGGCATCCTCCAACGCCTGCGTGGTCGAGATGGCGCTTTCAATCTGGGACGCCACCAGCTGCATGAAGTCGCGATACGCCGGGTCGAGCATCAGCCGCGGACTGGTCCCGGCCACCAGCACGCCGATCGGCTGCCCGGAACCCCCGTGCGTGATGGGTAGCGCCAGCACCCGGCCCTCCGCTGGTTGCGCACCCATGCTCACCAGCGGCTCAAGCGGCTCACGTGGCTCGGATCCGACCTGCCAGATGTCTCCGTGTCGCGACACCGCCAGCGCCGCGAACGGGCTCTCGTCGAAGCGAATCTCGCTCGGCCACCGTGCGGGCTTCGCGCGTTTCGCGCCGCGAGTGCCTGCGTGGTCTTGAGGCGCCGCTCGCCGAGTATGCGCTGCGTCGTCTCGTTGACCGTGACGAGCACCCCTCCCACCTCGCCGCTCTCCAGACGGATCGGACTGTAGGAGAAGAGGAAATAACACTCCTCGGCGAATCCGTGCCGGTCGAGCGGGAGCATGAAATCCACCTAATTGGTGGCACGTCCCTCCATCACGCCCCGAAACATCGGGCCGATGACATCCCAGATCTCGCCGAAGGTCTCTTGGGTGCTGCGCCCCATGGCCGCAGGGTGCTTCGTGGAGCCGAGGATAGGACGGTAGCCGTCGTTGTAGAACTGGGTGAACTCGGGCCCCCACGCGATGTACAGGGGGAAGCCGGTCTCCAGCAGGATGCTGAGCGCAGTTCGCAGACTCTGCGGCCATCCCTCCGCCGGCCCAACGGCCGTCTTCCCCCAGTCGAGCGTGCGCATCAGCTTCCCCATCTCTCCGCCACCGGCAAGCACGGAGTGGGGCGTCAACCCTCTGGTCATCAGACGACCATCCTCATCAGGCGACTATCCTCGAAGCGTGTGAAGCGACCGGCCCGCACGTCGCTCGTCCAACGCCGGACGTACGCGATCAGATCTACTCCTTTTTCCGTGCGACTCGTCCCGCCCCGCGCGACTTCGCGGGCCGACGACCCTACGATACGTCGCTCGTGCACTGCGGGAAATGGTCATCCCCGTCAGCTGCGGCCACCGAAAGCATCCCCGTCAATACCCACGGAACGTGTCATGGTGCAGTTTTACCTCTTCCCGTTGTCCGGAGTTTCCATGCGTCCAGCTTTCCTGCTCGCCGGCCTGATGACGTCGTTTGCCTTGCCTGCGCTGGCGACGGCCCAATCGCGTGGCGTGGGCTCGGGTAACCGAGGCGCGACCATCCAGCATGGCGAGGCATGTCCCGACGGCATGACCGAGGTGCGCCCCGGCAATTGTCAGGCGCCCACGCTGCCTCCGCCCAGCATCCTGGACTATCGCCCGCGCTCGACGCTCAAGGCGCCGTCGCACCTCGTTCCCAAGGCGAAGTTTCCCGCCATCGACTACCACGGACATCCGTCCTCGCAGCTCGGCTCCGCCGCCGGACTCAACGAACTGGCGGATGCGCTCGATGCCCTGAACATCCGCGTGATCGTCGTCGCCAACAACACGTCGGGCGAAACGCTCAAGCAGCAGTCCGCACTCGTGCAAGCCTCGTCGCGCATGAAGGACCGCGTGCGCTTCCTGACCGGCATCAACTTTCGCGAGGTCGGTCCCGGCTGGGCCGAGAAGGCCGTCGCGCAACTCGAAGCGGATGTGGCGGCAGGAGCCGTTGGCATTGGCGAATTGGGCAAGGGGCTCGGCCTGTCCACGCGCAAGGCTGACGGCACCCGCCTGCGCATCGATGATCCCGCGCTCAATCCCGTGTGGCAGGCGGCGGCCCGGCTCAAGCTGCCGGTGTTCATTCACACCGCTGATCCGCAGGAGTTCTGGCAGCCCATCGACTTCAACAACGAGCGCTGGCTCGAGCTGGCGCTCTTTCCGGGCCGCCGCTATCCCGCCGAGGAGTTTCCCGCCTTCGAGCAGCTGATGACGGAACGGGACAACCTGCTGCGCCGCAACCCGAAAACGAACTTTGTCATCGCGCACATGGGGTGGCACGCCAACGACCTGGGTCGCCTGGGCAAGATGCTCGACGAGATGCCTAACGTGTCCACGGAGGTGGGCGCCGTGCTGTACGACATTGGCCGCCAGCCGCGGGCCGCGCACGACTTCTTCGTACGCTACCAGGACCGCATCCTGTTCGGGAAGGATTCCTTCCAGCCCGACGAGTACCCGTACTACTGGCGCGTCTTCGAAACGCGGGACGACTACTTCGACTACTATCGCGACTACCATGCGAAGTGGAAGCTCTACGGCATCGACCTGCCGGACGCGGTGCTCAAGAAGGTGTATTTCGCGAATGCGTTGCGGCTCACGGGCGGGCTGCCGCAGGGCGACTGGCCGCGGTAGCGACGCACCCCTCCTGCAACGCCCGCTCGCCTTCGTCCGTGGCGCGCGTGCGACTCCCGAGCATCACCGGACTCCTTTTGCCCCTGACAAAACCGCAACACGCCCCGGGCGATTCACTCGCCCGTCCGCAATCCCTCGGGACGCGCGAGTCCCTGTCTCTGGTGCTCCTGGCCGCACTGGTCGCCGCAGCGGCGCAAGTGTTCTGGCTCACGGCGCGGGTCCACCTGCGCGGGGAGCTGCTCGGCTCTGCGCGCGAGCTGCCGTGGATTTCGCCGTTGGCGTATCTGGCCTGGTTCCTTCCGCCGGCCCTGGTCCTCCTGCTCCTCGCCACGCGAATCACCGCCCTGCGCTCACCGCGCCTGCAGGGGGCTGTCGTCGGCGCCCTGGCGAGTTTCGCGCTGCTGCTCCAGGTACCCGGACTGCACGCTCTGGCCATCGTCGCGCTGGCCCTCGGCGTCGGCGTGCAACTCGGTCGGATGCTGGGGCAGGACGTCGCGCGCGGCATGCGGAGGGCGCGCGTGGCGACGCTCGTGTTGGCGGGCGCGCTCTTTGTCGCGGGAATTCCCGGCATCGTCTTCTATCGCGTGCACCAGCGCATCCAGCTGCGCGGCCTGGCCGTCGCAGCTGACGATGCGCCCAACATCGTGCTGCTCATTCTCGACACCGTGCGGGCGGCGAACCTGAGCGTCTACGGCTATGCGCGCCCCACCTCTCCCTCGCTGGAGCGTCTGGCCGCGGAGGGGGTGCTGTTCGAATCGGCCATGGCGCCCGCTCCCTGGACGGCGCCCAGTCACGCGACGATGCTCACCGGACGCTATCCGTTCCACCTCGGCATTTCGTACCGCACGCCGATGGTCGATTCCGTGCGGACCGTGGCGGAGGTCTTGCAGGCCAAGGGGTACGCCACCGCTGCGTTCATGGGCAACGCATACTACGCAGGCCGGCGTACCGGCTTCGATCGCGGCTTCGCTCGTTACGACGACTATCCCTTCTCGCTCTGGCAGCTCTTCTGGAGCTCGTCGCTCTCCCAGCTCGAGATTTCGCGAAGGATCGTGCAAACCGTTCGTGCGGGAGTCACGCGCGGCCGCCTGGCAGCCCTGTTGCACGCCGAGTTTCGTATCGTCGGCGAGAATCAGGGCGATCGCTACACTGCCGAGGAACTCGTCGAGAACTTCACGGAATGGCGCAGCGGAATCGGACGCCGCCCGTTCTTCGCGATGCTCAACTTCTTCGACGCGCATTCGCCGTACGAGAGTCCGCTGCAGACGCGGTTCGCGGGGGGACGCACGTCGCTGGATGCTTACGACGGCGCCATCGCCTACTCGGACTCGATGATCGGGCGATTGCGGGCGCACCTGCAGCAGTCCGGGGAGCTCGATAACACGATCTTCGTCGTCGTGGCGGATCACGGGGAGCAGTTCGGGGAACACGACCTGAACGGACACGGGAACTCGCTGTACCTGGAGCTGCTGCACGTCCCGCTGCTGATCCGCGCACCGGGCAGGGTACCGGGAGGTGTCCGCGTTCCCGAGGTTGTCTCGCTTCGGGATGTCCCGGCCACGTTGCTGGATCTTGCGGGCATCCCGGGCAGCGGTATTCCAGGGTACTCGCTCGCTCCTCTCTGGCGTGATTCCGCAGCCGCTCTCGTGAGTCCAGCCCTGGCGGAGGCCGAGCATCCTGCAAATCAGCGCAACGCCTGGCCGACGTCGTACGGACCCATGAAATCGGTCGTGACAGCCGGCTATCACTATATCAGGCGTGGCGATGGGCAGGAGCGCGTCTTCCGGTGGGGTGAGGATACCACCGGGCGAGGGGACGTTACACCGACGGAGCATGGTCGCGCTGTCATCGACAGCAGCCGGGCCGTGCTTGAACGATTGCTCGGGCCGAACTGGACGCAGCTCGGCCCGAGGTAGTCCATGCCGGAATCGGAGCCGTAATCCCGCCGGACGTCGTGCCGCGGCCTCGTGCCGATGACCATCACGGCGTCGTCCTTGCATCGCATGCGCCCCGACGGACCGAACCTCGTCTCCCCCCGTGATTGACGTGGCAATGAATCTTCGTGTTGGTTCGACTCTCAGGCCCCCCACGCGTGCGAGAACCGGCCGCGCCCCCAAGGGCGGTGCGCTCCCCCCGGCCATGGGTGTCGCATGACGACGCCGGTGAGCACTAGTGTCCCCGTCGGCGCGTACGCCCCGTCGGGCCTCGTCCGGGGTAGATCGATCGATCGCGCCCAGGTCGGGACGCTGGTGGGCCTCCTGCTACAGGTGACCGTGCTGCTGCTCCTGATCATCGGACTGCGCATCGAGAACCCGGCGTTCTACCAGCGCATTGCGCCGTTGGCGCTGGGGGGAGCCGTGGTGAACCATCTCCTTCCCCTCCGGCATCGCCTCAGGTTCTTCGCGCTGCTTTCAATGGCGGGAATGTGGCTCGTGTTCGGCATCGTGCAGGGGACGTGGATCCTGGGCATCGGCTTCACCTTCATCGTGCTGTGCCACCTGCCCGTCCACCGCCGCATTCGTCTCGCGCTCGTGCTGGCGGCGGCCACGGGCCTCGTCCTGATGCGCGCGAACTACGTGGCGTCTCCGTGGGAGGGGGCAATCTGGCCGGTGGTGGGCTCCCTGCTGATGTTCCGCCTCATCGTCTACCTCTACGACCTGCCGCACCTGAAGGAACGCACGACGTGGGAGCAGCGCGTGGCGTACTTCTTCTGCCTGCCCAATGTGGTCTTTCCGCTCTTTCCCGTCATCGACTTTTCGACGTTCCGCCGCACCTACTACGACCGGCCGGCCGCTGAGATCTACCAGGAGGGCATCCACTGGATCCTGCGGGGGCTCGTCCACCTTGTCGGCTATCGCCTCATCTATCAGTACGGCACACTGTCTCCCGCAGAGGTCCGCTCGGGGAGCAGCCTGATCGTCTACCTTGTCGCTAACTACGGGCTGTATCTGCGCGTCTCCGGCCAGTTCCACCTCATCACCGGCGTGCTGCACCTGTTCGGCTTCCGGCTGCCCGAGACACACCGCTTCTTCTTCCTCGCTGCGAACTTCTCCGATCTCTGGCGCCGGATCAACATCTACTGGAAGGACTTCATGCAGAAGGTCTTCTACATGCCGATGTTCTTCCGCCTCATGCGCGGCCGGGGTGAGACCTTCGCGATGGTGGTGTCGACGATCTTCGTGTTCGTCGCCACTTGGCTCTTTCACTCCTACCAGTGGTTCTGGCTGCTCGGCACCTGGCTGTGGAGCGCGACCGACACGTTGTTCTGGGCGATTCTCGGCGTGTGCCTGATCGTCAACTCGTTGTACGAAGCGCGAAAGGGTCGCGTACGCAGCGTCGGCGTTCCGCGGCTCACCGCGCGGCGAATGCTGCGCAACAGCGTGCAGACCGTCGCGATGTTCACCTTCATGAGCCTGTTGTGGGCACTCTGGACCAGCCCGACGTTTGGCGACTTCGCCAACCTGCTGCGCAACGCCCGCTTCGGTGGTCGTGATATCGCCGTGCTGGCTGGGGTGTGGCTGGCGGTGGGAGTGCTCGCGACGGCGATGTTCCGGCGCGCGCACGCCGCGCAGGGCAAGAGCACCACGCCACGCTGGCTGGCGGCGGGGGCGACCGCGTGCCTTGCGGTCATTCCCCTCAGCGAGGTCACGCGCCTAAGAGACTACCTCCCCGAGGAAGCCCGCGTCGCGCTCTCTCACGCGCGGGACACGCAGCTCAACAAGCGCGACCAGGAACAGCTGCAGCGGGGCTACTACGAGAAAATTGTGGGCGTCAATCGCTTCAACAACGAGCTGTGGCGCGTCTACTCCCTTCGTCCCGCCAGCTGGACGCGCTTGGACAGCACGGGCGCCGTGCGGCAAACCAGCGACGACCGTCTCGTCGAACTGGTGCCGGGTTTCAAGATCGGCAACTTCCACGGCGCCCCGCTCACGGTGAACTCCACCGGCCTGCGCGATCGCGAATACAGTCTGGCGAAGCCAGTCGACGTGTTTCGTATCGTCGTGATGGGCCAGTCGTACGTGCTGGGCGAAGGCGTGAAGGTGGACGAGACGTTCGAGAATGTGCTCGAGGACCGGTTGAACACCGACCTCGCCAGGTCCCTGGGCTACTCCCGCATCGAGATCATCAATCTCGCCGCGCCCGCCTACACCGCGTTGCAGCAAAGCGCCGACCTGGCGATGGGTCGGGTGGCGCAGTGGAGTCCAGACGTCGTGCTCTGCGTCGGCCACTACCGTGAGTTCCCGCAACTGGACAACTACTTCCGGGCCTACTTGCGGCAGCGAGATGCGGGAAGCTGGTCGCCGCACATGGCCGAGTGGATCGAGCGTGCGGGCCTCTCCCGCGACCTGTCGGCGGAGGAGATCGGGCAACGTCTCGATCCCTTCCGCGCCCCGATCCTGTCCGCTACTTACGTGGAGATGGTGCGTCGCATCCGCGCGCTCGGCGCACTGCCTGTGTTCGCGTACATCCCCACGCCCGACACCCGCGTGGACGCGCAGTTACTGGAAGCGTATCTGGCCAGCACCAAGGACGCACAGTTCCCGGTTGCACTCGACTTCGGCGATGTATACGACCTACAGGACCAGAAGGATCTCGTCGTGGCGGAGTGGGATCATCATCCCAACGCGAGGGGACACCGCCTCATTGCCGCCAAGCTGTACGAGGTAATGCGCGCAAACCCGACGCTCCTGCAGCGCGCGGCCGATACCCGGAAATCGATACCGTAGGCAGTTGATGTCGTACGTGCGTCGCGCATCGCGGGACGCCTGCGCTCATGACCGAGACATGGCGCGAATACCAAAAGGGGGAGGCGCGCTTTAGCTCAGCGCGCCTCCCCCTTTGACTCGGCTCCGCCACAGGGCCGAGCTTCGCCGCCTACTGCCGACCCGACGACACCAGGTAGCCGGAGAAGTGACCGACCGTGTACTCCAGCTTCGAGTTCGTCACATCCACCCGCGACGGGCGGAACTCATTGACCTTCGCCTTTCCCGTCACGACTTGCATCGGATCCGCGTAGTAGGCGGCTTCGACGCCGGCCGTGGATGCGAGCTTGTACAAGTTGGTTCCCTTCAGGCTCTGCGTCACGCGGAGCGGCTTCTGAAACACAATGCCGTGCGGCTCGAACTCGTACGCGACGTTGGTTCCGGCGAGCGCCGTGACGGTGATGGTGAGCGTGCGGGAGTTGAACGCCCCCTCCGGCACCTCGACGGAGAGACCAGCTTCCGGAAGCTTGATCTGTCCCCCGAGCTGCCCCAGCGTCATGCTCACCGTCACGTTCCCCGTGATAGGCGTGAGTCGCTGCAGCACATCCACTGAGACCGCAGGATCGACGATGACCTGCATCGGCCGGAAGTCGGCGGCATCGACGCCAGACGCAAGCGGCGAGTCAGTGGTGCAGGCGCCTCCAATGGCGCCGAAGAGCGTCAGAGAGAGGGTGCGAAGGGCGGTGGACGGACGCATGGCAGGGCCTCGGTTTCGGTTGCGCAGCGGTACTCGCGGACTCATTAAGCAGGGTTCGTGCCACGCTAAGTCGTTCTCCTACAACGCATTAGCCACTCCAGACCCGGTCGGAGTGTCCGCACTTCGGTCATTCTGCCCGCAGGAAACTCGTCCGCCCGGACATCCTGACCAAAGCCAGCGCCGGTCGCAGTTGCCACGTCGCGTGCAGAGTGTCCCAGCGTCGTCGCAGCGTCGCCGCAACTGCGCGGCTCGCGCACATCAGCCTCGGCGCTCCGTGGCCCCGAGATGTCACGGGCAATCGGCCGACGGTGGCGCACGGGCGCGACTCACTGTAACTCGTGGCGGACCAGACGAGCCCTCCCCGCTCGTGGCACCAGCCTTGCCCTCTCCGAAGATCTCGACAGGCCCCGAAGTCACTGCGAATGATGTGGATACGCCCAGTATGAGCACGCCGCTCCAAGCGAAGAGTGACCCAAGCGCGAGTTCGCCAGCCACGACGGCTTCGGCGAGCGGCGTTCGCGCCGTCCCGGTCCTCGATCATCTGGCGCTGTGGTTGACCGCCTCCCTCACTGCGGGGCTTTTGCAGCTGGCCCTCGCACGCGTGATCGGCCTGGGATTCAGCGTGGTGCGCTGGGGCTGGAATTCCCGAGATCTCATCTGGCGCGTACCGCTCGGCTACGCGGTGGTCTTCCTGCCAGTCGTGCTGCTGCTCATTGCGCTCGGCGTGCTCATGCCGACGCGCGTGACGCTTCGGGGCGTGCTGTGGACCTGGGGGTCGCTCATCCTCTTCGGAAGCCTCCTGCTCTTTCCGCAGATCAACGGTTACGCCTCGCTGCTGCTCGCCGTCGCGCTGGCGATGCGCGCCAGCCAGTTCGTGAAGCAACGAGAAGGTGCGATCCTGCGGGTGGCCCGCGTGTTGGGTGTCATGGGCGGCGTGGCGCTCCTGGTGAGCGCGACCACCACTCCCGTCGTGCGCTCGATGATGGAGCGGCGCACTGTTGGTGCGCTTCCCCCCGCGCCAGCCGGCGCGCCCAACGTGCTCCTCATCATCCTGGACACCGTTCGCGCGGATTTCATGTCGCTCTACGGCGCGGAGGGGGAAACAACGCCGCATCTGGAACGCTGGGCGCAGCGGGGCAGCGTCTTCGACGAGTCGTACTCCACGTCGTCGTGGACCATGCCGTCGCACGCCTCCTTGTTCACTGGACAGAATCCAAGCCTGCACCGCGCGTCGTTCGCGACCCCGCTCGCCGAGCGATACGTCACGCTCGCTGAGATCCTGCAGTCACGCGGATGGGCCACGTCGGGGGTGACCGCGAACTTCATGGCCACGACCATCGAGAGTGGCCTGGCGCAGGGCTTCATTCACTACGACGACTTCAAGTACTCGGCCGAGGAGATCGTGAAGTCCACCACGATCACGCACGCCGACAATGTGTCGCGCGCATTGGATGTGCTGGCCAACGGCGGACGGCTACGCACGGCGATCAGCCGCTTCCTGAGCACCGACTTCGAGCCGCGCCTCACGGAGCGCACACACGACCTGAAGTCGGGCGAGGAAGTCCGCCAGCAATTCCAGGCTTGGCTCGACGAGGTGCCAGAGGGACGACCGTTCTTTGCGTTCCTGAACTTCTTCGACGCGCACGCGCCGTACCGCTCGCCGGAGCCCTACCACTCCATGTACAAGCGGAGTACGCCCACCATTGGCCACTACACGGGAGGCATCCGGTACCTCGACGACCAGGTCAACATGCTGCTCGAGGACCTGGAGCGACGCGGAGTGCTGGACAACACGCTCGTCATCATCACGTCCGATCACGGAGAGCAGTTTGGAGAGCATGGGCAGGATGCACACGCGAACAGCCTCTATCGTCAGGTCATCCACGTACCGCTGCTCGTGATCTATCCTCCCGCGGTGCCGATGGGTCGGCGCTTCTCGCGACCGGTTACGGGGCGTGATATTCCGGCGACCGTGCTGGATGTCGTGGGCGTGCCGCGAGACTCGTCCATCGGCGGCGTGTCCCTGGCGGAACTCTGGCGCGACAGCACCGCACGTACGAGCGATGTGGTTTCCGAGCTGGAGCAGAACACACGCCCCGTGCTGCGATTCAGGAACGCACTGGGGCCGATGAAGTCCCTCATCAACGACACCTTGCACGTGATTCGTGACGGCGCGCGCGTTCTCGAGGCGTACCGGTACCGCGTCGATCCCGCGGAGCGGATGGAACTCGTGGCGCAACGCGGCGACTCGCTCCCCTTCGCCGCCTTGCTCGACGCGGCCATCGTGCGCAACCGGCTCATCTGGACCAAGGCTTTCCCGCTGGCCAAGGCCGTGACCGCGTCCGACGCTTCCGAGCACTAGGACGCCCAGCGGCCATGCAACTCCACACCAAGCGCGCCCTCGACTTCTACGTCGGACGACCGCTCCTGAGCCTGCTGCAAGCAGCCGCTTGGGTGCTGGGACACGTGCTGCATCGAAATCACGAAGTGGATCCGGTTCGCAAGGTCCTCATTGTGAAGTATCAGGGTCTGGGATCGCTCGTGATCGCGAAGCCCGCCATCGCGGCCCTTCGCGCTCGATATCCGCAGGCGTGCTTCATCTTCTGGGGCACGTCGGCCATGGCTCCGCTGGCGCGCCAGATGCCGGAGTTCGACGAAGTGCTCGTGCTCGACGATCGCTCGCTCGTGTCTGCCGCCCTGTCGGTGGTGGCCAGCGTGTGGAGACTCTGGCGCGAACGCATCGACTGGGCCTTTGATCTCGAGGCGTATTCACGCCTTTCATCGGTGCTGGTGACGCTCAGCCTGGCGCGCAACCGCACCGGCTTCGCGCTTGAGCAACTCCGGTCGCGTCGGGTGCACACGCATCTCGTGTACTTCAACCGCTATCGACACATCGGTGAGGCGTATGCGCGCCTGTTCGGCCAGTTGCTGCCGCCTAACGAAGAGATTGACGTGAGCGAGTTCGGCGGGTGGCGCTTCTCGACCGAACCTCTTCCCTCACTCGCGCGCCCGTACTTCCTGTTCAACATTCACGCGGGCGACCTGGCACTGGAGCGCCGCTGGCCGCGTGAGTCCTTTCGCGTGCTGATCGATGCCCTGCTCGAGCTCCGTCCCGATGCCGTGGCCGTGCTCATCGGACATGGGCCGAAGGAGAAAGCGTACACGGCGCCTCTCGCCAAGGGAGCCCAGGTGATCGACCTGAGCGGGCAGCTCACCCTTGAGGAGACGTATCGCGCCATCGCGAACGCGGAGCTCGTGGTCACCAACGACACGGCACCGTTGCACTTCGCGTTGAGCAGCCGCACGAAGATCGTCGGCTTGTTCGGGCCGACGCGGGCGGAGACGTACATCACGGCCGGGCGCATCGGGGTGGCCGAAGCACAGGTGCAGATCTACTGCTCACCGTGCGTGCACCATTGGGAGCCCCCGCCCTGCAACGGCGATAACCAGTGCATGAAGCGCCTGTCGCCCGCCATGGTGCTGGCGCGCTGCTGTACGCTGCTTGGCCTGCCCCTGCCCGAGACCGCCTCCCCCGACCTCGTGGAGGCCGCGGGAGACTCCCAGTACTATCCGGGCCTCGTGTACACGCGCATCACGCGTCAGGGGCAGTCGTAGACGCGGAAGGGCGTGCTGTCGTTCGGGATCGCGCGACATCCCGCCTTGAGCCGGTCGAAGCGCGGACGGTCATACGGTTCGTAGGGGGCCGACACCCGCCGCCCCTCCCAGCGCCGCCAGTCGAAGGCCGCGAAGCTTCCCGCGCCGACCATCCTGTTGTCGATGAGGATCACCCCATCGGGCCGATGCTGCAGGATGGAGTCCACGTTGAACGCCGAGAAGAAGAAGTTCTGCGTGAACGGGAATGGATTGCGTCGCTTGAGGAAATAGTTGAGACCACCCGAGACTCCGAACGCGAACGCTGGGCGCTGGCCTGTGGAATCGAGTGCATTGAGGGTGCTGAGGAGCGCGTGATAGTCGCGCGCCTCGCCCTGCTTCCAATGCATCGGGCCCCTGAGCGTCAGCGTCGTCTCGGGCGAGTAGCGTTTCGTGCCCGCTCCGCGCCCATGTTCCCAATTGGCCCACACTGCAGCGACCGCCAACACAGCCACCGTCGCGTGGCGCAAGCGTCGCCGTGAAGCGTCGGGCCACGCGAGCAGCATCTCAGCCGCGACCAGCACCACGGGGAGCGTGAACAGAAACTCGAACCACTCCGTCCCCTGGAATCCACGCCGCGCGCGGAGTGCGAACGCCAGTCCCAGGAGGATCGCCACCGTGGCGCGGCGTGGCGCGGGCAGACTCTGCCAGCGTCGCGCCATGGCGACCAGCAGCAGCAGCGGCAGCGCCACCGGGAGGGGATCCTGCCCCAGGCGCTGGCGCAACCAGCCGATGGCCGGACGCAGGAGCGACTCACCTCGGCGCAGCTGATACGCCATCGCCGACTGCGTGGGCCTGGCAAACTCTCCCGCGGCCGGCAGCGTGACCTGCAGGCTCATATACAGGTGCAGACCACCGAACGCGGCGGCCACCACCGCGCACACCACCAACGGCCGCCAGTACACCCGTCGTGCGACGAGGCTCGCCAGCAACGCATACGTCCCACACACCAGTGAAAGGACCAGCAGGTCCACCGTCAGGCTCTCCCACGAGGGAAGCCCCTGTCCACCGGCCACCTCCGCATGCCCGAACCCGCCCGCCAGCGGCAACAGGATGCCGACACCTCCCAGGCGGATGATCACGGCCACGCCGACCGCCGTCACCGCGGCGGAGATGATGGCCGGCGCCAGGCGCCGCGAGCGGATAACACTTGTGCCGACCATGAACGCCGCAGGGATCCAGAAATCCTGCTTGCAGAGCACCGCCAGCGCCGCGAAGAATCCCATCCAGTCTTCGGCGCGAGGCTCCTCCGAATCGAGGCTCTTCACGAAGAAGCTCGCCGCCAGCGCAATGAACAGCGTCCCGACGATGAAGCCGGGGCTATAGAGACCCATCGGAAGTGGGGGACCAATGCGCTGCGCGTAGGCGAGCGCCAGTACCAGCCCCACCGCCACCAGCGCGGCGTCCGTGCGCTGCTGCACCTGGCGAGCGTAGCGGACGGACGTCAGGACGATGAGGACGGCAAACGAGCTCGCGATCGCTGAGAGCTGGGCGCGGTCTGTCCCGATGACACGCGCCGCCATCGCCTCGAGCCAGAGTCCCAGGGGCGGATAGTGCCACTGGAAGTCCCGGTACGGCATTTCCCCGTGCGCGAGGCGCTCGACTTCATGCGACCACCGTCCGATATCTCCCCAGAACACGCCCGTATAGCCCCAGACGGCGATGATGTGCAGAGTGATGAGGAGCAGTGCCGCCGTCAGATCCCATCGTACTTTCTTCATCTGTGTCTCAGTTCCTTTGCTGTAGCGTCGGCGGGGGAGCGCCGCCGTTCCTGTTTCGCCCCCGTTGGGCTGGTTGGCAACGGCACACCGGCGTTGTCGCTTCGTCCGGCCAGGCGTCACTTTGGCGACGGCTCGCCCGACGGCGCGCAACCTGGCGTCGACCAAACGCAGCCGAAGCCCGACTCGCCGCACGAATCGCGCCGGGGCGTGGCACACTCGCCCTCTTTCGCGGCGTGTCACGTCCTCGCCCCCGTCCCCGCCGACCCGCGAAGCTCCGCGTTTCGCAAGCGCGTGAAGCAAACGTGCCCACCGGCCCTCGACGTCCGCTTCACCTCGTCCCACTTTCGGCGGAGAAATCACGTGCGTCGAGGATACCTTCATGCCCAGGAAATTGCGGTCCTTGGTCTCGTCTCCCTCCGACCCACAGTCGAAATCGAGTGGCCATGCCGCCCGACGCCAGAATCCCAAGCCTCGCGGCGCGCCTCGCCCAGCAGTCCTTTTCGCCTGGGAAGAGGAAAACATGTACGAGACGTGGGGCAAGCAGGTCGTCTTGCGCGTGCGCGACGACGACGTGCTGGAGATGCACGCCCGCGCGAAGAATGGCGGTCGATGGGTCACGGAGTGCGCGTCAGAAGTGGAGCCGCAGCCCATCCATGATGCGTCGACGTTCTTCAGGGCGCTCGTCTCGTTCCTGGAAGCGGAAGGTTACCAACGCAACGACTTCGACCGGACGACCGTGACCAAGGCCGTACGTCGATTCTCCAGATCGCTTGCCACGGAGCTCGAGCAAGTCTTCACGATGCTCGACCAGCACGCGGAGTCGCTGGACGAGACGCCAGCGGACGAATTGGTGGACGCGATCGACGAGCTGCTCGCCCCTGCCGATGCGGGCAAGACGGGAATGGACGTGACGCGGCGCACCCGTCGCCGGAAGGTCGCCAAAAAGCGCGAGAAGGCCTTTCGGAAGGAACTCGAGCGCCTCTTCGAGGTCGCGGAGCAGGCGGAGATGCCGGGCGCCTTCGGAGGAGCGCTCGCGGTCACGGAGGGCGGTTCGGTTCGCCGCGCGCCCGCAGTGACGGCTGACGAGGCCTCCACCCGCGATCGTGCCTGATCCACTCGACCGCCTGACGACTGCCCTCGCCGGCCGCTACCGCATCGAGCGCGAACTCGGCGCCGGCGGCATGGCGACGGTGTACCTGGCGGAAGACATCAAACACCACCGGCTCGTCGCGATCAAGGTGCTGCGCGCGGAGTTCTCCGCGGCCATCAGTGCCGAACGCTTCCTGCACGAGATCCGCGTCACCGCGAGCCTGCAGCATCCGCACATACTGCCGCTCTTCGACTCGGGCGAGGCAGAGGGAGTGCTCTTCTACGTGATGCCATACGTCGCGGAGGCCTCGCTGCGCGACCGCATTGCACGCGAGGGCAGGCTCCCGCTGGAGGATGCACTGGCCATCGCGGGCGATGTGGCATCGGCCCTCACCTTCGCCCACGCGCACGGCATCATTCACCGCGATATCAAGCCGGAGAACATCCTGCTGGAGGACGGCGAGGCGCTGGTGGCGGATTTCGGGATCGCATTGGCCCGCGCCATGGCCGACGACGCCCGACTCACGGAAACGGGTCTCTCGCTGGGCACGCCCACCTACATGAGTCCCGAACAGATCATGGGCGAGCGGACGATCGATGGACGGAGCGACGTGTACGCCCTGGGCTGCGTGCTCTTCGAGATGCTCACCGGCGCTCCGCCCTTCACCGGTCCCACGGCGCAGGCCATCATCGGGCAGGGCCTGACGACGCGCGCGCCGTCGGTGCGATCGCGACGCCCCGATCTTTCTCCCGGACTGGACGCCGTGCTGTCGCGCGCGCTGGCGAAGGAGCCCGCCGAACGCTTCGCGACGCCCCGGGATATGATGGAAGCGTGCCGCATCGCGACGTTGCCCCGCGTGCGCGCACGATGGGTGGCAGGCGTGTCCCTGGCCGCCGTTGCGTTGCTGTCCATCGTGGCATTCCCGCTCTGGCGCCGTGCACAGGCCGACCGCGCACGCAACCTCCTGCCCGCCATTGGGCAGTTCGCGCAGGACGGAGACTACGCGCAGGCATACGACCTCGCCCTTCGCGCGGAGAAACGCCTCGCGGGTGATTCCGCGTTAGGCGCGCTGCTCGACGAGGTGTCCGACGTGTTGTCCGTCACGACGGAGCCGGCGGGTGCCACGGTGCATGTCCAGCGCATCTCAGCCGAAGGGGACAGCGCGAGCGTGGCGGACAGTGTCCTGCTTGGCACGACGCCGATAGACGACGTGCGCGTGTCCCGAGGCGACTACCGGGTCGTGGTGCGAAAGGCGGGATACGCGACGATGGAACGCATCGCCTCGAGCGCATTTGAGCGGGTGGAGCAGGGCGAAGAAGGCGGGCACGTGGCGCTCGCGCTGCAAATGCAGCTGACGGACTCCATTCCGCCCGATATGGTGGCCGTCCCGGGCGGTCGCTATACGATCGTGTCGCCCGACCTCCCCCGTGATCACTCGGCCGACTTACAGCCGTTCTTCATCGACCGCTTCGAGGTCAGCAACGACGCGTACGGAGCGTTC
>JBDSVW010000439.1:0-17762 GCA_039927015.1 Gemmatimonadaceae bacterium | reverse complement strand
GCTGCATAACGAGTTGACCGATCTTGGAACGGTGGCCGCCTTCGGCACCGAGCAGCGCTTCACCGAGGGCTATCAGCTCGGATCGTTTGTCTCGAAGCGCATTCGGAACATCAACGAGGCCACGGGCGTGGTGACGGTCGCCGATACGTTTGAAGTGGTCGGCAACTCGCTGCCCACCTTCGAGGCGGCGTGGAGCAACAGCTTCACCGTCTTCCGGAACTTCCGCATCTCGGCCCTCGTGGACACGAAGCGGGACTTCCTCGTCAACAACCTCACGGACTACTTCCGCGAGACGCAGCTGGTGCGCAGCAACCGCCGTCTTGACCCGACCGTCCTTTCGGTGCGGGAGCGGCTTCGCCGCTACGGCAACCAAGCTGCGGGCCAGCCCGCCTTCGTGCAGGAGAATGGGAAGGGCACCACGGTGGACCAGGTGCGCGATGCCTACCTGCAAAAGGGCGACTTCGTGCGCTTCCGCGAACTGGGCGTGACGTACGATGTGCCCACGCAGTACCTCGGCCGCCTCTTCGGCGCCCGCTCCATGTCGGTCGGCCTCGCGATGCAGAACCTGGCGCTGTGGACGAACTACGAGGGCGCGGATCCCGAGGTCGTGCAGGACATCACGGCGAACAACGGCGTTGGCCGCCGCGACTTCCTGACGCTGCCGAATCCCAAGCGCGCACTCCTGCGCGTGAACCTCTCCTTCTAAGCGCGAGGATATAATGACGACATTCCAGCGCGCCTCCTGGCGCATGCTCGGTGCCGCCGCCCTCCTCGCGAGCGTCGGCTGCAACGATTTCCTCACAGTGGAAAACCCGAACGTGGTCGATATCTCGGCCATCGATCCGGTGAAGGATGCCTCGACCCTCGCAAACTCGGCGCAGCAGAATTACGCCGTCGCCCTTGGGTGGTCGGTGATGTATTCGTCGTGGTTCAACGGCGAGAGCATCGTGGCCGAGACGTTCCCGACCCGCAATGAGTTCGGGCGGCGCGACACGAACGAGTCAAACGGCTCTCTCTCCGCGGACGTCTGGACGCCCTTGTCCCTCGCGGCGGCCTCGACGAAGATCGTGCTCGATCTCAAGCTCCCGAACGAGACCACCAACATCAACTATGCGCGGGTCGCCCTCTGGCGCGGATATACGTTTGTGCTCATGGCGCAGGACTTCTGCACCGGCACGGTAGAGAGTGGTCCGGCGCTCACGACGGGCGCGATGCTCGACTCGGCGGTGGTGCACTTCACGCGCGCCATCACGGTCGGCACCGCGAACGGATCCGCCGAGGCGAGGGGACTCGCCAACGCGGCGCTCGTGGGCCGGGCACGTGCGCACCTGCAGGCTGGCAGGGGAGCGCAGGCGGGGGCTGATGCCGCTGCGGTTCCGACCGGCTTCGTCTTCACCCTGCCGTTCGTCGACAACCTCGCGCAGCGTACGCGCCTGGGAAATCGCTTCTGGCAGTTCACGTCCGACCGCGGCTCCATCGGCGTGGCGGAAGTGTTCCGCGTCCGTCCTGATACCCGGGTACCGTACAAGATCCCGGGCGAGCACAGCCTCGCGCCGCAGGACGCCTCCACCGGAGCGTTCTTCATTCAGAACAAGTACCCGGCGTTCAACTCGTCCGTCCGCGTGGCTTCGAAGCTCGAAGCCGAGTACATCGCGGCCGAGGTGGCTGGAACAGCCGCGCAATTGGCCATCATCCAGGCCCGCCGTGCGGCCAGCGGCGTGGGAGCGTACACGGGTGGTACCGACTCCGCGT
This sequence comes from Gemmatimonadaceae bacterium, assembly GCA_039927015.1. Lineage (GTDB taxonomy): Bacteria > Gemmatimonadota > Gemmatimonadetes > Gemmatimonadales > Gemmatimonadaceae > SCN-70-22. The sequence goes on along the minus strand of JBDSVW010000439.1, from coordinate 16,010 downwards.
CGGTGCTGAAGGAGTTCCTCTGGCAGAAGTCGCTCGACTTCTTCCTGGAAGGCCAGCGGATGGGTGACTTCCGTCGCCATCCCACGGCCATGACCGGAGTTCCGGTTCCGGGCGCTCCGTACTTCAAGCCCGGTTTCCCGGCCATCGGGAGCAAGGTCTGCTACCCGCTGCCGATCACGGAAGTCGACAACAACCCGAACCTGTAACCGGGTTCAACGGCCGGATCCGGCGCACCTTGCCGGCTTCGAGCTGCTCCATTGCACGGTCGCCGTCCCTTCGAGAGAGGGGGCGGCGACTTGCGATTCTCCCCCCGCGGCACGCAACACTCACGCACGAGCCGCACACGTCGCGCAGGGCTCATTGACAGGCCCTAAGTGCCTGTCTAGCTTGCGTGTCTGTCAAAAAGCGCGCATGAAAAGCGCCGCCGAACCGCGGCGCCGCCCGCGATGCACTCGTCATTCGTTCTCGACCATGAAGACTTTTTCCGCGACCCCGAAAGACATCCAACGGCAGTGGTTCATTGTCGACGCCGATGGCATGGTGCTCGGGCGCCTCGCTTCCGAAATCGCGAAGATCCTTCGCGGAAAGCACAAGCCGATCTTCACGCCGCACATGGACACCGGTGACAACGTGATTGTCATCAACGCATCCAAGGTGAAGGTCACGGGTCGCAAGGCCGAGCAGAAGCAGTACTTCCGGCACACCGGGTACATGGGACACGAGCGGTATACGCCGTTCTCCCGCATGCTCGAGGCGCACCCCGAGCGCATCATCGAGAAGGCGGTGCACGGCATGCTGCCGAAGTCTGCGCTTGCTCGTCAGGTGGTGCGCCTCAAGCTCCGCGTCTATGCCGACGCAAACCATCCGCACGTCGCGCAACAGCCGACGGCGTTGACCTTCAACAACAAGAGTGAGTAGGGATGGCTGAGAACGAGCAGATTCACGCCGTCGGCCGCCGCAAGGAAGCGGTGTGCCGCGTGTACGTGAAGCCCGGGTCGGGCAAGTGGGACGTCAACGGTCGCACGTTAGGCGACTACTTCCCGCGTCCGACGTTGGTGTCGGCCATCCAGCAGCCTTTCACGGCGACCGACCAGCTCGGCCGCTTCGACGTGAAGGCCACCCTGGCGGGCGGTGGGCAGACGGGTCAGGCAGGCGCGCTGCGCCTCGCCGTGGCGCGCGCCATCGTCGAGATGGACGAGACGCATCGCCGCAAGCTGCGCGATCTCGGACTGCTGACGCGCGATGCCCGCGCCGTCGAGCGCAAGAAGCCGGGCCGTCCCAAGGCACGCAAGCGCTTCCAGTTCAGCAAGCGCTAGTCCGGAGCCGGGGCCGGGGTGCTGGTGCGGCGCGTCCTCACCCCCTCGGCACCGACCTCCCTGTGGTCACCACGCACTTCTCCTGAGCTCCCGCGGGTGCCGGCTATGCCGGTCGTAGGCAGCGACGACGGAGGAGGACGATCAACCCTAACGAGTCATACGAGCTCGACATGTCACCAACACTGGAACAACTGCTTGAAGCCGGCGTGCACTTCGGCCACCAGACCCGTCGGTGGAACCCGAAGATGCGCCGGTTTATTTTTGCCGAGCGTAACGGCATTCATATCATCGACCTGCAGAAGACCCTTCGGCAGCTCGAACTCGCACAGAAGGCCGTGCGTGAAACGATCCTGCGCGGCGACAACGTCCTCTTCGTCTGCACCAAGCAGCAACTGTCTGCCATCGTCAAGGGCGAGGCCGAGCGCTGCAACGCGATGCATGTCACGGAGCGCTGGCTGGGCGGACTGCTCACCAACTTCCAGACGGTCAAGAAGCAGACCAAGCGCCTCAAGGAGCTCGAAGCCGGATCCGAGACGGGTGGCGACTTCGAGAACTACACCAAGAAGGAGCAGCTGCTGCTCACGCGCCTGCGCGACAAGCTCTCGAAGAACTTGTCGGGCATCAAGAACATGGCGCGCGTGCCGGGCCTGCTGTTCATCGTGGACGCCAAGAAGGAGCGCATCGCGGTGGCCGAGGCGAACAAGCTCGGCATCCCGATCGTCGCCATCTGCGACACGAACTCCGATCCGGACCTCATCTCGGTACCGATCGCCGGCAATGACGACGCGATCCGCTCGGTCGATCTGATCACCCGCATGGTGGCCGACACGATCCTGGAGGCCCGTCGCGAGGCTCCCCAGCGTTCCGAGGAAGAGGGTGCGGAAGAGAGCACCTACAGCTCCGACCGCGGACTCGAGCCGGCCGCGGCTGGCAGCGAGGAAGATCGAAAGAAGCGCCGGCGCCCGCGCCGTCGTCGCGCGAAGCCCGAAGCAATCGCCGCCCGCCTCAAGACGGGCGAAGGCGCGGCTGAAGGTGGAGACGCCGAGGGCGGTGACGCCGGAGATGCCGGAGACGCCGGAGATGCCGGAGACGCCGGAGACGCCGGAGACGCCGGTGATGCCGGTGATGCCGGTGATGCCGGAGATGCCGGAGATGGCGGAGATGCCGGTGATGCCAGTGATGCCGGTGATGCCGGTGATGCCGACGCCGGAGATGCGGGAGAGGAAGTCTCCAAGTAGCGAGATCATGGCGCGGGCACCCTGGCCGGCCCGCCCGTGCCCAAGCGAGCGTCCCCACCGCGGGACGTCGCGCTGTTCGCCGCAGTACCCGACCGACGCCGCCGGCACACAAGCCGGCGGCGTTCTCACGATCCGAAGGACAACACCATGAGCAAGCCGATTACGGCGAAGGAAATCGCCGATCTCCGCGCCCGCACGGGTGCCGGTATGATGGACTGCAAGAAGGCTCTCGAAGAGGCGGAGGGCGATGTGGAGAAGGCCATCGCGGTGCTGCGCACGAAGGGCATCACGAAGGCCGAGAAGCGCGCGGGTCGCGCGGCCTCGGAAGGCCGCATCGTGGCCGTGACCGGCGACGACGGCAAGAGCGTCGCCCTGGTCGAGGTCAACTCCGAGACCGATTTCGTCTCACGCAACGACGAATTCGGGGCCCTCGCGCAGGGACTCGCTGTCCAGGTGCACCAGGACGCCGCACTCGACGAAGTCGTGCACGTGGCAGGCGAGGGCAAGCTGCTGGCCCAGCCGTATCACGCCGATGCCAGCAAGACGGTCGATGACGTGGTCAAGGCCGCCTCGGCCAAGACCGGCGAGAACGTCGTGCTGCGGCGCTACGCGCGCTTCACGACGCAGGGTGCGTTAGGCACCTACGTGCACTTCAACCACAAGGTGGCAGCGCTGGTCGAGGTGGAAGGGGGCAGCGGGCCTGCGGTGGACGCGCTGGCCAAGGAGATCGCCGAGCATGTGGCCGCCGGCGTGCCGCGGGTGCCCGTGGCCGCCAACCGGGCGGAGGTGCCCGCGAGCTTCGTCGCCAGCGAACGCGCCATCTTCGAGGCCCAGGCCAAGGAGAGCGGAAAGCCCGAGGCTATCGTCGCCAAGATGGTCGACGGACGCATCGCAAAGCTGTATGGTGAGATCGTGCTGACCGAGCAGCCGTGGGTCCGCGACGACAGCCAGACCATCCAGCAGCGCGTGGATGCGGTGAGCAAGTCGGAGGGGGCCACGCTCGGCGTGCGTCGCTTCGTGCGCTTCCAGATGGGAGAGGAGTAGACCTTGGAGACTGCCACGCCAAGCCCCTATCAGCGAATCCTGCTCAAGCTGTCCGGCGAGGCCCTCGCCGGCGACAAGGGATTCGGGTTCGACTTCGAACGGGTGAACCAGTTCGCCGACGAGATCAAGGGCGTCGTGGAGAGCGGGGTTGGCGTGGGGCTCGTCATTGGCGGCGGCAACATCGTGCGGGGCACGCAGCTCGCCACGATGGGCATGGATCGGGTCGCTGCCGACTACATGGGCATGCTGGGCACGGTGATCAATGCGCTGGCGTTGCAGGATGTCCTGGAGAAGAAGTCGCTCGACACGCGGGTGATGACCGCCATTCGGATGGAGGAACTCGCGGAGCCATACATTCGGCGGCGGGCGTTGCGCCATTTCGAGAAGCGGCGCATTGTCATCTTTGCCGCGGGTACGGGAAACCCGTATTTTTCGACCGATACCGCGGCGGCACTGCGCGCCATCCAGATCAAGGCCGACGTGATCATCAAGGCCACGAGCGTGGACGGTGTGTATACGGCCGATCCGAAGAAAGACCCCAACGCCAGGCGCTACGAGCAGATCTCTTACCGCGACGTGATGCTCGAGGAGCTTGGAGTCATGGACCAGACGGCAGTGACGCTCTGCAAGGAGAACAAGCTGCCGCTCATCGTCCTCAATATTCACGAACAGGGAGCCGTCGCGCGCGCGGTGCGTGGCGAGCGGGTGGGAACCATAGTCCGATGAGCACGATTCCGACGATCCTGAAGGACACGAAGGCGCACATGGAGAAGGCCCTCGAGAGCGCGAAGCACGAGTTCTCGTCGATCCGCTCCGGCAAGGCCAGCCCCACGATGCTCGATACCGTACGGGTGGACATGTATGGCTCTTCCATGTCCCTGAATCAGTGCGCCTCGGTGTCCACCCCGGAGGCGCGCCTGCTGGTGGTCACCCCGTTCGACAAGGGGCAGATCAAGGCGATCGAGAAGGCCATCCGCGAGTCGGACCTCGGCCTCGACCCGGCGGTGCAGGGCACGCTCATTCGCGTGCCCCTGCCGTCCATGAACGAGCAGCGGCGGAAGGATCTCGCCAAGGTGGTGCACAAACTCGCCGAGGAAGGGCGCATCGGCGTGCGGCACTGGCGGACGGATGCCCGCGACAGCCTCAAGAAGCTTGAGGGCGTGTCCGAGGACGACGTGAAGCATGCGGAGAAGGAGGTGCAGAAGCTGCACGACGACTTCATCGCGCGCATCGACGCGCTCCTGAAGGCGAAAGAAGCCGAAATCATGGAAGTGTGAGTACCCCTGCCATGGGGGAGCTGGCGAAGCGCGTGTTGGTGGCGCTGGTCGCCGCTCCCGTCGCCATCGGCATGGTCTACGTCGGGGGGCTTCCGTTCGCCCTCTTCCTGGGCCTCATTGGCGGAGTCGGGGCGTGGGAGCTGTACCGCATGGCGCGCCAGCAGGGGGTCGATGCGCTGGACTCGTTAGGTATCCCGCTCGCCGCGGCGTTGCCGCTGGCGGCGTATGCCGACCGGGCGAACCTGTTGCGCAGTCCGGCTGCGGTGGGCGCGGTGCTCCTAGTCGCGCTCCTGGGGGCCGCCATCTGGGCGCGGGGTGTCGGTGCCCGTGCGCTCGAGTCGGTCTCGATCACCGTCTTCGGGGCGCTGTACACGGGGGGCATGCTCGCCTTCGGCTATGCGTTGCGGCACCACCGCTTTGTCGTAGAGCCGATGGCCGGCACGGCGCTGGTCTTCTTCCCCGTGGCGCTCACCTGGGTCTCGGACATCGGGGCATACGTTGTGGGCCGCGCAATGGGCACGACGAAGCTGATTCCCTCCATCAGTCCGGGAAAGACACGCGCCGGCGCAGCCGGGGCGCTGGTCGTGACCATGGCCGGCGCCTACCTGTACAATGCGTACGTGCTGCGGCCCGCCGCGCAGCTGGCCCTCGCCCCGTGGACTGCGGTGCTGTTCGGATTGCTCATCAGCGTCGCCGCGCAGGTGGGCGACCTGGCCGAGTCGCTGTTGAAGCGCGATGCCGGCGTGAAGGACTCGTCCCAGTTGCTTCCCGGGCATGGAGGAGTGCTGGATCGTCTCGACTCCCTCTACTTCGTCCTTCCGGTCGCGTACCTGGTGCTGGGGCGCTTGTTGCTCGCCGCCCCGCGATGAGCGCGGCCCTGCGCCGAGTGGCGGTGCTGGGATCGACGGGTTCCATCGGCACGTCGGCACTCCGCGTCCTGGCACGCCACGGCGATCGCTTCGCCGTCACCGCGCTCACCGCGAATCACAATGCTGAGCTGCTGCGCGCGCAGGTGGCGCAGCTTCAGCCGGCCTTCGTGGGTCTCGTGTCGAACGGGAGTCAGGCGCACCCGGGTTGGCAGCTCGGGCCCGAAAGCCTCGTCTCGGCGGCGGTGCGGGACGACGTCGACATCGTGATCAATGCCGTGGTGGGAGCGGCAGGGCTGGATGCCACCCTCGCGGCCCTGGAGGCCGGCAAGCGCGTGGCGTTGGCGAATAAGGAGACGCTGGTGGTCGCCGGTGAACTCGTCGCGCAGGCGGCCCGGCGCGGCAACGGAGAGATCATCCCCGTCGACAGCGAGCACTCCGCCATCCTGCAGTGCCTCACGAGTCGCCCGCGCAGTGAAGTTCGGCGCCTGATCATCACCGCGTCCGGGGGACCATTTCGCACGTGGGCGCGCGAGCGCATCGAGCGCGCGACGCTGGCGGACGCCCTCCAGCATCCCACGTGGAGCATGGGCCGCAAGATCACCATCGACAGCGCGACCCTGGCCAACAAGGCCCTGGAGGTCATCGAGGCGCACTTTTTGTTCGATGTCCCGTTCGACCGTATCGAGGTGGTCGTGCACCCCCAGAGCATCGTGCACTCGATGGTGGAATTCGTCGATGGCAGCGTTGTCGCACAACTCGGCGTACCATCGATGGAGCTGCCGATACTCTATGCGCTGACGCATCCGGAGCGAATCGAGGACGCAGGGGTACCCCCGTTCGACCCTGTGGCGATGTCTCCGCTGACCTTCGAGTCCGTCCGCCACGACGCCTTTCCGGCGTTGGCGCTGGGTATCGAGGCGGGGCGTCAGGGCGGAGCGGCTCCGGCCGTGTTCAACGGGGCGAACGAGCAGGCCGTGGCGCTCTTTCTGGCCGGCGCGCTGTCGTTCAATCAGATTTCAGGGGCCATTCGCTCTGCGCTGGACGCGCTGGCGGGGGCACCTGGGGGAAGTCGCGAGGCGCTGCTGGCTGCTGATGCCGCGGCGCGCCAACACGTGAAGGGAATTGTCGCATGCTGAAGTACCTCGCGCCACTGATCGTCTTCGGGCTCGTCGTGTTCGTCCACGAACTGGGCCACTTTCTCGCGGCCAAGTTCACGGGCGTCTATGCTCCCGTGTTCGCGTTCGGGTGGGGGCCCCGCCTGTTCGGCATCAAGTGGGGCGAGACGGATTATCGCTGGTCGTGGTTTCCCATCGGCGGCTACGTGGCGATGGCGACGCGGGACAGCGAGGCGGTGTCCGCCATCGAAGGCAACACCGACTTCGGCGAGGGGGAGTCGGCCGCGGTGGAGAAGGTGCCCGGCCATCAGCGAGGGCTGAATCCCATTCCCACCGACCCCAATGCCCTCAAGCCCTTCGGGCCGCACCCCGTGCCTGAGGCGCGATGGATCGAGTCGAAGTCGCTGCCCGCCAAGATCTTCATTCTCTCGGCGGGCGTGATCATGAACATCGTGCTCGCCTTCACGGTCTCCGTCGGCGTGTTCGCCGGATTCGGGCGCCCGTACATTCCCGCCGTCGTGGATTCTGTGCTGGCCGATCGCCCGGCGATGGCGGCGGGACTTCAGCGCGGCGACAGCGTGGTGGCCATTGGCGGCACCGCCGTCCGCCGTTGGAGTGACCTGATCACCAGCGTCTCGGCCTCGGCCGGGCGTCCGCTCGCCATGGATGTGGTGCGCGCGGACGGGTCCCGTGTGCGCCTCGAGGTGGTGCCAGAACTGACCGACGATCGCGATCCCATCACCGGGGCCCCGATCAAGGTTGGACGGATCGGCGTGGCGCCCCGCGCACAGCAAGCGCGCGAGTTTGCGCCATTCAGCCAGTCCATTGTCGACGGCTGGAACGCCACCTGGATGATGGGCAGCGCGGTCATTCGGGTGGTCGGCGGTCTCTTTTCGGGCGCCGTCTCGGTCAATCAGCTCGGAGGGCCCATCGCGATTGCCCGGACGTCCTTCGAGGCGGGCAAGAGCGGGTGGGAGCAGCTGTTGTCGCTCCTGGCTTTCCTCAGCATCAACGTGGCGGTGCTCAATATGCTGCCCATACCCTTGCTGGACGGCGGCCAGATCCTGATGCGCGTGGTGGAGCGCGCGAAGGGCAGCGAGTTCAGCGCCCGCACGCAGGAGCTCATCATGCGTGCCGGCGTGCTGGCCATCGCGCTGCTCTTCGCACTCGTGATGTTCAATGACCTCAAGGGCCTGGTCAAACTCTTCGTATGACAACCATGCGCGTCCTGCCTGCCGTCCTGCCTGCCGCCCTGCCTGCCGCCCTGCTTGCCGCCCTGCTGCTCGTCGCCGCCTCCGTCCCCGCCGGCGCCCAGCTCAAGGGGGTGCGTTTCGAGATCAAGTCGGTGGGTGACACGACGGTGGCGTTCGATGCCGGAAGCGAGCGATGGCTGCGGGGCGGTATCCACGGCATCGCGGTCGATCCGCGCAAGCGCGATGTGCTGGTGGCGCAGCTTCGCGTGCTGCAGGTGGATGGCGATGGGCGCGTGACCGCCGTCGTCACGGGCCAGACCACGTCCGTGACCAATGAGCACGTGGTGGTGATGCAGGAGCCCGGGCGGCCGTGGTTTCGCCGCAAGACCTTCTGGAGCGGCCTTGCGCTGGGTGCCGCGTTAGGCGCTGTGGCCGGCGCGCAGCGCTGAGCGCTGGCGCGCCAGGCTAGCGGTCGCAGATCACGCGAAAGGTGAGGGGCGTGGTGCGGTCGGCGGCGACGACGACCGCATCGTCCACGTACGCCGCGCACATCGGCTGCTGGGCTGTGACGCGATACTGTCCGATCGGCACGATGAGTCCCCCTGACAACGGCAGCCCACCCTCGCGGCGGAAAGCGCCGTCGTTGGACACGACCACATAGCGGGCGCCCGATGCCGCGACGTTCAGCATGTTGATGGAGATCGTGCCGCAGGGTCGGGGGGTGAGGGTGACGGCGGCTGCCGCACCCGCACGGACGCGTACACGTTCCGTTGTCGTCGCCGATTCGCATCCGGCGCTCGCCGGCACGCTGGCTTCCACCGCGTACTCCCCTGGCTTGAGCGTGTCCGCCCGCCAGTTTCCCTCGCCCATCGCCACGCCATTGACGCTGACGCGGGCGTTGAGCGGCACGGTGACCGCGAGGCGTCCCGCGGTCGGTGGTCTGGTTCGTGACGTGTCTCGCGGCGGCGGTGGGACGGTATTGTCGCCCGGGACAGCGGCGTTCGCCGCTCTCGCCGAGTCGGATTGGAGTGAATCGGGAACGCCGGCGAGCATGTTGGCCGCCTGCAACGAGTCGGCGACCCTCGCGCTGTCGGCGGTCACCTGGGCCGCGCGCCGCGATTGGCGGCTGGTAGCGACCACGATTCCGGTGGCGGTGACGGCCACCAGCAGGATCGTCATGGGCGCCAGGCGACGAACGAGTCCTTGCGCCCTCGGTCTCCCCATGGGAGTGATGAGCGTGGGCGAATCCGAGGCGCCGCGGTAGGCCGTGCCTCCGCCAAGGCCTCCCGGAAGCTGCAACACCGCGGCCAGTTCGTCGGCGAGCTGCTCCCCCGTGGCGGGGCGATCATCCGGATGCTTGGCAAGGCAGCGCAGGATCAGCTGGTCGAACGCGGGTGACAGCGCCGCATTCAGGCCCCTGGGGGACGGCGGCGGCTCCTCGACGTGCTGGCGGGCGATTTCGTACCAGTCGTCGCCCTCGAAGGGGAGCCGGCCGGTGGCGGAACGGTACAGCGACACCCCCAGCGAGTAGATATCGGCCCGGCCGTCGAGGGGCTTTGCCCGCGCCTGCTCGGGGGCGAAGTACTGCGGGGTGCCGACCACCATGTTGGTGCCGGTCTGGTTGGTGTAGCCGGTCACCGCGCGGGCGATGCCGAAATCGGCCACCACGGCATTCCCATGCCCGTCAAACAGGATGTTGTCGACCTTGATATCGCGGTGGACGACGCCCTCCCGGTGGGCAAAGCCGAGGGCGCGCGCGACGTCGATCCCCATGCGGACGCAGAATTCTTCCGGGAGCGCGGTGGTAACCTCGAGCTTGTCGGCCAGCCCGCTGGGGAGAAAATCCATGGCGAAATAGACCGCATCGCCGTCCCGCCCCACGGAGTAGATCGAGATGATGTTGGGGTGGCGCAGCTTTGCCGCCGTGCTCGCCTCGCGCCGGAAGCGCTCCTCGAAGTTGCCGTCGCCGGCGAATTGAGGCTTCAGGACCTTGAGGGCGACCCTGATGTCGAGCTCGGGATCGTATCCGCGGTATACCCACGCGAACCCGCCGGAGCCGACGAGCTCCTCGACGCGGTATTTCCCCAAGGTCTTTCCGAGATAGCGCTCAGGCACTGAGAGCCTTTACAGTGGTGGGCGCTTCAAGTAAATTGCTGTGCTTGAAAGGACTTGGCAAACACGCAAAGCAGTACGCCCCGAGAATATACATCATGGCTTTTGAAAAAGCAGCGACGATCGCGAAGTATCAGACCAACGATGGTGACACCGGTTCGTCGCGCGTGCAAGTCGCGGTTTTGACGGCGCGCATCAACTACCTCACCGATCATTTCAAGACGCATAAGAAGGACCACCACAGCCGTCAGGGCTTGTTGAAGATGGTGGGAAAGCGCCGGCGCCTTCTGGAATACCTCAAGCGTAATGACGTGGAAGGGTACCGGAAGGTCATCGGTGAGCTCGGCCTCCGTCACTAACATTCGTCGATAATCACACGATCGCGCGGCCGCCCTCGTTTGGGCCCGCGCGTTTTGTGTTCTACAGAGACCAGTCACAGACATGATGCAACTTCTCGAAAAGAACTTCGCGGGACGCCGACTGACCATTGAAACCGGTCGCATGGCCAAGCAGGCCGCCGGATCGGCCGTCGTCACCTTCGGCGAGACCATGGTACTCGCCGCCGTCACGGTAAGCGAGAACAGGTCGCACCTGCCTTTCTTCCCCCTCACGGTCGAGTACAAGGAAAAGACGTACGCGGCTGGCAAGATCCCCGGGGGCTTCATCAAGCGCGAGGGGCGCCCGCACGATCACGAGATTCTCGCCTGCCGTATCATCGACCGCTCCATCCGGCCCCTCTTCCCCGAAGGTTTCCAGAACGAGGTGCAGGTCTTCGTCTACGTCATCTCCGCTGACCAGGAGAATGACGCCGAGGTGCTCGGCCTGCTGGCCGTCTCGCATGCGCTTGCCTCGTCCAAGATCCCCTGGAACGGACCCATCGCCGGCGTGCGCGTCGGCCGCGTCCAGGACAAGTGGATCCTCAACCCCACGTATCAGCAGCTGGAATACTCCGACCTGGAGATCGTGGTCGCGGGTTCCGCCGATTCGATCGTGATGGTCGAGGGCGGTGCGAACGAGGTGAGTGAGGATGATACCCTCGACGCGCTGACCGTTGCACACAAGGGCATCAAGGAACTCGTCGGCTACCAGAACGACATGCTCGCGAAGGTCCGTTCCGACAAGATGGCCTGGGTGAAGACCGACGTGCCGGCCGAGGTGCTGGCCGCGGTCACGAAGGAAGCGGAGAAGCGCATCGCCGACGCCATCAACCAGAAGGACAAGCACACGCGCGTCCAAGCAGTCGAGGCGATCAAGAAGGAAGTGAAAGAGCGGATGGTGGCCGAGAAGCCCGAATGGGCTCCGTTCGTCGGCAGCGTGCTGGGCGATCTCGAGTACAACGCCCTCCGCGGGCAGGTGCTCTCGACCGGCAAGCGCGTCGACGGCCGCAAGCCGACCGACGTGCGCGACATCAGCATCGATGCGACGGTCCTGCCGCGCGCCCATGGCTCTGCGCTGTTTACGCGCGGCCAGACGCAGGCCCTGGTGTCCTGCACGTTAGGCACCGCGGACGACGTGCAGCGCCTCGATTCGCTCAAGAACAAGAGCGAGCAGACGAAGTCGTTCATGCTCCACTACAACTTCCCGCCGTTCTCCACGGGAGAGGTTCGCCCCATGCGCGGTACCTCGCGCCGCGAGGTCGGACACGGCAACCTGGCCGAGCGCGCCTTGCAGGCGGTGCTCCCGCCGTTCGAAGAGTTCCCCTACACGCTGCGCATCGTCAGCGAGGTGCTGGAGTCCAACGGTTCCTCGTCGATGGCGTCGGTGTGCGGTGGCTCGCTGGCCCTGTTCGACGCCGGTGTTCCGACGCGTGCCGCCGTGGCGGGTGTCGCGATGGGACTCATCAAGGAAGGCGACAAGTACTCCATCCTCACCGACATTCTCGGCACCGAGGATCACCTCGGCGACATGGATTTCAAGGTCGCCGGCACGGAGCAGGGTATCACGTCCATCCAGATGGATATCAAGATCGAGGGGCTCGACCTCAAGATCCTGAAGGAAGCGCTGGCGCAGGCCCGCGAGGGCCGGCTGCACATCCTGGCCGAGATGAACAAGGCGCTGTCGGCGCCGCGTGCTGAGCTCTCGCCGCACGCGCCGCGCATCGTCACCATGATGATCAACCCTGAAAAGATCGGCGACCTGATCGGACCGAAGGGGAAGACCATCCGCGGCATCCAGGATGAGACCGGCGCCGAACTCACCGTCGACGACTCGGGCATGGTCACCATTGCCGCAGTGGGCGGCGAGGCCATGGACCGCGCGCGCCAGATGGTGCAGGCCATCACGTCGGAGCCCGTCGTGGGCGAGACGTACGAGGGAACGGTGAAGACCGTGACCGCCTTCGGCGCGTTTATCGAGATCATGCCGGGCTCGGAAGGCTTGCTCCACGTCTCCGAAATGCGGCACACCCGGGTCGAGAAGCCCGAGGAAGTCGTGAAGAAGGGCGACACGGTGACGGTAAAGCTGATCGATCGCGACGAGCGTGGTCGCCTGCGCCTGTCCATGAAGGCGCTCCTTCCCAAGCCCGAGGGCATGGAGGAAACCAGCGACTCCAATGGCGGGACCGCCGGTGTGGGCGCGGGCGAGGGTGATCGGCCCGAGCGCGGCGAGCGTCCTCGCGGCGGTGATCGTGGCCGCGGTGGTCGCGGAGGCGGTCGGCGATAGCCTTGTGATCGCACAGGGGCCCCTCGAGAGGCCCGGGGTCCAGCGCACCGTGCTGGACAACGGCCTCACCGTGGTTTCGGAGTACATGCCAGGCGTTCGATCGGTTGCGATCGGCGCCTGGGTTCGCATGGCGTCGGTGCATGAATCCCGTCCGCTCATGGGCGTATCGCATCTCCTCGAACACATGGTGTTCAAGGGCACGCGGCGCCGGAGCGCGAAGGAGATTGCCATGTCGCTCGAGAACCTTGGCGGCTCGCTCGACGCGTACACGTCGCGCGAGCACACGGCCTTCCAGGCCCGGGTGCTCGACGAGCACCTGGAGCAGGCCGCGGACGTGATCGGCGACCTCATCCTGCATCCCGCGCTGCGGGACGCGGATTTGCGGCTGGAACGACGGGTGGTGCTGGAGGAGATCTCGATGGTGGAGGAAACCCCGGACGATCTCGTCTTCGAGCTGCATAACGAATTATTGTGGGGCGAGCACCCGTACGGGTATTCCATCCTCGGGACCCGGGAGTCGGTGACGTCGTTAGGAATCGACGACCTGCGGGCACTGCACGTGGGCGGCTACCAGCCGCAGCACATCCTGGTGGCGGCTGGCGGCAACGTGGAGCACGATCTGCTCGTGGACACGCTGGTTCGCACCGGCTGGAACGCCGTGGCGCGCGGGCCCGGGCAACCGCCCACCGTACCCGCCCCCGCGCCGGCACCGCCCCGGGAGCGCCATGTGGAGCGCGAGGCCGCGCAGACACAGATCGTGTTCGGGGCCGCCACGGTGCCCTATGGCCATCCCGGACGGTACGCGATGACCCTGGCGTCGTCGCTGCTGGGGGGTGGCATGAGTTCCCGCCTCTTCCAGCGGGTGCGAGAGGAGATGGGATTGGCGTACTCCGTGTCGTCCTTCCACAGCTATCACACTGACAGCGGCACCCACGGGGTGTACGTCGCCACCTCGCCGGAGACGGCCGGGCTGGCGATCGACGCCGTGCGCCAGGAGCTTTCCCTGGCGGCCAGGGAAGGCTTCTCGCCGGAGGAAGTGGCGTCCGGCAAGAGTCAGCTGAAGGGCCAGATCACGCTCTCGCTGGAAAGCTCGTCGGCCCGGATGTATCGTGCTGCCGCCACCGAGCTGTATGGCGAGCCCTATCGACCGATCGACGACGTGCTCGAAAAGATCGACGCCATCCGGGACGATGAGGTGGCGGCGATGGCGCGGGCGCATTTCGATCCTGAGCAGCAATCCGTGCTGAGCCTCGGCCCAACGCCGGGGACAGCCTGAGCATTCCTCTTCATTCCCCATCACGAGCCTAACGATCATGCGTATTGGCGTCCCGAAGGAGATCAAGACCAACGAGAACCGTATTGCCCTGGTGCCGGCGGGCGCCGAGACACTGGTGGGCGCGGGCCACGAAGTGCTCATCGAGACGGGTGCTGGTGAGGGGAGCGGATTCGAGGACGCCGCGTTCACCGAGGTGGGGGCGAAGATCGCGCCGGATGCGGCCACCACGTGGGCGCAGGCCGACATGATCATGAAGGTGAAGGAGCCGATCGAGCGGGAGTGGGCGCACATGCGCCGCGGCCAGACGATCTTCACCTACTTCCACTTTGCGGCTGACGAGAAGCTGACCACGGCCCATCTCGATTCCGGGGCGACGTGCATCGCGTACGAGACGGTGGAGCTGCCGTCGCGCGAGCTGCCGTTGCTCACGCCGATGTCGGAAGTGGCGGGGCGCATGGCGGTGCAGGAGGGCGCGAAGTACCTGGAGAAGCTCTACGGTGGTCGCGGCGTGCTGTTGGGCGGTGTCCCGGGTGTGGCGCCGGCCAAGGTCGTGATCCTGGGCGGTGGCATCGTGGGCATCAACGCCGCGAAGATTGCTGCCGGCATGGGCGCACAGGTCGTCATTCTCGACATCTCACTGGAGCGTCTGCGCTACCTGTCGGACGTCATGCCGGCCAACGTGCAGCTCATTCACTCCAATCGGCACAACGTGCTGGAGCAGATCGCCACGGCGGACCTGGTCGTCGGGGGGGTGCTGATTCCGGGGGCGAAGGCGCCGAAGCTCATTCGTCGCGCCGACCTGGCTCGCATGCAGCCCGGCTCCGTGATTGTCGACGTCGCCATCGACCAGGGCGGCTGCGTGGAGACCATTCACGCCACGACGCACGAGAACCCGACCTATGTCGTGGATGGCGTGATTCACTACGGCGTGGCGAACATGCCGGGCGGCGTGCCGCGCACGTCGACGCTGGCCCTGACCAATGCCACGCTGCCGTACGCCATGCAGCTGGCGAACAAGGGCTGGAAGCAGGCGTTACGCGACAATCACGCGCTGCTGCGTGGCCTGAACGTGATCGACGGCAAGATCACGTACCAGGGCGTCGCCGACGCCTTCGGCCTCCCGTTCCACGAGCCCGCGGCGTTCCTCGTTTAGGGCGCCCGGACCGCACGGCGGCCTGGGGCACCGCGCTCGTCGTCGCGGTGTCTGCGGCGACTACGGTGCCACGTTCGATCCTCGCGGAGCTAGCCGGCAGGACGCGCCGTCTCCCTCCTGCGTTTGACCCACGATTCGTGCCGTCGGCCGGAGGACCGGCCGACCGCCATACGACCGGGAGCTCTCATGTCCGACACCGAGGTGCGCATCCAGCGCCTTCCCCACAATCCCGACCTCCCGCTGCCGTCCCGGCAGACCGCGGGCAGCGCGGGGTATGATGTCGCCTCGGCGGAATCCGACTTCACGCTTGCACCTGGCGAGCGGCGTGCGGTGTCCACCGGGCTGGCGTTTGCACTGCCCGCGGGACTCGAGATGCAGGTACGCCCGCGGTCGGGCCTCGCGCTGCGGCATGGCATCACCCTGCCTAACGCCCCCGGCACGATCGACCCGGATTACCGCGGCGAGCTGCAGGTGATCATGCACAACACCGGAAATGCGCCCGCGGTCATCCGCCGCGGCGAGCGCATCGCGCAGCTTGTCTTCGCACACTTCGCCACGCCGCGCCTGGCCGAGGCGGCGACCCTCGATGCCACCGTGCGCGGGGCGGGAGGATTCGGCAGCACGGGCTCGTAGGCAGCGCGCAGCGGAGCCGTGCGCGAGCGGGCGCCCACGCGCGTGCTGACGGTCCGCGTGCGCGCGTCCGTCCGAGCGGCTCCGGGCGGCTGGGGAAGGGTTGCCCGCCGGCCACGGTCGGTC
>JBDSVW010000438.1:0-6242 GCA_039927015.1 Gemmatimonadaceae bacterium | reverse complement strand
CGAGAGGACGAGGCCCTGCGGGAGTCGGCGTGCACGGGGAAGCATAGGACAGGGCGCACACCGGGAGGCCAGCCGCCATGGAGCGGATCGGCCTGGATCTGCAGACGCACGAGCGTCAGTTGGCGATCCAGGCGGAGGACGGGACGATTTCGGAACGCCGGTTCGCCACGAGCCGGGAGCGGTTCACCTCGGCGTGCGTGCACCGGCCGCGCGCGACAATGCTGGACGATGCTGGTGGAGACGAGCACGGAGCGCGAACGGAGCGCGAGTGGAGCGCGAGTGGGTCGCGCGCCATCTGGAATCACTGGGCCACGCGGTGATGGTCGCGGATTCGAACGACGCGCCGATGTCTGCCAATCCGTCGCGGCGCACAAAGACCGACACACGCGACGCGCGGACCCTTGCGGACGCTCGTGGACGCTCGTGGACGCTCGTGGACGCATCGTGGACGCATCGTGGATGCGTGCACGACGGGCGCGTGCGCACCGGTTGTCGGAGGGGCGGCGCCAT
Source organism: Gemmatimonadaceae bacterium (assembly GCA_039927015.1). GTDB lineage: Bacteria > Gemmatimonadota > Gemmatimonadetes > Gemmatimonadales > Gemmatimonadaceae > SCN-70-22. The sequence continues at coordinate 5,732 of JBDSVW010000438.1, read as the reverse complement.
GTGCGGGCCGAGCTCGCCGTGCGGGACGCGCTCGTGCGGCGTTCGAGTGGCTTCATCCCGGGAGACTCAGGCGAGACTCTCCGTCCAGCCTACGCCACCATCAGCAGGACGGTGGCGGCACTGAATCGGAGGGAAAGCGGCCGAGGCACGTGCGGATGTCGCGCGCTACCCGATCGAGCGCCGTATTGAGTGCCCCGACCAGCGATTCGTAGTTGCCCACCGTGAACTGGCCGTCGCGGTAGTCGGTCGTTCCGCGTACGAGCACCGAACCGTTGAGCGGACGAATGATGTCCCAGGTGGTCAGCACATGTACCGAGCCCGTGGTGGCCGCAGAATCGGCGACGCCTTCAAACCGCAACACGTGAAGTTGCAGGACAAAAGTGTGGTTTGCGCGCGCGGCCCATGGTGCCACGTAGACTGTCCTGACCGGGGGAACGTTGGCGAGATGCGCCGCAACCGTATGATTGATGCCCTCGCCCAGGTCCTCGCCCCAACGGTGGAACTGGGATGTCTCAATCTGATGGGTGCCCCGTCGTACCACGATTGCTGGCGTCGCGAGATACGGCGCGAGATCCATGCGGCGAATGCCGATGGTGAGGCCGGAGGTGTCGCCGGTGGCCGCCGCAGCGATGGGTGTGCGCGCCCCACTCAGCACGTACTGCTGAAGCGCCGGCGCGCTACGTGAGAGCTTGAAGCAGCCCGCGAGCGCGAGCAACACCAGCGGGGCCAGGAGCTTTGCAGGTCGCATCATGAAAAGTGGCAGAGAGTAGTGCGCATCAGTTGCGAGGCGGCTTCTTGCCGCGCAAGAGCATGTCGGGATTCTGCTCGAGCGAGTTGATCAGCAGTCGCAAGGCGTCCGCCGCTTCACGCATGCTCGTGAGCGCGCCCTGCAGCGCGTAACCCGGTCCGGCGTCGGCGGAGAGCAGCCCGTGCGTTTCGTCCAACGTCTTGCGCAGCGCCTGCAGCGTGGCAATGGCTTCGGTCGATGCACCGGTGATCTGTGTCTGCATGGGGTCGATGGCTGCTTCGGCGCGCGTCGCCAGGCGTCCCACATCCGACATGGTCTGATTCATCTGCTCGGTCAGCCCGGGCACTCCCTTGAGCGCCGCCTTGATCTCGGGTGACGCCACCAGCGCTTCTACCGCGCGCGCCGACTGCACGACGGCCCGGTTGATCTCTGGCATGTTCACTTCGGCGAGCATGTCGTTGACGCGATTCAGGATCTTCATCACGTCAGAGAGTACGCTGCCCGCGCCGCCTCCGATGGCCGCCATGAGCGACGGCGTGGTGGGAACCTCCGGCCAGTCGTCGGACGCGTTGGCCAGCCGCGGCGGAGTGGAGTCGGTGCGGTACGCCAGCTCGATGTACAGCAGTCCGGTGACGATGCTCTCCATCTGGAGCTGCGCGCGCAGTCCGTTATCGATTTGCCGACGCAAGACGGCCGTGTCGCCGAGGTTCACGTACGTGCCGAGATGTGTCGTGAGGCGCGACAGGTCGACGTCGAACTTGACGGGCACCTGGAACGTCTTCTCCTGCTGGTTGATCTGGATCATGATGTCGGTCACGGTACCGACGGGCACGCCCTGGAACTTGACGGGCGCACCATTCTCGAGACCGTTGACCGACTCCGGAAAGAATGCAATAAACGTGGTGCGTCGTTCGAACCACGCGTTCGATGCCAGCGCCGCCACGGCCAGCACGGTCAGCACCAGCGCACCAATCAGGAAGAGTCCGATGGTGGTGGGATTGGCACGCCTGCTCATGAGAGGCCTTCGCTGCTGCGAGTAAGGAACCGATGCACTTCGGCGCTCGGCGGATTGTCGCGCAACTCGGCGGGATTGCCCAATGCGGTCATGGTCTTGTCGTTGATATCCAGGAACAATGCGCGGTCGGCAATGCGGAAAATGCTCTCGAGATCGTGCGTGACCACGACGATGGTCGTGCCAAAGCTGGCCTTCAGTTCAACAATCAGGTCGTCCAGTCGGCTGGCGCTGATGGGATCGAGTCCGGACGACGGCTCATCGAAGAAGAGCACCTCAGGGTCGAGCGCGATGGCGCGCGCGAGCGCCGCACGCTTGCGCATGCCGCCGCTGATCGCCGACGGATAGAACTCCTCAAAGCCTTTCAGCCCCACGAGCGACAACTTGAGGGATACCATCTCTGCAATGGACTGCGTGTCCATCGACGTGAACTCTTCGAGCGGAAGCGCGACGTTCTCCGCCAATGTCAGTCCGCTCCACAGCGCACCATTCTGATAGAGCACGCCCATGCGGCGCAGCACCGCTTTGCGTTGCGTGTCGTCATCAATGTCGAATTCTTCACCATCAAACAGAATCGATCCCTTCGCAGGCTTCTTGAGGCCGATGAGATGCTTGAGCAGTGTGCTTTTCCCGCTACCGCTGCCGCCCATGATCACGAAGACTTCGCCACGCTGGATGGTGAAGTTGAGGTCCTTCATGATCACGAGCTGCCCGTACATCATGGTGAGATCGCGCACCTCAATGGCCGTCGTGTCGGCGGCTGTCGTGTCGGGAGTCGTCATATCGTGAGCAGTGCGGCCAGCCAATCAATGACGGCGTTGGCGAGAATGATCAGCGTTATGCCAAGCACGACGGCAGTGGTAGCCGCGCGTCCCACGGCACCGGCATCGCTGCCCGTCTGCAGGCCCTTCAGGCACCCGGCGAACCCAATGATCATACCGAACACCACTCCCTTGAACACACCGAGCACCGCATCACTCAGTGTCACGGCGGTCAGCAACCCACCAATGAACTGCGCGGCCGACATATCCAGCAGTGACACCGCGACCGCCATGCCCCCCATGATGCCAACGAAGTCCGCATAGAGCGTCAGCAGCGGCATCATGAAAAAAATGCCGAGCATGCGTGGCACGACCAGATGTTCCACCGGAGAGATGCCGAGCGTGACGAACGCGTCGATCTCTTCGGTGATTTTCATACTGCCGAGCTCCGCTGCGAAGCCCGCTCCAGTGCGGCCGGCCATGATGATGCCCGTCATAAGCGCGCCCATCTCGCGCAGCATGCCGAAGCCGACGAGATAGGATGAGTAGTAGCCCGCACCGAAGCGCTCGAGCACCACGACACCGAGAAAGGCGATGATGACGCCCACGAGCAGGGCTATCAGCGTGACAATGGGGAGCGCGCCCGAGCTGTTCGATTGCACGACCACCCAGAACTCACGCCATCGCATATGCACGCGCCCGCCCGGCAACTGCGCGATGGCCAGCGCGACCTCTCCAGTGAAGGTCAGCGACGACTCCAGTCGAGACCAGGTACCGAGCGCGGCCTTGCCAAGTCGTGCAGCAATAGGCGAGGACTGAGTCGCGGTGTCGTCGTTGGCGGTACTGCGCTCGGGTACCGCCTCGGAGAGTGTCAGCAAGCGGCGGAGCTGCTCCGGCAACGTCGAGCGGTCGATCTCGAGTTGCTGCGCCTCGGCGTACTCCTGACACTGGGACAGAAAAATCAGCAAGCTGCTGTCCCACGTGCCCAGGGACGACGCGTCAAACATCAACACTGGCGGGGTGCCGGATTGCGACCGGTTGCCCGCGACGAGCGCATCGAAGCGTGGTGTCTCGTGTTCAAGCGTCCAGTCGCCGGTGAGTGCGATGACGAGCGAGCTATCCTCGTACCGCAGTTCGGCGAGTGGTGAGGTCATCGGGTTATCCTGCGCTTCAGGCGACGTGCCCATCTATATTGGTGGGGGAAAGTTGCATTCGAACGGACGCGATCGCGAACGCTTGCGAAACGCTTCCGCACGAGCCTTCGCGAAACCGTGCCGACCTCGCATGAAACGACGACAGTGGTCTCTACACGAACGGCTGAGGTGAGTTGCATTTCAGACCGGGGAGTATATTTGGGCAACCCTCAACACACCCTGCCGACATGTCCTCGTCCCGCCGCGACTTCCTCCGCTCCGCCTCGCTTGCCGGCGCCGGCCTGGCGCTCGCACCCTCCGTGCTGCCGGCGTCGTTGTCCGGTGCCGGCCCCGGCCCCGTCCCGGCCGACCGCTCGCCCCAGCAGGCGCCGAAGGTAGCTCCCAAGAAGCTCCTGATCCTTGGCGGGACGGGCTTCATCGGCCCCAACACGGTGAAGTACGCACTCGCACGCGGTCATCAGGTCACGATCCTCACCAGGGGGCGGAGCGCCACCAAGGTTGAGGGGGTGGAGCACATCATCGCCGATCGCGAAGGGGACATGGGAATCTTGTCCAAGGGGCGCTGGGATGCGGTGCTCGACAACAACGCCCGCGACTACCGCTGGGTGCAACGCAGCGTGAAGGCGCTCAAGGACTCCACGGAGCACTATCTCTTTGTCTCGTCCATCTCGGCGTACCGGACGGACAACATGAGTTATGCAACCGCGGGGAGCGTGCGGATGCAGCCGTTGGACGAGGGGGCCGAACTGTTCGCTCCACCGGCGGGGTTCAAGGATGGTGACGAGGCGCCGTACGGCCTCACCAAGGCGCTATCGGAACGGATAGTGCACGAGGCATTTCCCGGGCGCGCGACGATCGTGCGGCCGGGGTTGATCGTTGGCCCGACCGATCCCACCGACCGATTTACCTACTGGCCGGTGCGCGTGGACGAGGGCGGAGAAGTCCTGGCGCCTGGAAATCCGCTGCACTCCTCGCAGGTCATCGACCAGCGAGACCTCACTGAATGGATCGTGCGCCTGGCCGAAGGGGGCGTGAAGGGGAATTTCAACGCCACCGGCCCCACCACGCGAATGACGATGGCCGAGATGCTCGCCGGGTGCCGCGCCGTCACCTCGGCGCCCGTCACCTTCACCTGGCTCCCGGAGTCGTTCCTCTCCGAGCAGAAGGTGCGGATCTGGAGCGAGATGCCGGCGTGGGCGCCGGGCGATCCGCTCATGTACGTGAGTGTGGTGCGTGCGGTTGCCGCAGGCCTGTCCTATCGCCCGTTTGCCGTGACCGCGCTCGACACCCTCGAGTGGGACAAGTCGCGCCCTGCCGCCGACCGCGCCAAGCGGGCGGCCGGAATGACAGGCGAGCGTGAGAAGGAATTGCTGGCGCTGTGGAGGAAGCGGGGGGCGTAGGAAGATGTTGCGGTGGGCGTAGGAAGGTGTTGCGGTGGGCGTAGGAAGGTGTTGCGGTGGGGCCGTGCGGCTCAACGCTCGCTCATGCGGTCGGTGCATGAGAGACACGCACCTCGCCCACACCGTGTCCTCTCACTTCGGCTACCTGGATGGCAAGCCCGTCGTAGGTCACCACGTCACCGACGTGTGGTGCTCGCCCGAGCGCTGCGATCACCAGGCCGCTCACCGTGTGGACTTCGTCGTGCGACAGTTCGATGCCGAATGCGTCGCCGAGCGCCTCGAGCCGGGCGAGACCCGAGGCGATGACGACTCCGTCCGGGGAGGTGCGCACCTCGGCGAGGCTTGATAAGTCGTCGCCCACGTCGCCCACCACCTCCTCGAACAGGTCCTCCGACGTCACGATGCCTGCGGTGCCGCCGAATTCGTCGAGCACGACGGTCATCTGCACATTGGCCAGGCGCATGGCGGCGATGACGTGATCGACAGGGGCGGCCGCAGGCACAAACGGTACCTGACGCACAATGGTCGGGTCGAGCGAGGTGCCGCATGTCAGGCAGCGCAGAATGTCCTTCACGTGCAACATCCCCACGATGCGGTCGACCGACCCGTCGGACACCGGATACCGGGTGAACGGTTTCGCCAGCAGCACCGCGCGCA
>JBDSVW010000437.1:0-5862 GCA_039927015.1 Gemmatimonadaceae bacterium | reverse complement strand
CCGACCTTCCGTCTTGGACCGGACGCCGTACAGCGCGGTGTGCGGCCCATCGCGTGGTACGCCAGCGACAATCCGCTGCGCAGCGGGTGGGCGTGGGGCCAGAACTACCTCGAAGGCGGCGTAGCCGCGGCAGAGGCACACGTGGGGAAGGGAATGCTCTATCTGTTCGGCCCCGAGATCACGTTCCGCGCGACGCCGGCGGGCACCTTCAAGTTCCTGTTCAACGGCATCTACGCGAGCGGCGATAGCCGCGCGAAGACGGCACCGTCAGCGGTGCAATAGTCCAGCATCCTGCGCGGCGCGGCAAGCTGCGCAGGATTCACGAACGATCGCATTTCTCGCTACGTGGGGCGGCGTCCTGCAAGGGACGCCGCCCCCGAACACTTGCATTGCTCGCCGCGCCCTGCCTCCTGACAGCGTGCGCCATGTCGCCCGAACCTCAATCGAATTCTCTCATGCATCTCGCACGTGCTTCCCTGGCCGCGCTTCTCCTTTTCGCCCCACACGCGGGGGCGCAGACGTACCCGACGGCCGATCCCGCGGTGCGGCGTATCTGGGATGAGGGCATGAACAACTCTCGCGTGGCGCGCCTGGCACAGGTACTCACGGACTCCATTGGTCCGCGCCTCACGGGCACGCCCGGCATGAAGCGCGGCAACGACTGGCTCGTCGCCACGTACAAGAGCTTTGGCGTGGAGGCGAGGAACGAACAGTACGGCACGTGGAAGGGCTGGCGGCGCGGCCCGAGCCACATCGACCTCGTGGAGCCCAGGGTGCGATCGCTCGAGGGTCAGCTGCTCGCGTGGAGCGGAGGGACGGGCGGCAAGGACGTGACGGGCGACGTGGTGCTGCTTCCGGTCTTTCCCGACTCTGCGGCGTTCGTGAAGTGGCTGCCGCAAGCGAAAGGAAAGTTCGTGCTCGTGTCCATGTTGCAGTCGACGTGTCGTCCCGACGACAACTGGGAGAAGTACGCGCTGCCGGAGACGTTCACGCGCATGAAGGCGGAGCGCACGGAGGCGCAGGCTGCCTGGCAGAAGCGCGTACAGGCGACGGGCTACGGTACGGGACTCGGCACGGGCTTCCTCGGCGCGCGCATGGAGGAAGCGGGTGTGGCGGGCGTCATCGCCAGCAACTGGTCGCGTGGATGGGGCGTGCAGAAGGTCTTCGATTCGCGCACCACCAAGGTGCCGTCGGTCGACGTGTCGTGCGAAGACTACGGACTGCTGTACCGCCTGGCCGAGAACAACCAGGGTCCGCGCGTGCGCGTGCGGGCCGAGGCGGAGCATCTGGGCGAGGTGCCGGTGTTCAACACCATCGCACGCATACCCGGCACGGAGAAGCCTGACGAGTACGTCGTGCTCTCCGCGCACTTCGATTCGTGGGATGGCGGATCGGGCGCCACCGACAACGGCACCGGCACCATCACGATGCTCGAGGCGCTGCGCATCCTGAAGACCGTGTATCCGAATCCGAAGCGCACGATTCTCGTGGGCCACTGGAGTGGCGAAGAGCAGGGACTCAATGGCTCGCGCGCCTTCGCGAAGGATCACCCGGAGGTGGTCACGGGATTGCAGGCCCTCTTCAACCAGGACAACGGAACCGGCCGGATCATCAACTTCGCGGCGTCGGGCTTCACCACGGCGAGCGGAAACCTCGCGCGCTGGATGGCGGCGGTGCCGGCGGAAATCAGCCGGAATGTCACGATGTCGTTCCCGGGTTCCCCGTCGGGGGGTGGCTCCGACAATGCATCGTTTGTCTGTCACGGGGCGCCGGCGTTCAGCCTCGGCGCGCTCGACTGGTCCTATGGCCAGTATACCTGGCACACGCAGCGCGACACCTACGACAAGATTGTGATCGACGATCTCCGCAACAATGCCGTGCTCACCGCGATGCTGACGTATCTCGCATCAGAGGATACGCAGACGCTCTCACGCGACCGGCGAGGCTTCGATCGTGCACCCGGAGCGGCGAATGCGGGTGGATTTGCGCCCCCCAGCGCGTGGCCGAGCTGCGTCGAACCCCTGCGCGGGTCCTCCGAGTACAAGCGCTGAGCTGTTGGACTGGCAAGAGAAAGGCGCGCCTCGCGAGGGGCGCGCCTTTTGAAGACCGACCGCCCAAGCGTACCTTCCCCCTCTTCAGTCGGCAAGCAAAGAAGTTGCGCGGAAGCGCGCAGTCACCCATCAGAGATTTCATGATCAGTCTCTTCGAGCTTGAGGCGGCGGCGGAGCAGAAGATGGACCTCGCGGCGTGGGGTTATTTCGCCGGTGGCTCGAATGGGGAAGTGACGCTGCGCGAGAACCGGGCGGCGTGGGACCGACTGGCGGTGCGCTATCGCACGATGGTCGACGTGTCCACCCGCTCGCTCGAGACCACCGTGCTCGGCACCCGCGTCGCGTTTCCGGTGCTCGTGGCGCCCACCGCCATGCAGAAGCTCGCGCATCCCGACGGGGAAGTGGCGATGGTGCGGGCGGCCGGCGCATGCGGCACCCTGATGGTCGTCAGCACCACCGCGACCACATCGTTGGAAGAGGTGCAGAGCGCCGCCACCGGTCCCACCTGGTTCCAGCTCTACATCTACAAGGACCGTGAGGCGACGCGCGCCGTGCTGCAGCGCGCCGCGACGGTGGGCTATCGCGCCATCGTGCTCACCGTCGACTCGCCCATGCTCGGCTGGCGCGAACGCGACATCCGGAACGGCTTCACGCTTCCGTCGCACCTCAAAATTGCCAACGCCATCGCCGCTGGCTCCGGCCACTCGCGCCTGCCCGTGGCCGATGCTGACGCATCGGGCCTGCAGAAGCACCTGCACGCCTTGCATGATGCCGCGCTCACGCCCGCGGACATTGCCTGGGTCGCCGAGGTGACCAAGCTCCCCGTGCTCGTCAAGGGCATCGTGCGCGGCGACGATGCCGTACGGGCCGTGGAGCATGGCGCGGCCGGGGTGATTGTCTCGAACCACGGCGGACGGCAGCTCGATACCGCGATCGCGACCGCGAGGGCGCTGCCGGAGGTGGTTGACGCACTCGCGGGCCGCGCCGAGGTATTCGTGGACGGCGGGGTGCGACGGGGGACGGATATTCTCAAGGCCATCGCGCTCGGCGCACGTGCTGTGCTGGTTGGTCGTCCGCCACTTTGGGGATTGGCGGTGGATGGGGAGCGGGGGGCGACGGCGGCGCTGGAGCACTTGCGCCTCGAACTCGACCTGGCGATGGCGCTGAGCGGCTGTGCCTCGATCGCGGATATCACGCGCGATATGATCGCGCCCCCGTAACCCGGGGCGAGACGGCGCGAACCGGCTCGATCGCGGCGTGTACGAGGAGATGGGTGCGCTGCCCGCTGGTATCAGGCGGGTGCAGACGCTTCATTTCGACGGGTCATCCGTCTTTGTGTTCACTTCATCGGGCATCATCATGGCTTTCGGTCGCCTTCTTCGTCATACGAGCGCCCTGTTGCTTGGCGCTGTGGTTCTCACCAGCTGCGGCTCGGACACTGTCTCGGCGCCCCAGGAGATTCCGTTGGATCAGCAAACATGGGCCTCGTCCCTCGGCGTGACCTTGTCCGCCTTCACCAAGCTCCCGTCGGGCATCTACTACCTCGACACCGTGGTGGGGACGGGTGCGGCGGTGTCCGGAACGCCGAGCGTGTCGGTCTACTACGCCGGCTACCTGGCCAGCGGCTCGAAGTTCGACGAGCGGGCGCGCAGCAGCAACACGCCGCTGGTGTTTCCCCTGACCCAGGTCATCCAGGGATGGCAGGTCGGCATGCAGGGCATGAAGGTGGGCGGGAAGCGTCGTTTGCTGATTCCGGCCGCGCTTGGGTACGGCGCATCGGGCAACGGGCCGATTCCGGGCAATGCCAACCTGCTGTTCGACATCGAACTCGTCGGCTTGAACTAGGCGGCGCCGGAGCACGGCCGCCAGCCGGGTGATGTCCCAACCTGAGCGCCCGCTGTGGGAGCCGAGTCGCACCCGCGTGGCGCGCAGCAACATCGTGCGGTTCGCGCGCTGGCTGCAGGAGATGCAGGACATGCAGGGCGTGACGGTGCTGGGGCCGGACGGGGCGCTCGACTACGACGCGTTGCACGCGTGGTCGGTGGCGTTTCCCGAGCGCTTCTGGCCGGCCGTGTGGAAGTTCTGTGGTGTGGTGGCGGAGGAACGTCCGCGTCTCGAGCCGTGGGATGAGGTCGTGCGCGGCCTCGATCGCATGGCGCCGCCCTCTGCAGAGCTGGGTCCGCGATGGTTCGACGGCGCGCGGCTGAACTTCGCGGAGAACCTGCTGCGTCACGACCACGACCGCGACGCGGTGGTGGCATGGAATGAACGGGGGCGCTACGCCACGCTCTCGCACCGCGCGCTTCGCCGCGAGGTGCAACGCGCGGCGGCGGCGCTGCGGGCGCACGGCGTGGGCCCTGGCGACCGGGTTGCGGCCTTCCTGCCCAACATTCCGGAGGCAATCATCGCCATGCTGGCCACGGCCAGCCTGGGCGCCATCTGGTCGTCGTGTTCCCCCGACTTCGGGGTGAATGGCGTGCGGGACCGATTCGGCCAGATTGCACCGCGCATCCTCATTGCGTGCGATGGGTATCGCTACGCGGGCAAGGAGATCGACACGCTTGCGCGCGTTCGTGAGATCGCGTCGCGCATTCCCGACATCGAGCGCGTGGTGATCGTTCCTTCTCTCCAGGCGGACAGCGGCACTGAGGGCGTGCGCGGCGGCGTGCGGTGGGACGACTGGCTGTCGGATGCGGCGCCGCTCATGGATGATCCCGCGCCCATGGAATTTGCGCGGCTTCCCTTCGATCATCCGCTGTTCATCATGTACTCGTCCGGCACCACCGGACTGCCGAAGTGCATGGTCCACGGTGCGGGCGGCACGCTCCTGCAGCATCTCAAGGAGCATGTGCTGCACACCGATCTCACGCGGGCCGACCGGATCTTCTACTTCACCACCTGCGGTTGGATGATGTGGAACTGGCTGGTGAGTGCGCTGGCGGTGGGCGCGGCCGTGGTGCTCTACGACGGGGCGCCGATGGCCCCGGCGGCGGAAGGTGTCGCGAATGCCGGCGTTGCGGCTGGCGGGGCAGGTGCGGAGGGGTTGCCTGCGAGTAGCGGCAGTGCGGGACTTCTCTGGCAGATGGCGGAGGCAGAGCGCGTGACCGTGTTCGGCACGAGCGCGAAGTATCTCGCGTTGGCGGAGAAGGAAGGCCTGCATCCCGGCGCCTCGCACGATCTCTCGGCGCTTCGCACGATCCTGTCCACCGGCAGTCCGCTGGCGCCTCCCTCCTTCGACTACGTCTATCGCGAGCTAAGCGATGACGTCTGCCTCAGCTCCATCTCTGGCGGCACCGACATCATCTCCTGCTTCGCGTTAGGCAATCCAGCGGGAGCGGTGTGGCGGGGCGAGCTGCAGGCGCGGGGCCTGGGCATGAAGGTCGAGATCTTCGACGAGCGAGGCGTGCCCGTGAGCGGCGAGCCGGGTGAGCTGGTGTGCACCATGCCCTTCCCGAGCATGCCGGTGTGCTTCTGGAATGACGCGGATGGCTCCCGTTATCGGGCGGCGTACTTCGAGGCGTATCCCAACGTGTGGCGCCATGGCGACTGGGCGCAGGACACCCCGCACGGCGGGCTGGTCATCAGCGGGCGCAGCGATGCGACGCTCAATCCCGGTGGCGTGCGCATCGGCACCGCCGAGATTTACCGGCAAGTGGAGCAGCTGCCGGAGGTGGTGGAGAGCCTGGTGGTGGGCCAGGAGATGGGACGCGCGGGAGAGGGGGCGGGCGACGCGCGCGTCGTGCTCTTCGTGCGCCTGCGCGCGGGCGTGACGCTCGACGACGCCCTGCGTACGCGCATCCGCGGGCAGATA
>JBDSVW010000436.1:0-2965 GCA_039927015.1 Gemmatimonadaceae bacterium | reverse complement strand
GCTGCTGCGGGAGCCGAAGGAACTGGTCCTGCTCGACGGTGCAGGACATCATCCGCCGCTGGAGGAGCGCGTGCCGCCGATCACGGCTTTCCTCGACCGGACGCTCGGGCCAGTGGCCACGATCGCGTCGCCGACACCAGCCAAGCGTCCCTGACGATCGTCCGCTCGCGCCGATCAGACCCGCAGCGTTTGCGTTCATTTCATCCTGTCTACTGAAAAACCAGTTGACAGATTCCTGTGGCGCGCTCATACTACGGAAGATTCCGTAGACACCCACTCACGAGCCAATGGCCGAACCGATCTACTTCCCGCCCCGCGAGCTCGCGGTGATGAGCGTGCTCTGGCGACTGGGCTCCGCGACGGTCACCGAGGTGCGCGAAACACTCGAGGATCCGCTGGCCTACACCTCCGTGCTCTCCGCGCTGCAGACGCTGGAGGAGAAAGGCTACGTGCGGCACGAGGCGGAGGGACGCGCCTACCGCTACTTCGCGACGGTCGAGGCGGAGGTGGCCGGCGGGAGCGCGATGGCGCGCATTCGTGACGCGATTTTCCAGGGTTCCGCGGAGCGCATGTTCGCCCAGCTCGTGAACGAGGAAGGACTGAGCCGAGGGGAGCTGGAACGCATGCGCACGTTGCTTGCCGACCGGCTGCGCGAGTCACCGGGGGAGGAAGTGCCATGAGCATGTCGATGATGCCGGGACCGTCAGGTGCAAACATCGTGCTCTGGATGCTGTACTCGCTGCTCGTGGGGGCACTCGTGATGGTGGCCGCCGCGGCCGCCCACGATGCCCAGCGCGCCGCGCGACGTCCCGTGCGCGGGGTCTGGCTGGCGGCCATGGGCCTGGTGGTCGCGCTGACGCTGCTCGCGCCGCTGCGGCAGGCACCGGTCTCCAACGGGGTCACACTTCCCGCGCCGATGTCCTCCGGCGTCGCGTCGGCTCCGGCAGCCAGCACCACTGACCTTTCCGCGTGGATCGTTGGAAGCTGGCGCGCCGTGGTCGCTCCGCTACGAGGCGTGACGAATGCCGCGGTCACTGGCTTGTCGCAGGTGCCCGCGCCGCTGCAGCGTGCCGTCGCACTCGGCTGGCTGCTGGCGGTGGTGACGGCGATCGGCTGCTTCGTATTCACATATGGCCGCATGCGGAGCCGGCTGCTTCGCTGGCCGGTGCGACGCGTGGATGGCATCGACGCGCGCATTGCCCCTCATACTGGGCCGGCGGTGATGGGCATCGCGCCGTCGCAGGTCGTGCTGCCCGAGTGGCTGCTCTCTCGTTCCCCGAGCGAACGCAAGCTCGTGGTGACGCACGAGGCCGAGCATATCCGTGCACGGGACCCCCTGCTCCTGCTGGCGGGGTGCATTGCCGCCGCGCTCATGCCGTGGAATCCCGCCCTGTGGTACGCGCTCTCGCGTCTGCGTCTCGCCATCGAAATCGATTGCGACCAGCGCGTGCTGCGCAGTGGAGTGGAGACCGCCGATTACGGCTCCCTGCTCATCGATCTCTCCGCGGTGCATCCCGCGCGATCACTCGCCATGCCCGCCTTCTCCTTTCACGGTTCGTCTCTCGAACAGAGATTGGTTGCCATGACGTCTCGTCCCTCCCGTTTTGCCAGGTCTCGCCGCGCCCTCGGCGTCGTGCTCGCCGTCGTCGCCGTGATGGCCGCCTGCGAGTCGCGCCTTCCCACGTCTGCCGAAATCGAGGGCATGGACGTGGCTGAGGTGCAGCGACAGGTATCGCACATCACGTTGATGGACACGGCGAAGGTTCGATATGTCGTGGATGGGCAGCAGGTGAGCGAAGCGGATGCCAAGCGCATCGATGCGAAGCGCATCGCGACCGTGGACGTCGTCAAGGGTAGCGGAGACAGCGCCTCCGTTGGTGAGATCCGCATCCGCACGCGCGGCGATTCGCTGCCCGCCCAGTCCTTCTCCTTCACCATGCCCGATTCCGTTCGCACCGCCAGCGAGACCCCACGCAAGCGTGAGTTCGATGGGCTGCTCATCGTTGACGGCAAGGTGACTGAGTCCGCCGAGCTGAATCGGATCGGGCCGGAGCGGATTCTCCGGGTGGAAATCGTGAAGGGCACCGCGGCCGGCGCGTACAAGGATCCGCGCGCCGAGCGGGGCGTCATCATCATCACGACGAAGCCGGCGCGCTGACGCGCGGTTGCATCCGATGGAGCGTCGCGGCTACTCCGCGCGGCCGCGACGCTGCATGGTGAGCTGAATCCAGCCCGCCAGCACCATCAACACCCCGACGCCCCCGGCGACGAGCATCCACTTGACCCAGGCGGCGGGTACCAGGCTGCGCGTCGCCAGCAGGACCATCATTCCCGCGACGCCGCCCACGATGTAGCCGCCGCGCTCGATGGCCGGCATTGGCGCGCGCTCGCTGAGTGGGCCGCCAGGAGGGGCGATGATGATCGGGCGCAGGCGCTCCCAGTCCCAGCAGAGCAGGAAGGTGGACGCAAGGAGCATCAGCGCCGTGATGTACGTGGTTCCCTTGAAGCCCACCGACCACGTGACGACCGTGACGTTGAGAATGACCGGGAAGAACGCGACCGCACCCAGCGTCGTCGTGGCGGGAACGAGCAGCAGAACGCCGGCGATCACCTGTCCCGCCCCGAGAAAGCGCCAGTAAAACCCCGTCTGGAACATCGCCTCGAAGAAGTAGCCCACGGGGGTGTCGACCGGCAACACCGTGAATCGGTGACCGAGGAGCTTCACCATCCCGGTCGGGATGAACGCCAGGGCGAGCAGGATGCGGGAGATGATCGCCAGCCGCCGCAGCACGGGCATGCGGCGCGCGCGGCGGGCCAGCATATCGAGAGAACGAAGCATGGGCGACCGACTCGGGGGGGCGCTTTCTCGTCTCCACTTGGCGCAGGAACACGAGCAACAATTTGTTCTAAAATTTCATGTACGCCTTCGCCTGTTTTACCAGAAGCCGACATAATTTCATCCCTT
>JBDSVW010000435.1:0-5837 GCA_039927015.1 Gemmatimonadaceae bacterium | reverse complement strand
CGGAGAAGCCCATGCGCTTCATCGCGTGCAGGGCCTCGATGCTTACCTTCGGCAAGGCGGTGTACTCGCGCTCGGCCTCCACCAGCTCGCGCATCTGCTCCAGGAACCAGGGATCGATGGCCGTGATGTCGTGAATCTGCCCGGTGGTCATGCCGGCGATCATCGCGCGCTTGAGCTCGAAGATGCGCTCGGGCGACGGCTTACCGAGGGCGCTGCGCAGCGTCTCGATGGAATCGTCCACGAGACGATCGTCCTCGGCGCGTTCAGCCACCGTCCATCCGGGACGCCCGATCTCGAGGGCGCGCAGGGCCTTCTGGAACGCCTCCTTGAAGGTGCGTCCCATCGCCATCGACTCGCCCACCGACTTCATCTGCGTGGTGAGGTACGGATTGGCGCGGGCGAACTTCTCGAAGGCGAAGCGGGGGCACTTCACCACCACGTAGTCCAGCACCGGCTCGAACGAGGCGGGTGTGGTCTTCGTGATGTCGTTGGGGATCTCGTCCAGCCGGTAGCCCACCGCCAGCTTCGCCCCGATCTTCGCGATGGGAAACCCGGTGGCCTTGGAAGCGAGCGCCGAGGACCGCGACACGCGCGGGTTCATCTCGATCACCACCATCTCGCCGTTCCGGGGATTGACGGCAAACTGGATGTTGCAGCCACCGGCCTCCACCCCGATCTCGCGGATCACGGCCACCGCGGCGTCGCGCATCACCTGGTACTCGCGGTCGGACAGCGTCATGGCCGGCGCCACCGTAATGGAGTCGCCAGTGTGCACGCCCATCGGATCGAGGTTCTCGATGGAGCAGACGATCACGACGTTGTCCGCGTAGTCGCGCATCACCTCCAGCTCGAACTCCTTCCAGCCGAGCAGGGAACGCTCGATGAGCAGCTGGCTTACGGGCGATTCGGCCAGCCCGCGACGACAGATCTCCTCGTACTCCTCCCGGTTGTAGGCAATGCCGCCACCCGACCCGCCTAACGTGAAGGCCGGCCGGATGATGGCGGGAAAGCCGGTGAAGTCCGCGATGGCCAGCGCCTCCTCCCACGTGGTGGCGATCTTGCCCTCCGGCACCTTCAGCCCGATGCGCCCCATGGCCTGGGCAAACTCCTGCCGGTCTTCGGCCATCCTGATCGCGCTGGCCTTGGCGCCGATCAGCTCGACGCCATACTTGGTCAGCACGCCGCGTTCCGAGAGCTTCATCGCCACGTTCAGCGCCGTCTGCCCGCCCATCGTGGGCAGCAGTGCGTCCGGACGTTCCTTGGCGATCACCAGCTCCACGAACTCCGCCGTCACCGGCTCCACGTACGTCCGGTCCGCGACCTCCGGATCGGTCATGATCGTGGCCGGATTGGAGTTCACGAGCACCACCACGTATCCCTCCTCGCGCAACGCACGAGCCGCCTGCGTGCCGGAGTAATCGAATTCTGCGGCCTGGCCGATCACGATGGGGCCAGAACCGATCAGGAGGATTTTCTTGAGGTCTGTACGACGAGGCATGTCGAAGGGACTGAGTACTGTGCGTGCGTGACGGTTGTGTGGTGACGCGAAACTTACAACACCTCCCCGCCCTCCACCCGGCGGAGATCGGCCTCCACCATCATCCGGACCAGCGCGTCAAATGTTACGGTGGTCTGCCACCCGAGCTTCGCATGGGCCCGACGCGCATCCGCCACCAGCGTGCGTGCATCCGCCGGGCGCAGGAACCGCTCGTCCTCCACGACGTGCTGGCGGTAGTCGAGGCCTGCCGCGCCGAAGGCGGCCTCGCAGAATTCGCGGACGGAGTGGGTCTCGCCCGTGCCGATCACGAAATCGGAGGGCGACGCCTGCTGCAGCATCCGCCACATGGCGTCGGCATAATCGCCCGCGAAGCCCCAGTCGCGCCTGGCCTCGAGGTTGCCCAGCGGAAGCTCGCGGTCGATCCCGGCGGCGATGCGCGCCACCCCCGCGGTGATCTTGCGTGTCACGAAGTCGATGCCGCGCCGTGGACTCTCGTGATTGAACAGGATCGCCGACGAGGCGTGGAGGCCGTGCACGTCGCGGTAGCTGCACGTGAGGTGATACGCGAAGGCCTTGGAGGCGCCGTAGGGCGTGACGGGGGCGACAGGGGTCGTCTCCGACTGCGGTGACTGCGGTGGGCGGCCGAAGATCTCGCTCGACGAGGCCATGAGGAGCCGGGCGGTGGGGGCTTCGGCCCGGACCGCCTCCAGTACGCCGAGTGCTCCCAGCGCCGTCACCTCGGCAGTGTGCACCGGGTCGTCCCACGACGCGCGCACGCCGCTCTGCGACGCCAGGTGATAGATCTCATGTGGTGCGACGCGCCGGAGCAGCGCGACGAGCGCGGCGGCGTCGCGCACGTCGGCGCGTGCGAACTCGATGCCTTCCGCCGCGTCGCCCATCGACGCGGCCGCCGCCTCCGGGGCCTGGCGCGTGAGGCCGACGACGCGATACCCCTGCTGGCGCAGCCGCGGCGCCAGGTAGCAGCCATCCTGCCCGGTGACGCCGGTGATGAGCGCGGTAGGCATGCGTGCGGAACGCTCGCTCAGCGGGTGAACAAGAAAAAGGGAGCGCCTAACGCGCTCCCTTCAGTGGTGGTACGGGAACGGGCTTCGCTCACGCGACCGCGACACCGCGCGGCGCGCGCTGAATCTTTCCGGCAGCGAGGCAGCGCGTGCAGACCTTGACCTTGATGGTCTTGCCGTCTTCCACGATGCGAGCGACCTGCAGGTTCGGCTTCCAGGTGCGACGCGTCTTGTTATTCGCGTGGGACACGTTGTTGCCGAACACGACGCCCTTGTTGCAGACGTAGCAGCGATTGCGGCTGATGGCCATGACTCAGCCCTCCACGAGCTCAATGCGCGCCATTTCCGCACCATCGCCCTTGCGATGGCCGGTCTTGAGAATGCGCGTGTAACCGCCGGGCCGCGTGACAAACTTCGGCCCGATCTCCTGGAACAACTTGTCGGCAATGGCCCGCTGCTGCACGTGCCGCGCCGCGAGGCGACGGTCATGCAGCGTGCCGGACCGCGCCTTCGTGATGAGCTTCTCCACGAAGGGCCGCAGCTCCTTCGCCTTTGCCTCGGTGGTCTCGATCGCGCCGTGCTGGATCAACGACATGGCGAGGCCACGCATGAGGGCGAGCTTCTGCTCGCTCGTGCGGCGAAGCTGCCGCCCCGCTTTCCTGTGACGCATGTGTCCTTACTCCTCTTCGTCGTCTGGCGCGTTCGCGGCGGCGCGGCTGGCGGGGGTGCCCCAGTCGATGATGCGGACTCCCTCGCCGTTCTCTTCGTAGCGCATACCGAAATTCAGTCCTTCACGCTCCAGGAGTTCTGCAATCTCCTGCAGCGACTTCTTCCCGAAATTCTTCACCTGCAGGATCTGGTTCTCCGTCTGGCGCACCAAGTCACCCAGGGTCCGGATGTTCGAGTTCTTCAGCGAGTTGACGGAGCGAACAGACAGCTCGAGGTCGTCGATCGCCGCTTTGAAGAGCTGCGCGAGGCGCGCCGCATCGCCACCACCACTCTCACCACCCAGCGACATCGGCGCCGAGGTATGCGAGCCGAACGACGCGAAGTACTGGAAGTGCGTCTGTGCCAGCGCGGCGGCGTAGCTCACCGCTTCCTCGGGCGAGATCGTGCCGTTGGTCTCGACCGTCAGCGTGAGGCGGTCGTAGTCGGTGCGCTGGCCCACGCGCGTCTCCGCGACCGTGAAGTTGGCGCGGCGAACCGGGTTGTAGATCGAGTCGATGCGCACCAGGTCGATCGGCAGGCCGCGATCGACGACGTGCGAATCCGACTCGAGGTATCCACGGCCATTGTTGACGTACAGTTCGACGTTGATGTCGCGGTCGTCCTGGAGCGTGAAGATGTGGTGATTCGGATCCACCACGCGCACGCTGCCATTCTCCTCGATATCGCCCGCCGTCACCGGCCCTGCTTCGTTCTTGCCGATGCGCAGCACGGCCTCTTCCACATCGTCGGACATGCTCAGGACGAGCGTCTTGAGGTTGCCGATGATCTGGTGCACGTCCTCGACGACACCGGCGATGGTCTGATGCTCATGCACCACGCCATCGACGCGGAATCCCCAGACCGCTGAGCCGCGCAGCGACGACAACAGCATGCGCCGCATCGCGTTGCCCAGCGTGTGCCCGTAGCCACGCTCGAGCGGCTGCAGGACAAACTCGGAAATGTTCGGAGCGTCGTCGCGCCGCTTTACCTCGATGAGGTGCGGACGAACCAGGCCCTTCAGGTCAATGGCTTGTGACATGTATCAATTCTCGCTGCGGTCTTACCGGGGGCGCCCCGGCAACGCCCCACCCCGCCCCTAACGCGCGGTGAGTTCGTATGAGAGTTAGGGTCTCGACCCAAAAGTCATGAAACGAGAAGACGAGACTGGAGAGGACGAGGGGTCACTGGCGTACGTTCGCGCCGGTCCCCCTGCTCTCGGATCCCGTCTGCCCTGCTACTTGGAATACAATTCGACGACGAGCTGCTCCTGCGCCGCAATCGGAATATTCGGACGCGAGGGACGTTCAAGCATCCGTCCCGAGAACGTGTCGCGATCCACCGCGATCCACGTCGGGGAGGCCCCGCGCGTCGCCTGCTCCATCGCGCCCTGCACGAGCATCAGCTCGCGGGACTTCTCACGCACGCGGACTTCCTGCCCAGGCTGCACGACAAAACTGGGGATATCGACGCGCTTGCCGTTGATCTCGACGTGACGGTGGCGAATGAGCTGGCGGGCCGACTTGCGGCTCGGCGCAAAACCCATGCGGTACACCATGTTGTCGAGACGGCTTTCCAGCGCGGCCAACAGATTGTGACCGGTGAGGCCGGGCAGCTTCGACACCTTCTCGAAGGTGTTCCGGAACTGCTTCTCGCTCACTCCATAGATGCGCTTGATCTTCTGCTTTTCGCGCAGCTGCTTGGAATATTCAGACGACTTGCGGCGACGCGACTGCGATTGGCCGTGCTGGCCGGGCGGATACGGACGACGCTCGACCGGGCACTTCTCGGTGAAGCACTTCGTCCCCTTGAGGAACAGCTTCGTTCCTTCGCGGCGGCACTGGCGGCAGGAGGGTCCGGTGTAACGCATGGCCTAGACCCTCCGACGCTTGGGCGGACGGCAGCCGTTGTGTGCAATCGGCGTGACATCCTTGATCGACTTGACTTGCAGGCCGGCGGAAGCGAGCGCCTGAATGGCGGATTCACGTCCCGATCCGGGCCCCTGGACGCGCACGTGCACCCGACGGACGCCGGCGGTGAGCGCTTCGCGCGCGCACTGCTCGGCCGCTACCGTCGCCGCGAACGGCGTCGACTTCTTGGAACCCTTGAAGCCTGCCTTGCCGGACGTTCCCCACGACACGGCATTGCCGTGCATGTCGGTGATCGTCACCAGCGTGTTGTTGAACGTCGCATTGATGTGGGCGATGCCCTCCGCCTCCACGACGCGCTTGGTCTTCTTTCCGGTCGCCATACTACTTCGTCACCTTCTTCTTGCCCGCAATCGCGCGACGTGGTCCCTTCTTCGTCCGCGCATTGGTGTGAGTGCGCTGACCGCGCACGGGGAGCCCACGACGATGGCGAATGCCCCGATACGACCCGATGTCCATCAATCGCTTGATGTTCATCGCGATCTCGGTGCGCAGCGCGCCCTCGACACGGTAGTCTTTCTCGATCACCTGACGCAGCTTATTCACGTCGGCGTCCACCAGATCACGCACGCGAAGGTCGGCATTCACGCCGGCCTTCTCGATGATCTGCCTCGCGATCGCACGCCCGATCCCGAAGATATACGTCAATCCGATCTCAACCTTCTTCTCGCGAGGGAGATCTAC
>JBDSVW010000434.1:0-8783 GCA_039927015.1 Gemmatimonadaceae bacterium | reverse complement strand
TCTGGCGGTACCTGTCGCGACGGATCTGCGACGGTCTGCGAGCCGCTACCCTCGGATTCTCCGCCCCACCCCCCGCCCAGACTCCCTCCCCGAGCTCACGCTCCGGGACGCCCTCGCAAAAGCCGCCTCCCAGCACCCCCTAATAGAAGCCGCCCGGGCCCGCCTCACCTCGGCACGCGGCGGACGACGCACGGCGGGCGCGATTCCCAATCCTGTCCTCACCTACATGGTGGAGGACGCGCGCGACCTGGGGGGCAAGGCGAACATTCCCCTTGAACGCGAGACGCAGACATACCTCACGCTGCCGCTGGAGCCGCTCTTTCAGCGGTGGCCGAGGGTGCGCCAGTCAGACGCGGAAGTGCGGGCGGCCCAGGCGGAGCTCACCCGCGCGGAGCAGATGGTGGCGCTCGATGCGGCGCGCGCCTTCTTTCGCGTGGCGTCAGCGCAGGTGGCCGTGGATGCGGCGGAAGAGCTTCGCGCGCGATGGGGGGAGCTGGTCACCTTTACCAGTGCCCGCGTGCGTGAAGGGATCACGCCGGAAGGGGAGCTGATTCGCACGCGCCTGGAACTGGACCGTGTGACGGCCTCGCTTACCCTGGAACGTGTCGAGTGGGCGCGCGCACGCGCGGCATTGGCGCCTTACCTCGGCGGTACCGGTCCCCCGGCGACTCCGGTGCGCATCGGTGATTCGCGTGTGGAAGCGTTTCGGGTGGCGGTTGATTCGGATTCGTTGGCGCGGCCGATGAGTGCGATGCCGATGCCCGCGCTCGCGACGTTGATGGCGCAGGCGCGGGCGGCGCGCCCGGAGCTGATCGCGGCGCGCGAGCGTGTGGCAGCGGCGCGGGCCGATGTGGGGCTGCAGCGCACCCTGACCGTGCAGCAGCTCGGCGCCACGCTGGGCACGAAGCGGCGCGCCGGGCTCACGTCACTCACCGCCGGCCTCACACTGCCGCTTCCACTGTTCAACCAGAATCGCGGTGAGGTGCAACGCGCGACGGGGCAACGCATGGCGGCTGAGCAGGAATTGCTGTGGACGGAACGACAGGTCGCGGCGGAAGTGGCGGCGGCGGCGGACGCGGTGTTGCTGCTGGCGGCGCAGTTGGATGAGTTGCGCGGCTCGTTTCTGAGTCGCGCCGAAGAGTCACAGCGTATCGCGCTCGCCGCCTACCAGGACGGCGCAGTGAGCCTGCTGCAAGTGCTCGATGCCTCGCGCGCGCTCGCGGACGCGCGCATCATGTATTACCGGACCCTGTTCGCGCAGCGGCAGAGCGTGTTGGAGCTGAACGCCGCTATCGGGACAGCGCTGCTCGGCCCGCCGCCACACGCTGGATCGGCCGGCGGCGCGCCCTCAGCCGCATCGAGTGATTCGCGGCTTCGGGGTGACGCGCGATGAAGCGAGTTCCAAGCGAATCCACCACCGTGTCACGTGTCTCCTATCAACATCCAGCGAATCCAATGGCATCGGCGGTGACGACAATCGCGACCATGACACGCAACACCCGACGTGGCGCGCTCACCATCGCATGGGGACTGCTGCTCAGCGGCTGCAGCGGTGGCGAGGACGCGGATCGAGTGGCGGACGACAGCAGCGCGATCGCCTCGGCTGACCCCGCGAGCATCACTCTTACAGAGGCGCAGCTGCGGCACGGAGGCGTGCGATGGGAGTCGGCGGTCACGAGCGAGGTGGCCACGACGATGGAGTTGCCCGGTCAGCTGGTGCCGAACGAGGACCGCACGGCACGCATCGGCGCGCCCGCCGAGGGGCGTATCGTCACCGTACACGTGCGCGCGGGGCAGGGCGTGTCGGCGGGGCAGGCGCTGGTCACGATGCAGAGCCAGGCGGCCAGCGCCGCCCTGGCTGACGTGGCGAAGGCCTCGGCGGCGGTGAGTTCCCAGCGAGCCGCGGCGACCTACGCGCGCACCGCGAAGGAACGCGTCGAGCGCTTGCTGGCCATCAAGGCGGCGTCGCGCCAGGAGATGGAGCGTGCGGCGGCGAACGACGAACTGGCGCAGTCGGAGTTGGCGCAGGCGGAGGCTGAACTCGCCCGCGCCCGCGCGGTGTCACGGCAACTTGGCGCGAGCGCCGAGTCGGGTGCCATGGTGCTGCGCGCACCCATCGCGGGGGTTGTCCTTTCGCGTGATGCCGCGCCCGGTGCCGTGGTGATGGCAGGCGCTCCCCTGATGACGATTGCCGACGTGCGCACCTTGTGGCTCGAGATCGCGGCGTCCGATCGCGCCGCCAGCTCACTGCGCCGAGGTGGGCTCGTACGATTCACGGTACCGGCCTTCGCCGCGGATACCTTCAACGCCCGTGTGCAGAGTGTGGGCGGCGCGCTGGACAGCGAGACGAGGACTGTGCCGGTGCTGGCGCTGGTCGAGAACTCGAACGGACGACTGCGGCCGGCGATGTTCGCGACCACGTGGACGGAGGGTGCCACGCGTCGCCCGGCGATGCTGCTGCCCGACAGCGCCGTGCAGCTGCTCGATAACCGGCACGTGGTGTTCGTGGCGCATCCGGATGGGAAGGGCGGGGCCCGCTTGGAGCGGCGCGATGTCGAGGTCGGCGCGACCGTGGGTGGCCGCACGCAGGTGTTCGGCGGGCTACGCGCCGACGACCTCGTGGTGGTGGCGGGCGCCTTTTCCGTGAAATCGGAGTTCGCCCGGGAAAAGATGGCGGAGGGATGACGCGATGATCGAAGGTCTGCTCGCCCTCACGCTGCGGTTCCGCGTGGTGGTGATCGCCGCCACGCTGGTACTGATCGCCGCGGGCACGTGGGCGCTGTCGGGCATCAACTACGATGCGTTTCCCGACCTCACGCCCAACCAGGTGCAGGTGATCACGGTGGCGCCTGGGCTCTCGCCGAACGAGGTGGAGCAGCTGGTGAGCTATCCGATGGAAGCCACCATGATGGGGCTGCCGCGCACGTTGGGAGTGCGCTCCATCTCGAAGGCGGGCATATCGGTCATCACGGTGTCGTTCGACGATGACGTGGACCTCTACTTCGCCCGCAACCAGGTGCAGCAGCGCATGCAGGACGCGGCGACGTCACTGCCGATGGGGGTACAGCCCAGCCTCGGACCGGCGGCGACGGCGATGGGCGAGGTGTTCCAGTACGTGGTGGAGTCGAAGACGGTATCGCTCATGGAGCTCAAGACGCTCCAGGAATACACCATCAAGCCCATGCTGCGCACGCTGCCCGGCGTGGCGGAGGTGAATTCGTGGGGCGGGCTGGTGCAGCAGTTCCACGTGCTCGCCGATCCGTCGAAGCTTTCCGGTTACGGGCTCACGCTGGCCGACCTGGAGCTGGCGCTGTCCGCGAACAATGGAAACTTCGGCGCCGGCTACATCGAGAATCGGGGGGAGCGCTTCACGGTACGCGGGCTCGGCCGGCTGCGGGACACCGAAGACATCGGCAACGTGGTGGTTTCCACGCGGAACGGCACCCCGGTTTATGTGCGCGACGTGGCGGCGGTGAGCATTGGCGCCATGCCTCGGGAGGGTGCCGTCTCCATGAACGCCGAGGGAGAGACGCTGTCGGGCATGATCGTGATGCTCAAGGGTGCGAACGGGAAGGACGTGGTTACGCGCGTGCAGCAGCGCATCGCCGAGATCGTCCCGCACCTGCCCCCGGGCGTCGCGATCAACGCCTTCTACAACCAGGGCGAGGTGGTGGACCGGACCACGACCACCGTGTTTCGCAACCTGGCCGAGGGCGGACTGCTGGTCACGCTCATTCTCTTCCTCTTTCTCCGCAACATCCGCGCGTCGCTCGTTGTGGCGTCGGTCATTCCGCTCTCGCTGCTCTTCGCATTCCTGCTCATGAAGCGCTACGGCTACTCGGCGAATCTCATGAGCCTCGGGGCCCTCGACTTCGGGTTGATCGTGGACGCCTCGGTGGTGATGGTGGAGAACTTCGTGCGCCAGTTGAGTCACGCCGGACGGATCAATTCCAGCGAGCGGCGCGAGATCGTCAGGCGGGCGGCGTTCGAGGTTGGGCGGCCGATCGTGTTCGGCGTGTGCATCATCATCGCGGTCTACCTGCCGATCTTCACGCTGCAGGGACTCGAAGGTCGAATGTTCACGCCCATGGCCTTCACCGTGTGCGTGGCGGTGCTTGGCTCGCTGTTGCTGGCGCTCACCTACGTGCCGATGCTCTCCTCGTTCGTGCTGACGAACGTGGAAGAGAAGCCGCTGCGCTGGTACGAGGCGTTGCGCGCGCGCTATCGGCGACTGCTGGCGTGGGCGCTGGTCCATCGCGCGGTTGTGGTGGGCAGCGCCGCCGCCCTGCTCGCGGTAGCGCTGGGGTCGGTGCCCTTCCTTGGTACCGAGTTCATGCCGAAGCTGGACGAGGGATCGCTGTTGATCGAGACGCGGCGGCTGCCAAGCACTTCGCTGCCGCAAGGCATGAGCATCGCGATGGAAGTCGAGCGGACGCTCATGAAGTTTCCCGAGGTCCAGGGCATCGTCACGAAGATGGGACGTCCGGAACTCGCGACCGAAACGATGGGACTGTACGCAGGCGACGTGTACGTGAACTTCACGCCACGCGACCAGTGGGTGGCGCGGTCGCCGGAGGAATTGATCGTGCGCATGGACTCGGCGCTGTCACAGATTCCCGGCATCGACTACAACTTCACGGCGCCGATGGCGATGCGGCTCGACGAGGCCATCTCCGGGGTGCGCACCGAACTGGGCGTGAAGGTGTACGGCGTGGATCTCGAGGTGCTGCAGCGGAAGGCCGTCGAGATTCGAGAGGTCATGGAGACCATTCCCGGGGCGGCGGACGTTTCGGTGGAAGTGAGTGCCGGCGCCATGCAGGTGGAACTGGATCTCGACCGGACGGCGCTGGCGCGGTACGGCCTGAATGTGGCGGATGTGCGCGATGCGGTGCAGGCGGGCATCGGTGGGATTGCCGCCACGGAGATCATCGATGGGCGCAAGCGATTCCCAGTGGTGGTCCGGCTGGCCGACGCGTATCGCGATACACCGGAAGCCATCGGCCGGTTGTTGTTAGGCGCACCAGGAGGGGCGCGCGTCGCCCTCTCGCAGGTGGCGACCGTGCGCGTGGTGGAAGGGCCGGAAGTCATCACGCACGAGGATGGCGAGCGGGTAGTGATCGTGCAGAGCAACGTGCGGGGCCGCGACCTTGGCGGATTCGCCACCGAGGTGCGCAAGGCCGTCGATGCGCGCGTATCGTTGCCGGCGGGCTACTTCATCGCATACGGTGGACAGTTCGAGAACCAGGAGCGCGCGATGCGGCGCCTCAGCCTCATCGTTCCGCTGGTCCTGCTGCTGATCGTGGGATTGCTGTACGCGAGCTTCGGGAACGGGCGCCAGGCGCTGCTGGTGATGTTGAACGTGCCGTTCGCGCTCGTGGGAGGCATTGCCGCGCTCTGGATGCGCGAACTCAATCTCAACCTCAGCGCATCCGTCGGCTTCATCGCGCTCTTCGGCGTGGCGGTGCTCAATGGCGTCGTGCTCGTGTCGTACATCAATCAGCTGCGCGATGGCGGCGCAGCCCTCGCCAACGCCGTGCGCGAAGGATGCGAGACGCGGCTGCGCCCGGTGCTGATGACCGCCCTCGTGGCCAGCGTGGGCTTCATCCCGATGGCGCTGTCGACGAGTCCGGGCTCGGAGGTACAGCGTCCACTGGCGACCGTCGTCATCGGCGGGCTGCTGACGTCCACCTTCCTCACGCTGCTGGTGCTTCCGGTGGTGTACCTGTGGCTCGAGGAGCGGTGGCCACGATGGGTGAGCCAGGTACAGCGTGGCCGGACCAGTCGTCGCAAGGACGACGGGATGCAGGAGAATGCGGTCGAGCCTGTTGGAATCGCTCCTGCCGGCGGCGCAGAGTGACGCGGTCGTGACGTTCGCACGGAATACTTTCTGCGCCGAACACTACAGTTCCGCATACTCCAGGTCGACACAGTATACATTGAGACTTGCATCTATATCCGTTCGCCCTCGTGCTAGGATCGCTGGATGCAAGACGCCCCCGGGAGAAATCCCGGGGGTTTTCTCGTGCCGGTCCAGAAAGGGACGAACGGCCGCGCCGCCTGCCTAACGTTGGGCAGCGTCCAGCGCGGGCATGCACATCACGAACGCGTTGTAGCGCGACTCACCCCGTGCCGGTGTCACGCGCTCGCTCACCTCGGTCTCGGCGTCGGTCAGCAGCGATGCGCCCGCGTAGACGTTGAAGAGGCAGTCCGTCGTGCCCTTGCGGAAGCGGAGCGAGGACTCGCGCGGTGCGTCCTGCGGGTCGGGCGTGCGACGCCAGCCGGCATCACGGACGCGTTCGTAGAAGCGGGCTGCGGCCTGCGCGGGCAGGAGCGGCGTGATGGCCGCGGCGGTGATGCGACAGCCGCGCAGCTTCTGCCGCGTGCGCCAGTCGTCCACGGTCTGGGTGTCGACGATCACCTCCATGCGCAGCGCGGTTGTCAGGAGACGCGCGGCATCGTCGCAGCGCCGCACGTCCTGCGCACCCGTGCACGCCACGCTGCCCAGCAGCAATCCCACCACGCAAGCAGTTCGAAGTCTCGTCACCGGCGCGTCCCGTACCGAGTCAGCTGGAATAGTACGAGGCGTTCTCGTCGATGTAGCCGCGCGTGAGGTCGCAGCCGTAGGCGACGGCGCGGCCTGGCCCCTCACCGAGCGACACCTCGAGATCGACGACCTCGGCGCCCAGCGAGGCGCGCACCACCTTGTCGTCGAACTCAAGGCGCACGCCCTTTTCCACCACGGGGTGTTTGTTGATCCACGCGTCGGTGGTGGCCGGGGTCACGAAGACGTCGGGACACTTGCCCACCGCCATCAGCAGGCGACCCACGTTGGGATCGGCGCCATGCACCATCGTCTTGATAAGGGGCGAGTTGATGAGCGCCTTGGCGGCCCGCCGCGCCTGCGCCTCGTCCACCGCGCCACGCACGGTCGCGCGGATCATGTGTTCCGCGCCCTCCCCGTCGCGCGCCAGCAGCTCCGTCATGCGCACGCATGCTGCCGTCAGTGCCTCCTGGAACTCGGCGGCGTCCACCGTCCCGGCCATGCCGTTGGCCAATATGGCGCAGGTGTCAGAGGTGCTGGTGTCGGTATCCACCGACAGCATGTTGAACGAAACGTGCACCGCCTTGCGCAGCATGGCGTCCAGTGTCTTGGCGTCGAGCGAGGCATCGGTGAAGATGTAGGCGAGCATGGTGGCCATGTTCGGCTCGATCATGCCCGAGCCTTTGGCCACGACCGTCAGCGTGACCTTGCCCACGCTCAGCGACATCGCCTTGGGGTACGTGTCGGTCGTCATGATCCCCTCGGCGCCTAACAAGGGATCGTCGCTCAGTTCCTTCCCGATGCCCACCATCCCCGCCTCGATCTTGTCGATCGGGAGGGGGACGCCGATGACACCGGTGGAGCTGACCAGCACGCGGTCGGCGAAGGTGCCGATCTCCGTCGCCGCGGCCTTGGCCATGCGACGTGCATTCTCCACGCCGTGCTCGCCGGTGGCCACGTTGCTGTACTTGCTGTTGGCGATGATGGCCCGCAGGTGGCCTTCCTTCATCGTCTCCCGCCCGAGGATGATGGGTGCACCCGGAAAGTGGTTGCGCGTGAACACGGCGGCCGCGCTGGCCTCCACGTCGCTGACGAAGAGCGTGAGGTCACGCGCCTCGGGCTTGAGCCCCACGTTGCGTGAGGCGCAGCGGAAGCCTTTCGGGAATCGGGGACGTTCGTGGAATTCCACCGGCAGGGTATCGGGAAGGACGAGGTAGGCTGAGAAGCGAGTGGCAGGGAAAAATCCCCCGTGTGCGCGGGTGGCGCCATCCCCCATGACGGCTACTTTCCGTGGGAACGGCTCTCGCTGCGTCCTGCGCCCTCCGCCGGCGCCCCTGCCATCATCGTCTCATGATCGTCCCATGATCGTCGCGCTCACCCGCCCCGTCTCCAGCAGCATCGCGACCTGCGAACTCACGCACCTGGACCGCGAGCCGATCGACCTCGCGCGCGCGCGCGCGCAGCACGAGGCGTACGAGCGGGCGCTGGCGTCGGTGGGGTGCCGGGTGATCAGCCTGCCTGAGCTGCCCGACAATCCTGACGCCGTCTTCGTGGAGGACGCCGCGATTGTGCTGGATGAGGTCGCGGTGCTCACCCGCCCCGGCGCGCCCTCGCGCCGCGGGGAGGTGGACGCCATCGCGGACTCGCTGGCCGCCTTCCGGCACGCGGAGCGGATCAACGAGCCGGGTACCCTGGACGGTGGCGACGTGCTCCGGCTCGGGCGCACGCTCTACGTCGGCCTAACGAGCCGCACCTCCGCCGCGGGGGTCGAGCAGCTGCGCGCGATCGTGTCGACGCTCGGCTACGCGGTGGAGACGGTGGACGTGGCGGGCGCGCTGCATCTCAAGACCGCCGTCACGCAGGTGGGGCCGAACTGGATCCTCGCCAACCCCGAATGGGTGGACGTGGCGCAGTTTCCCGGCTACGACGCGCTGGTCGTGGACCCGGCGGAGCCCTTCGCGGCCAACGCCGTCTACGTGAATGGGGCGGTGGTACACTCCACCGCCTTTCCGCGCACGCAGGACACGCTGCGCGCCCACGGCGTGCGCGTCATTGGCGTGGATGCCTCGGAGCTGGCCAAGGCCGAGGGCGGCGTGACCTGCTGCAGCCTGCTGTTCGACGTCATCAACTGAACGGCCGGCCGCTCGCGCCCGGCGTGTTCGGCGCCATCGCGGTGCTCATCGGCGGCGTGGTGAGCGACCGGCTCAAGGGGCTCGGCATCGCGCTAGGCGTGTGGCTCTTC
>JBDSVW010000433.1:0-9923 GCA_039927015.1 Gemmatimonadaceae bacterium | reverse complement strand
CAGAGGCCAGCCCGGCGACGATGCCTCCGGCACGGCGCGAGAGCCAGGCGGTAGAGAGCGTGGAGACGCCCGCGTGGCTCGACACACTGGTGAAGGAATAGGCGATTGGCCGCGCGCGCTGGCGGGTGGCCCGGGAAACGGGGCGCAGATCAGGAATGATGACCGACACGCTTCACAGGCGGGAATCCATCGCGGCCGCCGCCGATGTGATACGACGGCACAGCGCCGCTGTGCCCGACGTTGCCGTGATTCTCGGCACGGGGCTCGGCGGGCTCGCGCAGGTCATCCAGTCACCGGTGTCCATTCCGTACGGTGAAATCCCCGGCTTTCCGCTGTCGACCGTGGAGTCGCACACCGGCCGGCTGTTGTGCGGCACCATCGGGGGCAAGCAGGTGGTGGCCATGCAGGGCCGCTTTCACCGATACGAGTGCTATTCGCTCCAGCAAGTGACCTTTCCGGTGCGCGTGATGCGCGCGCTGGGGGCTCACACGCTCGCGGTCTCCAACGCATGCGGCGGCATGCACCCGCTGTGGAAGGCCGGGGACCTGATGCTCATCGCCGACCACATCAACCTGCTCGGCGACAATCCGCTCATCGGGCCTAACGACGACAGCCTCGGCCCCCGTTTCCCGGACATGTCGGAGACCTACGACCCGGCGCTTCGTGCGCTGGCGCGTGCGGAAGCGCTGCGCCGGGGCATCACGCTGCGTGAGGGTGTGTACGTGGCGGTGCAGGGTCCCAATCTCGAGACCCGCGCCGAGTACCGCATGCTGCGCAACATGGGCGCCGACGTGGTGGGGATGTCCACCGTGCCGGAGGTGATCGTAGCGCGTCATGGCGGCATGCGCGTGGTCGGCATCTCCATCATCACCGACTTGTGCCTGCCGGACGCGCTGGAACCGGCGTCGCTCGAGCAGATCATCGCGGTCGCGTCGGCCGCGGAACCGCAGCTGACCCACCTCATGTCCGGCATCCTGGAGCAGTTGTGAGCAGCGCGAATTTTCAGTTGCTGCCGGCGGATCGCTCGGCCAACGACCTCGAACAGGAACTTCTGGCGCGTTGGCGCGAGGAGCGGCTGTTCGAGCGCACGCTCAGCGAACGCGCGGGCGCACCGGTCTTCGTGTTCTACGATGGGCCACCCACCGCCAACGGGCGTCCGGGCATTCACCACGTGTTCGCGCGCACGGTGAAAGATCTCTTCTGCCGCCATCGCAGCATGAACGGCTATCTCGTCCCGCGGAAGGCGGGATGGGATACGCACGGCCTGCCGGTGGAGATCGAGGTCGAGAAGGCGTTGGGACTGTCGGGCAAGCCCGACATCGAGGCGTTCGGCGTGGAGGAGTTCAACCGGCGATGCCGCGAGAGCGTCTGGACGTATCGCAAGGAATGGGAACGGCTCGTGGAGCGCGTGGCGAACTGGATGGACTACGAGCATCCGTACGTCACCTACACCAACGACTACATCGAGAGCGAGTGGTGGGCGCTCAAGACGTTGTTCGACAAGGGGCTCCTGTACCGCGGGCACAAGATCCTCCCGTATTGCTCGCGATGCGGGACGGCGTTGTCGTCGCACGAAGTGGCGCAGGGCTATGAGGATGTCGAGGATCCGTCGCTCTATGTCGCGCTCGACCTTGTGAACGAGGAGGCGGATGGTGGCGACCATACACCGCGCCGTCGCCTGCTCGTCTGGACCACCACGCCGTGGACGCTCGTGTCCAACGTGGCGCTCGCCGTGCATCCCGACCTGGAGTACGTCGAGCTGCGCAAGAAGAGCGGCGCCGAGTGGACCATCATCCTCGCCGCGGCGCGGGCGATGGCTGTGCTCGGCGACGACTACACCGACCGATGGGACGTGGTGCAGCGCCTGACGGGTCGCGAGCTTGAAGGGCGGCGCTATCGTCGTCCGCTGGACTGGGTGCCATTCGAGGAAGACACGGGACGGCACGAGGTGATCGTGTCGGCCGATTTCGTGTCGGCCGAGGATGGCAGCGGCATCGTGCACATGGCGCCGGCCTTCGGGGCGGACGACTACGCGATGGGCAAGAAGCATGGCCTGGCGATGCTGCAGCCGGTGAACGGGCGCGGCCGCTTCCACGACGAACTCCCCGTGGTGGGCGGGCTGTGGGTGAAGGACGCCGACGCGCGCATCGTGGACGAGCTCAAGACGCGCGACGTGTTGTGGAAGGTGTCGAAGCTCGTGCACGCGTATCCGCATTGCTGGCGCTGCAAGACGCCCCTGTTGTACTTCGCGCGGGTGTCCTGGTTCGTGCGCACCACGCAGTTCAAGGACGAGATGATGGTCCGCAACGCGCGCATGCAGTGGCATCCGCGCGACGTGGGCGAGGGTCGGTTTGGCGAGTGGCTCAAGAACAACATCGACTGGGCCGTCTCGCGCGACCGGTACTGGGGCACGCCGCTGCCGGTGTGGGTGAACGACGAGGATCCGGACGAGATCGAGGTCGTCGGCTCGTTCGCGGAGTTGCGCGAGAAGAGCGGCGCCGATCTCCCCGAGGAGTTCGATCCGCACAAGCCGTACATCGATCGCTACACGTGGCCTGCGCCCTCCGGCCGCGGCACGATGCGGCGCGTGCCCGAGGTCATCGACGCCTGGTTCGACTCGGGTTCGATGCCGTTTGCGCAGTGGCACTATCCGTTCGAGAACCGCGCGATCACGGCGCAGCAGTATCCCGCCGACTTCATCGCCGAGGGGCTGGACCAGACGCGCGGGTGGTTCTACTCGCTGCTGGCGATTGCCACCGGCCTTGGCGATGCGCTGCCTAACAACTCCATCGACGGCAGCGCTTCGGCGGGGGACGCACCGAACGCGCCCACGGCGCCGTACCGCACGGTGGTGGTGAACGACCTCGTGCTCGACGCCACCGGCGTGAAGATGTCCAAGAGCCGGGGCAACGTGGTGAATCCGTGGGACGTGCTGTCCGCCCACGGCGCCGACGCCGTGCGTCTGTACCTCATCGCGTCCAGCCAGCTCGGCACTCCCAAGCTGTTCGACTCGGATGCCATCCGCGACACCGCGGCGCGATTCCTCGTCACGCTGCGGAACGTGTACAGCGGCATCTTCGCGCTCTACGCGAACTTCGGCTGGTCGCCCTCGTCCGCCGATCCTGCGCCGGCCACCCGGCCGGTGATCGATCGCTGGGTGCTCTCGCGCCTGACGAGTGTCGAGGGGGCGGTCCACGAGCATCTGGAGCGCTATGACGCCACGTCGGCGCTGCGGCTCCTGATGGCGTTCGTGGTGGACGACCTGTCCAACTGGTACGTGCGGCTCAATCGCGGCCGATTCTACGAGGTGGAGGGCGAGGACAATCGTGCCGCCTTTGCTACCCTGCATGAGTGCCTGGTGGTCACCAGTCGACTGCTGGCGCCGTTCGCGCCGTTCCTGAGCGACTGGCTGCACCGCGAACTCGCGGGATCGTCGGTGCACCTCGCGTCGTTCGTTCGGGACGCCGGGGAGCGTGCGCCGGTGGACGAGGCGCTGGAGCGCGGCATGGCCGAGATTCGTGAGCTGTCGACGCTTGGGCGTGCGGCGCGCGAGGAGGCGGGCGTCAACGTCCGCAAGCCACTGGGGCGGGTTATTTGCGTCGTCGCCCGGGAGGACGTGCGCCTTGTGGAGCCCCTCCTGCCATTATTGCGCTCTGAATTGAACGTGAAGGAGGTTAGCTTGGCCACCACCGCGGACGACTTGGTGACGCTCGAGGCGAAGCCGAACTTTCGTTCGTTAGGGAAGAAGTTCGGCAAGGCCACGCCATTGGCCGCCAAGGCCGTGACGTCGCTGGGCAGCGAGCACCTGCGCGCGTTTGAGCACGGGGAGCCGCTGGCGCTGACCGTGGAGGGGGAGACGCACACGCTCGATGCGGACGACCTCACCATCGTTCGGCGCGCGACCGGCGACTTCGTGGTGAAGGAAGCCGGAGGACGCTTCGCGGCCATTGATCCGACGATGACGCCGGAGCTGCGCCGCGAGGGACTGGCGCGCGAAGTCGTGAGTCGTGTGCAACGGATGCGAAAGGATGCGGGGTTCGCCGTCTCGGATCGCGTCAACGTGACGATTTGGGGAGCGGAGGAGATCGAAGCAGCGGTCCGGGAGTATAAGGTGTGGATTGCCGGGGAAGTGTTGGCACGCGGCATCACGATCGGTCGTGATGGGGCGGCATCTGAATCCGCGGCGCTGGAGGTGGAGATCGATGATCTCCTCGTCCACGTCGCATTGACCATGGAAGAGCAATGATGGCACCCACGAACGGTGGTGGCGGCGCGGCGGCATCGAAGAAGCCGAAGCCCATGACCAAGAAGAACTTGCAGCATTTCGAGAAGCGGCTCATGGAGGAGCGGAAGCGCGTCTTGAAGGAACTGGGGAAGTACGATGAAGTCTTCAGCTCGACCGACCAGTCGTCGGACGGGGACCTGAGTTCGTACTCGTTTCATATGGCCGACCAGGGGACGGACGCGATGGAGCGGGAGAAGTCGTTCCTGTTCGCCAGCCAGGAGGGCCGCTTCCTGTGGCACATCGACCAGGCCCTGCGGCGCCTGTACAAGTCGCCCGCGACGTTCGGCAAGTGCCACAATTGCCACGAAGACATTGCGTTCGAGCGTCTGGATGCGCTTCCCCACGCGCGCTTCTGCATCAAGTGCAAGCAACGCGAAGAAGATGCCAAGAAGCAGTAGCAAGACGCTCCTCTTCTGGCCGTTGATGCTCTCCCTGGTGCTGCTTGACCGCATTACCAAGGGCATTGCGGAGCAGACGCTGTGGCCCCGGGGTGTGCCGCACCCGGTGTTCGGGGAGTGGTTCCGATGGACGCTGGTCTACAACCCGGGTGCCGCCTTCGGGCTGCACCTGGGCCAGTATTCGCGGTGGATTTTCCTCGCGCTGACCGTTGGCGCGCTGGTGATACTCTTCCGGTTGTACCGCTCCACGGAGTCAACGGATCGTTGGCGCCTGCTGGCCGTGTCGCTGGTGACGGCGGGCGCCGTGGGCAACCTGATCGATCGCATCATCTCGCCGCGCGGGGTGGTGGACTTCATCGACATCGGCCTTGGCGACTCGCGATGGCCGACGTTCAATGTGGCGGACATGGCCGTGAGCACCGGCGCGTTCCTGCTGGCGTGGGTGCTGTGGGGCGAGGATCGGGCGGAGGAAGCGAAGCGCGCGTCCGTGTCCGGCAGTTCGGCAAGCGGCAGTTCGGCGTCCGGCAGTTCGGCGGCGGGCAGTTCGGCGGCGGGCACGTGAGCGAGCGCGCCACCGGCACGCGACACGTCTTCGAGGTCGAGGCGAACAGCGATGTTCGCCTCGATACGTTGGTGGCCGATCGGGCCGCGCTGTCACGGACCCAGGCCGCCACCCTCATCGCGAATGGACACGTCACCGTGGACGGCCGCCGGGAGAAGGCGTCCTACAAGTCCGCAGCAGGGGAGCGCATTGAGGTGTTCGTGCCGCCCGCCTCGCCGCGCGACATCGTGGGTGAGTCCATTCCGCTGTCGGTGGCGTTCGAGGACGATGACCTGATTGTCATCGACAAGCCCGCTGGCATGGTGGTGCACCCGGCGCCCGGCAACTGGTCCGGCACGCTGGTCAACGCGCTCATCGGCCGGGGCGGGGAGCTCTCCAGTCAGGGGGGCAAGGAGCGACCGGGCCTCATTCATCGTCTCGACAAGGACACGAGCGGCCTGGTGCTGGTGGCGAAGAACGACCGCGCGCACCGTATCCTGTCGGCCGCCATGGCCGCGCGGCGGGTGGTGCGCCGGTACGCCGTCCTCTCGTGGGGGCACCTGGAGGTGGACGAGCGCGTCGTCGAGCGTCCCATCGCGCGCGATCCGAGCGACCGGCAGCGCATGGCGATTGTGCCTGACGGAAAGCCGGCCAGGACGAGCTTCCGGCGGCTGGCCCGCTTCGACGCGGGCGACCTGTTGCGCGCGCACCTGCACACCGGCCGCACGCACCAGATTCGCGTGCACCTCGCGTCCATCGGGCATCCCGTGGTGGGCGACGATACCTACGGAGGTGGTGGGGGTCGCAAGCTGGTGGGCCTCGCCCCGAAGCGGCACTTCCTGCACGCGGCATGGTTGCGCTTCGTGCATCCCACCAGCGGTGTTGACATCGACCTGCGCTCGCCGCTTCCGGCCGACCTGCGCGCCGCCCTGGCGCGGGTGGCCGACGACGCGACCCTGGCCGACACGGTAGATCCGCTGGCGGCGTTCGCGTTCTACGACGTGCAAGAGACCTAACGCATGTCGCGTTCCTTGCTCGTGGTGGAGGGAGGAAGTGCGCTGTTCGGGTTGGACTCCCCCCTCGTGCGCGAGATTGTCTCTCCCCGGTCGCTCACGCGGCTGCCGGGCGCGCCGCCGCACGTGCGCGGCCTGCTCACCGTGCGCGGAACGCTGGTGAGCGTCATCGACCTGGCGCACCTGCTGGCGGTGGGCACGGTGTCGGCGCCCGAACCGTCGGTGGTGATCCTCGTCACGGAGGGACGGTCGCTGGGCGTGTTGGTGGACGACGTGCATGAGGTGCAGGAGTTCCCGGAAGACGAGCTGCTGCCCCCGCCGGCGGGCGATGCGGGACATCTGGTCCGCTCGTTGGGACACTTTGGCGGGCGGGTCGTCCTAGACGTGGATGTGCGCGAACTCGTGCGACTGACGCTCGCCTAGCGGAGGCGGCGTGCAGCACGGGACCATGTTCTGGGAGAACTCAGCGTGAGCCACTCGGTACTGATCTGCGACGATGCGATCTTCATGCGAACGATGCTTGGCGACATCCTCTCGCAAGCGGGTTTCGACATCGTCGGTGAGGCGGAGACAGGCGCACAGGCGGTGGACAAATACCGCGAGCTGCGTCCCGATCTCGTCACCATGGACATTGTGATGCCCGACATGGGCGGGATCGACGCCGTACGGGAGATCACTCGGCAGGATCCGATGGCCAAGGTCCTGATGTGCAGCGCGATGGGGCAGCAGGGCCTGGTGGTGGAAGCCATCCAGGCCGGCGCGAAGGACTTCGTCGTGAAGCCCTTCCAGCCGTCGCGCGTCCTGGAGGCGGTCCAGCGAGTCCTGGGCTAATCGGCCCGAGGGCGTGGACCCCGGTCCGCGTTTGCCGCGCATGGATGCCTCCCGCTACGCCGAGCTCTTTCTCACCGAAGCGCGCGACCACGTCACGGCCATCAACCAAGCCCTGATTGACCTGGAGCACGCGTCGGGTGGAGACGCGCGCGATCCGCTCGATGCCATCTTCCGGGCGGTGCACACCGTCAAGGGCATGAGCGGCGTGATGGAGTACGGCGCCATCACCTCGCTGTCCCACGCCATGGAGACGCTGCTCGCGCGCGTCCGCGCCGGACAGGAGGCGCTGACCCCCGGGCAGGTCTCGCTGCTCTTCGACTCAGCGGATGCGCTCGAGCGGGCGATCGAGTCGGCGAACCCGGCGGAGGGGTCGGCCCTCGACGTCGCCGGCCTCGTGCAGCGCCTGCAGGGGCGGAGCGGCCCGGACGAGACGTTGCCCGACGACGCGCGTGGGTTGCAGCTCGACCTGCCCGACGGGCCAGGGGTCGCCATCGAGGTCACGCTGGAGCCAGGCACCATCCTGCCGGGGGCGCGCGCGCAGCTGGTGCTGGCTCGGGTGCACACGTTAGGCACGATGGGGCGCGTGGTCCCCGACGACGCCGAGATGATGGCCGAATCGTTCACGGGCCACTTCGCTGTGCGCATAGAGACCGACGCCGATGACGAGCAGATCCGCGCGACGCTCACCGCGGCGGGCTTCGTGCGCGACGTCCGCGTGGTGCGCACGCCTCGGCCCGCGGTGGCCGCCAGCGAGACGAACTTCGACGCCGCGTGGAGCAACGAGGCGCTCAAGGCGCCGCTGCAGCGCTACGTGCGCATCGACCTGCGCCGTCTCGATCACTTGATGAACCTCGCCGGCGAATTGATGATCGTGCGGGGGCGCCTCGCGCAGCAGGCCATGCAGCACCGCGATCCCGCGCTCGACGACGCCGTGACCGAGGCGGCGCGCCTGATCGGGGAGCTGCAGGACGGCGTGCTGGGCGGGCGCATGGTGCCGGTGTGGCAAGTGTTCGACCGGTTTCCCCGCGTGGTGCGCGACGCTGCGAGCCTGCTGGGCAAGGAGGTGGAGTTCACGCTGGAAGGCCGCGAGATCGAACTCGATCGCTCCCTGCTCGAGCAGGTCGCAGATCCGCTGGTGCACCTGCTGCGGAACGCGGTGGACCACGGCATCGAGGCACCGGCCGATCGCGTCGCGGCGGGAAAGCGCGCCGTGGGCCGCCTGACGCTCAGTGCCACGCGCGAACGCAGCGCGGTGGTGATCAGGCTGCGCGACGATGGGCGCGGCATCGATCGCGCCCGCGTGCTGCGCAAGGCGCAGGCGCTCGGACTCGTGGACGTCGAGCGGGAACGGCTGGACGATGACGAGCTCGCGCGGATCATCGCACGTCCCGGCTTCTCGACCTCCGACCGGGTGACCGAGTTGTCGGGTCGCGGCGTCGGGATGGACGCCGTGTACTCGCGCATCCGGACGATGGGCGGGCTGGTGGACCTCAAGACGGTCGAAGGGGAGGGGACGACGTTCTCCCTGCGACTGCCGGTCACGCTGGCGGTGATACCTGCGCTCCTGGCCCGGGTGGGGGGCGAGGCCTACGCGCTGCCGCTCTCGCACGTCAGGGAGACGATGCAACGGCGAGGCGGCTGCGTGCGGACGGTACGCGGACGCGAGGTGATCGTCATACGGGAGGAGGTGCTTCCGCTGCTGCATTTGCGGGACATCGTGGGGCTGCCTCGCGAGGAGGGGGCGCCGTGTCATGTGGTGATTCTCGAGATAGCGGAACGCCGCGCGGGACTGGTGGTCGACCGCCTGCTCGGCCGTGAGGAGATCGTCGTGAAGCCGTTTGATGCGGTGCAGGGGGGGGCGTCGTGTTTCAATGGCGCCACGATCATGGGCGACGGATCCGCGGCGCTCATTCTTGAAGTCAGCAGCCTGCTCTAGGAGCGAGTGATGCACGATCTGTTGAGTCTGAAGCCGATGCAGCTGGACGCGCTGCGCGAAGTGGCCAACATCGGCGCGGGGCATGCCGCGACCGCCCTGTCGCAGATGACCGGGCAGACGATCATGATCGCCGTTCCCACGATCAACATCACGCCCCTCGAGCAGGTGCCGCCCGCGGTGGCGGCGCCCGAGGAGCCTGTGGCGGCCGTCCTGATGAACATGCTGGGCGACCTGACGGGCCGCACGCTGCTGGTCTTTCCGAAGTCGACGGCGATCCGGCTGGGCGAGTTGCTGCTTCGTCGTCCGCACACCGGGTCGGGCGAGCTGAACGAACTGGAACAATCGGCCATCAAGGAAGCGGGCAACATCCTGAGCGGCGCGTACATGAACGCGCTCAGCGACTTCATGGGGCTCATGATCCTGCCGTCGCCGCCCAGCCTGGCGATCGACATGTCGCGGGCCGTGCTCACTACCGCGTACCTGCAGTTCGGCTCGGACCGCGACCTCGTCTTCTGCGTGGAGACAGAGTTCTACATGCAGGACGTGGGCGAGAAGCTGCGCGGGTTCTTCCTCCTGCTGCCGGAAATGGCCTCGCTGCGCGCCATCCTTCGCGCCGTGCGCGCGGACTGAGCATGTCGGCGTCGCTCTCTTCCGAGCGCGATCGCGAGGTCCTGCGATCGTTCGCGCACCGAATCGATCCCGGTGATGCGGGGGCACACAACAACCTCGGGGTCCTGTACTACAACAAGGGGATGACGCCGGAGGCGGTGGCCGAGTTCACGCGGGCGCTCGAGCTGGACCCGCGCATGACCATCGCGCAGCGCAACCTGGAGATCGCCTACTTCAACAGCGGCTACTACGACGCGCGCTTGCAGACGCTGCGTGAGCAGCTGGCGGAGCGGCCGGATGACCGGGCGGT
>JBDSVW010000432.1:0-13864 GCA_039927015.1 Gemmatimonadaceae bacterium | reverse complement strand
CCACATGAGGGCGCGGACGAAGCCGATCGCACCAAGGCACGCCCCCAGCACCAGCCCCTGCCCGAGTTCGCGGAAGAAGATGCGCATCACGTCGGAGATTTCGACGTCACCCACGGCAAGAGCGCGCGTGATGAGCGTAGCCGATTGGCCCCCCGAGTTGCCCCCCGAGCTGATGATGAGGGGGATGAAGAGCGTGAGCGCGATGGCACTGGCCATCGTCTGCTCGTACGCGCGCATGGCGGTCCCGGTAAACATCTCGCCGATGAAGAGGATTACGAGCCATCCCACGCGCTTGCGCGCCATGGTCGCGAACCCCGTCGTGAAGTACGGCTCCTCCAGCGGCTGCACCGCGCCCGCCTTCTGGGCGTCCTCGGTGGACTCCTCCACGATCACGTCGATGACGTCATCCACGGTAATGACACCGATGACGCGGTCGAACGCATCGAGCACGGGCACCGCGACGAGGTCGTACTCGGAGATCACGCGCGCCACCTCCGCGCGATCGGTCGTGGCCGGCACCGTGACCACCTCGGTCCACATCACTTCCTCCACCGCCACACCCTCGGCCGCCGCGAGCAGGTCGCGCAATGACATCACCCCGACCAGCACGCCGCGCTCGTCCGTGACGTAGATGGCGTGCATTGCTTCCTTCCGTCCGGTCCGCGCTGCGGCGCGCACGACCGAGAGGGCTTCCTCCACGGAGAGCGTCTGCTCGACGGAGACGAACTCCGTCGTCATCAGGCCGCCGGCGGTGTCTCCCTCGTACTGCAGGAGTCGCTCGGTCTCCAGGCGTGCCGCATCTGGCAGGTCGTGCAGGATCTCGTCCGCCCTTTCTTCCTCGAGATCCTCCAGCACGTCGGCGCGATCGTCGGGCGTCATCTCGGAGATGAGCGCCGCCGCCTGCTCGCTGCTCATGGTTTCGAGCAGCTCCACGCGCAACTCATCGTCCATGTACTCCAGGACGTCGGCGGCGCGCGCGGGGGGCAGGGCGCGGAGGAACTCCGCCACGCGGTCGCGTGGCATGACCTCCGCCACGTCCGCCAGGCTCTTCGGATGCAGCTCATCCGTCTCCGCTGCCACGTCGCCCGGCGACTCGTCGAGCATGACGAGGATATCCGGGGCCAGCAGCGCGGCGAGCTCGCTGTCCTGATTGCGTTGAGATGCCGACATGAGCGCAGTCCGGCGTTATGCAGTAATGGAGACAACTATAGACGCGCAACACGAAGGCGCGGGGCCGCAAGTTACGGGTGTCGTTGGGAGCGAACAAGCTCGCACGCCACAACGGCTTGAAACTCTTCCCGCGTGCGTTCCGTCATAAACGCCGCCGCCCGCAGCGTGGTGCCCTCGAGAACCCCGGCTGGCATGCGACGGCGCTGACGCGCGACGACTCACGGTTCGCTCGAACGCTTCGTGGCACTTCACCGCGTTTCGTCCTCTGCAGCAAACGAAATGCGAACGTCGCGCTGTCCAACCACATATCCGCGCACTCTTCGCCTCTCCACGGCCTGAATCGTCATGAAGAAACACATCGTTGCCCTGCTCTCGCTGGCCGCAGCGCTCCCGCTTTCCGCGCAGCAATTGGTGCGCGCCGGCCGTACCGGGCCACGCGCGAATGCGCTCGTGACCACGAGCGCCGCGCGGGCCGCCACGCCCCCCAGCATCGACGGACTTGCGGCTGACGACGTCTGGAAGACCGCGCAGCGCATCGAGGGCTTTCGAGTGTTCGATCCCGTCGAGGATGGCGAACCGACCATGGCCACCGAGGCGCAGGTGGCCTACGACGATCACAACCTCTACGTGCTGGTTCGCGCGTTCGATCCGCACCCGGACAGCATCGTGGCCCTGTTGTCCCGCCGCGACGAACGAACGTCGTCCGACTATATCCGCGTGATCGTCGACTCGTATCACGACCGGCGCACGGGATATCAGTTCATGGTCAACCCCGCCGGCGTGCAGCGCGACATCTACCTGTACGACGATTCCAACGAGGACATCACCTGGAATGCCGTGTGGGAAGTGAAGACCTCCATCGACTCGCTCGGTTGGCTGGCGGAGTTCCGCATCCCCCTTAGCCAGCTGCGCTTCCCGAAGCGCGACGAGCACACGTTCGGCATCGGCATCCATCGGGAGGTGGCGCGGCTCAACGAGCGCTCCAGCTGGCCGCTCTGGCGCCGTTCGCAATTCGGCTTGGCATCGCAGCTGGGCGAGGTGCGGGGACTCAAGGGACTGTCGAGCTCCCGCCGCCTGGAAATCATGCCGTACACCGTCCAGGCGAATGACAGCAAGCCCACCGCCACCGGCTACGGCCGGAAACAGCGCATGTCGTTAGGCGCCGACGTGAAGTACGGGCTCTCCTCCAACCTCACGCTCGACGCGACCATCAATCCCGACTTCGGGCAGGTGGAGGCCGATCCGGGCGTGCTGAACCTCGGCGCCTTCGAGCAGTTCTTCGGGGAGCGCCGGCCCTTCTTCCTCGAGGGCACGGGCATCCTCCAGTACAGCATCGACTGTAACGATGGACAGTGCACGGGACCGTTCTACTCCCGCCGCATCGGCCGCTCTCCCCAGCTGGGATACCTGGCCGAAGACCAGAATGCCGTGCCGTTCAACTCGACCATTCTCGGCGCCGCCAAGGTCACCGGCCGGCTCTCGAACGGCCTGTCGCTGGGAATCCTCAACGCCGTCACCGGCCGTGAGAGTGTCTCCGATTCGCTCACCGTCGAGCCACGCACCAACTACTTCGTAGGACGCGCGCAGCAGGACCTGCGCGGCGGCCGCAGCGGCGTGGGCCTCATCTTCACCGCGGTGAATCGCGACCTCGATGCCCGCTCCGACCGCTACCTGCGCCGCGAGGCCTACACGGCGGGAGCGGACATGCGCCATCGCTTCGGCACGGGTGACAACTACCAGTTCAGCGGACAGCTCTATGGCAGCATGGTGCGCGGCTCGGAAGAGGCCATCGCCCGCACGCAGCGCTCCACCGTACACCTGTACCAGCGCCCCGACGATGACCTGCAGTATGACCCGACGCGCACCAGTCTCTCGGGCGTTGGCTCGGGACTCGGTCTGTCCAAGAACGGCGGCGGCATCACGCGCTTCTACATCGGCGTCTGGTACAAGGGCCCGGGCCTGGAAATCAACGACGTCGGTTTCATGACGAACGCTAACAACATGGGGCAGTCCAACTGGCTGGCGCTCGTGCTGCAGGAGCCCAAGTGGTTCTATCGCCGCTGGCAGGTCAACTTCAACCAGTGGAATGCCTGGTATCCGGATGGCCTCAACACCGGACACGGCGGCAACATCAACATGAACGGCCAGCTGAAGAACATGTGGCACGTGTACGCGGGGTTGGGCGGCGAACTGGGATCGTATTGCGGCTCGTGCCTGCGCGGAGGGCCCGCCCTGTACCAGAGTCCGTCCCTGCAGGGCTGGGCTGGCTTCACCGGCGACCAGCGTCGCCCGGTGTACCTCGGCTTCAACTCGTTCTTCCGTCGCACCGATGACGGCCGTTCGCTCAACGTGAACCTGTCCCCGCGCATCGAGGGCCGCGTGTCGAGCTCCTTCTCCACCTCGCTCGGCGTCTCCTTCAGCCGCAACACCGACGACCGGCAGTGGTTAGGAAACTTCGGCGCATTGGACAGCGATACCACGCACTACACGGTGGCCCGCCTGTCGCAGAAGACGATGGCCCTCACAACGCGCATCAACTGGACCGCCTCGCCCACGCTCTCGCTACAGATGTACGCCCAACCCTTCGTCACGGGCGGCGACTACAGCAACTGGCGCGAAACGGTGAACCCGCGTGCGAAGGATTACGACGACCGCTTCAGTCCTTTCACGCAGAAGGGCGAGCCGGGTGGCTTCAACTTCAAGCAGTTCCGCTCCAACACGGTGCTGCGCTGGGAGTACCGCCCGGGATCCACGCTCTTCTTCGTCTGGGCGCAGGGCCGCATCCAGGATGACATGGACCCCGGCTCGTTCCGCTTCAGCCGCGACTATCGTAACCTGTTCAGCGCACATCCGGAGAACACCTTCCTCATCAAGGCGAGCTACTGGTTCTCCATGTAGCGCGAGCGGTAGCCTGCGCCCGCGACTGCCGCCCCGATGCGCCTCCACAGGTGCATCGGGGCGGGTTGTTTCGCGGGCCGC
Source organism: Gemmatimonadaceae bacterium (assembly GCA_039927015.1). Taxonomy (GTDB): domain Bacteria; phylum Gemmatimonadota; class Gemmatimonadetes; order Gemmatimonadales; family Gemmatimonadaceae; genus SCN-70-22. Next base: position 9,715 of record JBDSVW010000432.1, on the reverse strand, counting down.
TATTCCTCGTCCCGCACCGCGAGGCGGCGACGCTCGACGATGACCTCGCGCACGGTGAATCCCACCGCGGTGGCGGCGTGCACCAGCGCAGACTCCGTTGCGCGACCGTCGTGGTCGATGATCGCCCGCCCGATGGTGACCTCGGCGGTCGCGATGCCATCGATGCGCGCCAGCGACGTGAACAGCGCGCGCGCGCAGTGCACCGTCGTCATGCCGTCGAGATAGAGCGTGGTGATCATCGAGGGTGAAAAGTAGCACGCCCTCGCGTGAGCGAACGTCGCCCGCCAGATTTCACGCCATGAAAGTTGCCTTTCTCGGGCTCGGCGCCATCGGCGCGCCCATGGCCGTGCACCTGGCCGGCCCCCATGAGCTCACCGTCTGGAACCGCACCGCCACCAAGGCCGACGCCTTCGCCGGAAGTCACCGCGCGACGGTCGGCGCTTCCCCGCGCCTCTCGGTGGCGGACGCGGCGGTGGTCATCACCTGTCTCCCGACATCGCGCGAGGTCGAGTCCTTGCTGGACGGGCCCGACGGCGTGCTCGCCGGCATGAAGCCGGGCACGCTGCTCGTCGATTGCACGTCGGGCGATCCCTCCACGTCACGCCGCATCGCGGCCCGTCTCGCGCAGTCGGATATCGCCTTCATCGACGCGCCGGTGAGCGGAGGGACCTCCGGCGCGGTCGCGGGCACCCTGACCGTGATGTGCGGTGGTGAGGACGCGGCGTTCGCGCGTGCGCTGCCGGTGCTCAAGGCGTTCGGCAAGAAGATCGTGCACGTGGGACCTGCAGGTGCGGGACACGCGCTCAAGGCTGTCAACAACGCCCTGCTCGCTGTGCACATCTGGTCCATCGCCGAAGGGCTCGCGGCGCTCACCAAGGCGGGCGTGAAGCCCAGCGCGGCGCTCGACGTGATCAACGCCTCGAGCGGCCGCTCCAACACCTCCGAGAATCTCATTCCCCAGCGCGTGGTGACGCGGGCCTTCCCCCGCACCTTCCGCCTGGCGCTGCTGGAGAAGGACGTGGCAATCGCCGCCGAGTTCCTGCGCGACCAGCGCGTGCCGTCGCCGGTGATTCAAGGTGTCGCCGAGCTGTTTCGCCTCGCCCGCCTGGAACTCGGCGAGGTGGCCGACCACGTGGAGGCGACCCAGATCGTCGAGCGCTGGAGCGACGTGCTCATCACCGACTAGCGTTTTTCCTCACTCGAGTCCCCACGTCAACGCCATGATGAAGACATCCACCGCAGCCGAGGCGCGCGTCGCGTCGGTCGAGGACATTCGGGGGCGCTTTCCCGCCCTTCGCCGCAGGCACGGGGCACATCCCGTTGCCTTCTTCGACGGACCCGGGGGCACGCAGGTGCCCACCGACGTCGTCGACGCGATGACCGACTATCTCTACAACCACAACGCCAACACCCACTGGCTCTATCCCAGTAGTGTGGAGACCGATGCCATGCTGTCGGCGGCGCGGGAGGCGGCGGCCGACCTGCTCAACGCCGACAGCGACGAAGTGTCCTTCGGCAACAACATGACGACCATCGCCTTCCACGTCGCGCGGTCGCTGGGGCGGCAGTGGAAGGAAGGCGACGAGATCATCGTCACGGAACTCGATCATCAGGCGAACGTCGCGCCATGGCGTGAGGTGGCCCGCGACCGCGGTCTGGTCGTGCGGACCGTGCGCATGGACGCGGCCAGCGGCACGCTCGACTGGCAGGATCTGGAACAGGCGTTCTCATCGCGCACGCGCCTGCTCGCCATCGGCGCCGCCTCCAATGCGTTAGGCACCGTGACCGATGTCGCGGCGGCCACGCGGCTGGCCCACGCCGCGGGGGCACTCTGCTTTGTGGATGCCGTGCATTTCGCCGCGCATGGGGTGATCGACGTGCGCGCGTGGGAGTGCGACTTCCTGGCCTGCTCTGCGTACAAGTTCTACGGGCCGCACCACGGACTCTTCTACGCGCGGCGTGACTTGCTCGAGGCGCTCGATGTGCCGAAGCTCGCCCCCGCGCCGAACGAGGCGCCCGAACGCCTGGAAACCGGCACGCAGAATCATGAGGGCATCGTGGGAACCGGGGCGGCCATCGACTTCCTGGCCTCGCTGGCCGACGGCGACTCCCGTCGCGAGCGCCTGGTGAACACGATGCATGGGCTGCATGCCCGCGGCGAGGCGCTGGTGGCCCGCATGTGGGATGGGCTGCGAAGCATTCCCGGGGTGACGACGTACGGGCCGCCACCCGGCGAGCCGCGCACGCCGACCATCTCGTTCTCGGTAACGGGCCACCCCTCCGACGCCGTCGCCACCGCGCTCGTGCCGCACGGGCTCTTTGCGTCGAACGGGGACTTCTACGCCACCACGGTCGTGGAGCGGATCGGGCAGGCGCACGACGGTGTCGTGCGCGCGGGGTGTGCGTGCTACACCACCGCCGACGAGGTCAATCGGCTGCTGGAAGGTGTGGCGGAGGTGGCGCGCCGCTGAGCTGCGGCCCCCGCCAGGGTACGGGGCTCCGCTATATTCCCGCGCTCATGCTGCCCTTGGCCGTTTCCGGTGCGCCGCGCCGGCTGTCTCGTTCTCTCCGGTTCGCCACGGGCGTCGCCTTGCTGACGGCGCCCGCGGCATGTGAACGCCCCGGACCGCCCAGCGGGCCCCCACGGGCATCCTTTCTGGTGGTGGCCGGCGATTCGACGTTCTGGGTGGCCAGCGACGCAGACCGCGTGAAAGTGCGCCGCTCTCCACTGCTGTTGACGCTCGTCGATGGGCGCTTCCAGGAGCTCTATCTCGCCGACACCGACCACTCGTTCTACGATGCGCTCGTCGTCGGCCAGCGCATCTACAAGCGAGACCTCATCACAGGGGACTCGGTGATGGTACTGGACGATGCGGTGGTCTCGCGCGTGGCGCAGGACTACGCGGCATCCCACCCGCACGAGCGACCGCTGGCGCTGGACGAGGAGACGTCCGAGGAGCCGAGCGTGCAGGCCACCACGGACACCGAGTTGCTGGACGCGTCCGGTCCCTTTCTCACGTACGAGCAACACGTGGACATCGACATCGCGGGGGAGCGCGACCAGCACTCCACGCGCCGCGGTGTGATCGACCTGCGAGCGGGGCGGCGCATCGGCGTGGCCCACCTCGTCGATGTTGACCAGGGTCGGGCGATACTGCAGGAGGGACGGCGCCTGCTGGCCTCCGCCGTCGACTCTGTGCGACGGGCACGGGACGAGCGGGCGCGGCGCGCCGTCTCGGCCCTGACCGGCTTCGTCTTCGACTCGACCTCGTTCGGCCTCACGCAGATGGAAGGTCACCCAGCGGTCGCGTTTCTCGTGCCGGGACAGGGGCCGCGTGCCGGCGGGTACTCGCTGCCGCTGCCTCCCATCCGAATCGCGCCTGGTCCCTGGTGGGCTGAGGTTCGTTCCACGCTTGCTTCGTCTGCCGCCGAGAACACGACGTGGAAGGGAGGCACCTATGACGTGCTCGCGCGCGAGGACTCGTCAGGCGAGACGACGCGGATCACCGTGCGGGTCGGACCTAACGAGTGGTCGGTCGCACGCGTGCCGTCGCCGGTGCGTCGTGTCTTCCGGCTCGATGCCGCCCTGCGCGACTCGGCGGTGGTGCGCGCCCTCGCGCGCGCCTTCGATGAATCGTCGCTCTACTCCGGCGACGCAAGCACCGCCGCGCTGCCGCACGCGTCGTTCGCGCAACCTGCGCCGGGCGTACGTGCGGTAGCACGCCATGTGGAGAACTCAACCTCGCGGTCACGGCGCGTTTCGCGCGACCCGATGCGTGGTTCCCTCTTGATGCCGGGAGTGCAATCCGCCTTCTTCCAACGGTTGGCCGGATGGACTGAGCACGGGAGAGCAGAATGATGCAGAGGTTTTCGCTGGAAGAGGCAAACCGAATGTTGCCGCTGGTGTCGCGCATTGTGAGCGACATCATCGAGCACTATCGTGAATGGCAGCGCACGGTGGAGGCGTTCGAGATTGCCGCGACCCTCAGCCGCTCCGAGAAGCCCGCCCCGCAGGCCGAGGAGCTGCAACACCAGGCGCAGCGGCTGGCCCGCGACATCCAGGGCTTCGTGGGGGAGATTGCGCACCTCGGGCTCGAGTTCAAGGGATTCGAACTGGGCCTCGTCGATTTTCCTGCGGACATCGAGGGACGCCAGCTGTTCTGGTGCTGGAGGCATGGCGAGCACAGCGTGCAATACTGGCACGATGCGGATTCCGGCTACAACGGGCGCCAGCCCGTTGAGGCGCTGCTCGATGCGCCCGCTGGCAGAACCTAACGAAGGAAGACAATGAGTTCGTTCCGCTCTCCCGACGGCACATCGTGGAGCGTGAAGGTGGAGTCACCCAGCCACTCCAGCGCCATCCTCGTGTTCGTCCATCCGTCGGCGACCGCGCGATACAACCGGTACGCCTGGATCAACGCGCGTGGCGCCGGCGTGAGCGACCCGCGGGCCCGCCTCGAGCCGGCCACCGTGCTCGCGGGACTCTCCGAGCAGCAACTCGCCTCGCTCTTCCGGCGCTCGATGCCGATTCACGCCAACCGCCCCGCCTACCTCGTTTCGTAAGCGTGAGCCTGCCGGTCGCAGGCGGGGACGGTCAGGCCTGTGCGCCCGCACCGTCGCGCGAGCTTCACGCACTCGAATACGCGGTTGCCTCGCTCCCGGCGTCCGCGAAGGGCACGTCGATCTCCATGCCGTCGCGAGCCACAGTGGTGGCGGGAAAGACGCGTCGCGCCTCGCGTTCGAGCTCGCTGACATCCCGCGTATAGCGGGCGGAGAGGTGCGTCAGGATCAGGCGTCGCGCCCCCGCAGCCAGCGCCAGTTCAGCGGCCTCGCGGGCCGTGGAGTGTCCGGTCTCCCGCGCACGTTCGACCTCCTCGTCGCTGAACGTCGACTCGTGCACCAGCAGGTCTGCGTCGGTCGCCGCCACTCGAGTGGACTCGCACGGCCGCGTGTCGCCGGTGATCACCACGCGGCGACCCGGGCGCGATGGTCCCACCAGTTCTTCGGCGCGGACAACGCGCCCGTCGTCCAGCGTCACCGCTTCTCCCCGATGAATCCGCCCCCACATGGGGCCCTCGGGAATGCCGAACTCGCGCGCCAGGTCGGGATTGAACCGCCCGCGTCGCGTGTCCTCCACGAGTGCCCAGGTCAACGCGGGGGCACCCCGGTGCTCCGCCGCGACGGCGTGAATGGTGTACTCGCGACGGCGCACCGACTCTCCCGCTTCCAGCTCCCGCACTTCCACGGGAAAGGTCAACCGGTCCGATCCTAAGGTCTCACACTTCTTGAGGATGCGGGCGGCTCCCCTCGGACCCCAGCAGCGGAGAAGATCCGTGCGCCCCTGCAAGGCCATCGTGCGCAGTAGGCCGATGATGCCGAGGTAATGGTCGGTGTGGAAGTGCGAGAAGAAGACGTCGGCGAAGGCGAACGAGACCCCGTACCGCATCATTTGTCGCTGGGTACCCTCACCGCAGTCGAACAGGAGAGTCTCCCCCTCTCGCACGAGGGCGATAGAGGCTACTCCCCGCTCGACGGTGGGACGGGACGCCGAGGTGCCGAGGAATCGAATCGTGAGTGGCATGGCGGTGGGAATTCGGCAGCCGAGCTCGCTTGAGTATCGCAACCATCGCGAGCCAAACTGGTACTACGGGAACGACGCGTGAGCGCGCGAGGTTCGTATGTGACCTACCGCGCTGAGTCTGGCAAGAATATGAGACAAAATAGCCCACCGCGCGGGAGAGGTGTTCGGGAGCGGCTCAATTTCTGGCGTTCACCCGCGCCGCGTTTCGCGCGACAGAGCATGTCGCTCGAGGTCGTTGGATGAGACCGGAATTCCGCTCCGAGGATGGAGAGCATTTGCGTTCTCGTGCGTTAGGGTTAGGGAGTGACTGGACAACCACTCACTGCTCCCGCGCGGCTGTTGGGACAACCGCGCGTCAAATGGCTGCCCAAGTGTTCTGGGAGGAACATTATGACTAGCAAGAGCAAGCGGGGGTTCGCCTCGATGGACCCCGAACGTCAGCGCGAAATTGCGAGCAAGGGAGGACGCGCGGCCCACGCCAAGGGAACGGCGCATGAATGGTCGCGGGATGAAGCACGCAACGCCGGCCGAAAGGGTGGCGAGGTAGTAAGCCGTGATCGTGCCCACATGGCGGCGATCGGGCGCGAAGGCGGGGAGGCACGTGGACGCTCCACGGCACGTGCCAATGGCGCCAAGTTCAGCGATCGCGAATCGGCCGTGGTCGTGTCGCGCGAGGGCATGCCGGAGTCAACCCCGGTGGGCGATCGCGGACGCATGCAGTCGCAGGACATGGGCGACGAGGCCACCTCATAAGTCGGTTGGCCTGCGGCGTCATCGCTGTATCCCGCAGCTAGGGATCCAGGGAGAGCTGCTCCCGGGAAAGGTGATCCTGGGAGCGGGACGCCGATGGATTCCAGCGGGCGATATATCGATTTGCATCCCATTTCTTTCGCGCGCGCTCGAGCGACATCGGTCGAATGAGTCCGAGCACGGGCCGCCGGAAGAAAGGGCGATCGAACTTTCCGAAGCACCACTGGATGCCGCCGTAACTGCTGGGATCGCGGCCATCCAGCGAGTATTTGTTGTTGAGATGGATGAGCCATGCGAGCGCGTCAGCATACTCGGCGCTCCAGAGGATGACGTGCTTGCCCCAGAGCATGCGCATCACGTTGTGCATCGTGCCGGACTGGACCAGCTCACCCTGCGCCGCGTTCCACAGCGGGTCGTGGGTTCGGCCGAGTTCGAACTCCTCCAGCGTGTAGGTGGCATCGCGCGGATCTCCGGCATGGCTCGCCATCGTCTTTCGCACCCAGTCGGGCAGGCCGTCTAACGTGCCGTAGCTGGGATTGCGAAGGCAGAAGTTCAGGGCCAGCTCGCGCCAGGTGACCAGCTCGTCCACAAAGCGCTCGCCTTCCGCTCCCGCCCCTGCGGCCATCACCGCGCGCACCACCTCGGCTGCCGAAATCTGTCCGAAGTGCAAATAGGGGGAGAGGCGGCTCGAGCCCTCGTCATCATTTGGATCGGCGCGCCGCGCGGAGTAGTCTGCTAACGCGCCTCGACAGAACGACTCGAGTCGCGACCGCGCCGCCGCATATCCACTGGGGAGCGGAACTGGCGGCACACCGTGGTCGATGTCGCAGCGGGCGATCTCGGTCGCGAGGTCGGCGTGCAGCAGGTCGAGCGGCTCGCACTCCAGCGATCCGGCCAGCGATGCACTCACCGCCAGACGTGCGGGACGGTCCTCGACGGGTTCCATTGCCAGGTCCAGCAGGCGGCGCAGCTTCGGACGTATGGTCCGCGCGGCGTACTCCTCTTTCTCATTTGCTCCTGACGGCACGACACCATGCGATTCGATGGCCACCACGCGGCAATTGACGCGGTCGGCGAAGCGACGCGTGCGCTCGGCGATGCCGCATGTCGGATAGAGATCGGTGACCACCATCGCCGCGCGGCTGGCGAGCCGGTCCACGACGCGCCGGTCGTCATCTCGCCGCCGGCGCAGAACGAAGTGATAGTGATGGCCTGCCGTCGCTGCACGCGCCTGCAGCTCACGCGCGTTGGCGAGCACGAACGCATGGATGCGGTCACTCGCGTGCTCGTAGGTCGGGTCGAGCCCCTGATGGATGATGAGCGGCTTGTTGAGCCGGTCGGCCTCGCGTACGGCGAAGCGAAGCGCCCAGTTCTCCTCCAGCCGATGGGTGCTTTGCATCCAGTACAGGATGTAGTCGCCGTCCGGCTGCGTGCGCTTTTCATTCACGCGCGTGCCGCGCAGGGAGAGCTGGTCTCGGACGTATTGACTGCGCAGATCGTGCATGAACAGGATGCGAGGGAGCGGCAGGACTTCGAGTAGTCGAAGGGTTCCCAAGTCTCCTTCGTTCCAGCGTTTAGCCGCGCTTCGCTTGACTTCGGGCGCGTGTCGGCTAGGTTTCCTCCAACGACGGCCCCGCCCAAGCGGGGCCGTGTCGTTACGTCGGAGTGCGACCGTCGTTGATATTGTGGCGCACTTCTGGCAATGAGGGGCTGTAGCTCAGCTGGGAGAGCGCTGCAATCGCACTGCAGAGGTCAGGGGTTCGATCCCCCTCAGCTCCATAAATGTTCATTCGCGGTCTCGTGGTACCAGGGAGTCATTAGCCAGCCGTCGTCCGGTAGGACGGAGAGTTCCAATGGCGATGCGCTTGGCGATTCCCGAGCCATGAGTCCGCAGACAATCTGAAGGCCGCCAGCGCGTTGCGCTGCGCGGCCTTTCTTGCGTTCGGGAGCGAATGTGCGTCCGCTGAGCGCGTTAGCGGGCGATGGCCGCGAAATCCTGGCGCAGCGCGCCGAACGTTTCGGAGATGAATCGATTCTCCTCGACTTCCGAGTTGCCGGAGAAGTCGCCGAAGGCGCTCGCGCCCAGCCCGCCCAGGAAACGCATGATCGCGCTCTCGCGCACCGCAGTGCGCACCTGACGCTGGCTCATGGCCTGGTTGCCGAGATCGTCGCGCACCCCAAGCCGCAGCTCCGTGCCTCGTCCCTCGAAGGGACGCCGCAGCGGCGACTTGATGAGCCGGTCGGCCGCAAGCGGAAGTCGCCAATCGGGTTCTTTCTGGAACCGCATGAACCAGGCGCGTTCGTGTGCACTGCGCTCGAAGATGAAATCCCCGACCAGGTTGGAATACCCGACGCGAAAGAGCATGAACTTCGCGGACGCATCCAGGCGAATGCGCAGCGAATCGGGCATCGGCCGGGCCGGGCCGGACAAGGCGACCAGTTCGCCCGATTTCGCGCGGAGCCTGACCGTGAAATGGTCGTCGTGCTTGTCGAGATCGAAGTAAGTCGCACCCGACCGATCCGTGAGCTGCATGCGCAGCGTGGACGGCATGACGTACTTGTCGAGGTACGCGGCAAAGGCGGGATACCGAACGCGCAGCGTATCGGGGCTGAGCGTGATGCGCATGAAGAACGACGTCGATCCATCTCCCACCGCGACGGTCCGAAGGGAATCGATGGCGAAGAGCTGTCCCAGGTGTCGCGCGGTGTGCGGGAAGACGGTTCGCGCATGCCGCGGGATATTCTGGTCGCGCATCGATTCGAACGAGGTGAAGAGGGCGCCGAGCGCTCGGCCGACCTGCTCGGCCCGCACGGGCCCGATGCCCTGATCCACGTGGGTGATCCACTCGAAGTTGTCGTCGCCCAGCGCGCGCAGTTGCAGACTGTGCCGCTGTTCGCCGAGGCGATCGGGCAGGCCGGCCGAGCCGCGCGCACGGAACAGGTATCGGGAATCGGACAGCGCCCCCTCCATCACGAACGAGCGCGCGGTGTCGCCCGCCATGGTCGTCCAGACGGACGTGTCGTTGAAGATTTTGGACGGAATGAGGGCGTAACGCCCCATCTTCTGCCGGGCGACGGTGAACTTTCCATCGCGCTGCACATTGTGGTACCGGTAGGCGAAGGCCGCGAACACGTTGTCGGCGTTCCGCTTGGCTGATTCGAGCGATGGCCCCCACGGGTCGACGGCCCCCCGGCATGCGCTCAGGACGCACAGCGAGAGGGTGGCAGCGAACTTGAGTGGGGACATGCGGTGGGGTTGAGGGGTTGCCCGGCGAGTGGCGGGCGGGGTATTTTCTCGTACGCCTTCCGCCCATCGGAAGGTCCATTTGCCCCTTGGTGTAACTGGCAACACGCCTGACTCTGGATCAGGAGAGTCCTAGTTCG
>JBDSVW010000431.1:0-5352 GCA_039927015.1 Gemmatimonadaceae bacterium | reverse complement strand
AGGCCAAGCTCGAACGCGAACTCCCGGATGAGCAGCATCGGTAGACGACCGGGAGCCGGGGGGAACGCCCGCCGGTGCCGCGGAGTTGATCCTCCGTCCCATCATCTCTCACACCACATCAACATATCATGCCTACTCGTCACGCATCTGCTGTATGGGAAGGGGGTCTCCGCGGGGGAACAGGGAGCTATTCGTCGGAGAGCGGTTCCGTCGGAGGCGCCTACTCCTTCGCCAAGCGCTTCGGCGATGAAAAAGGAACGAATCCCGAGGAGCTGCTCGCCGCCGCCGAGGCCGCCTGCTTCAGCATGGCGCTGAGCGGAGGGCTGGAGTCGAAGGGTACGCCGGCCACCAAGATCGAGACGCATGCCGCTTGCACGGTCGAAAAGGTCGGTGACGCCATGACCATCACTACCATGAAGCTGACCGTGCGCGCGACGGTGCCGGGCATCTCCGCCGAGGATTTTCAGGCGGTGGCAGCGGCCACCAAGGACACGTGCCCGGTATCGCGCAGTTTCAAGGGCAATGTGGCTATCGAGCTGGACGCGCAGCTGGACTAGCGTAGTCGCGGCCGCGTGCGTCGTACCATTACCGTCGCGCGAGGTCGTTGAACAGGGCCGACACGCCCAGGTGGACACTCAGGCGGCTGACATCCTTCGCCTGTACTCGGCGCACCTCCAGCAGCAACGAGCGTCGGGAGCTTTGCCCCACCCGGGCGTGTAGGCCGGCCATCGCCAGCAGCCCGAAGTTGTTGGTGTTGTATCTGGTGTCGATGGCCAGGCTGGTGAAGCTGCTCGTGAGCACGTGGATGCCCACACCGGCGCCGATGTACGGGGAGAGCCGCGACTCCACCGGCGTCGCGCGCAAGACGACACTCAGGTTCCCCGACAGGTCATAGAGCACGTCCCGGTAGGTCTTGCCCTCGCTCTCCACGCGTTCCGTGTATGGGAATGTGCGCAGGAACGCTCCGTCGGCGACGAGACGCACGCGGGGTGACGCGAAGTGGCCCAGGTCGACCGAGAGCCCCGCTTCCGCCCCCCGTATGGAGCGCTCCATGTCGACGCCTCCCACATGGAGGGTGATGGCGCCCACCGAGGACAGGCCCAGCGAGGAGCGCGTGGGCACGGACGCGGCCTCCTGTCCGCGGCAGATGCGGGGGGACGAGCAGGCTATCGCTGCGGCGAAGAGGGCGTACCGTCGAATCATGTGGACGCGGGGCGATCTGATTGGCACCGACTCTCGGGGCAGCGGGTAAAGTAGCGTGGGGCGGCCAGCGCCGCGTGTGTGACCACCGGCGCGCTGACGCTGTCCGAGGACGGGGGCACGCCTCGCAAATTTTTTCCAGCGCGAGGCGCTATCGACGACGTAGTTTGCAAGAAGACTTCCGAGGAGAGCATGGGTTTTTTGCCGCGCACTCGCACGATCACCATCAGCGTCGGGCTTGCCGTCGTGCTTGCCGCTGGCGTTCTGGCCGTGATACGTGACCGGTCCACGGCGCGGCCGGTGCGTCTGGCGTCCGAGCTCTCGTTAGGCGCACGCTTCGCGGATTCGCTGGAGCGTGTGGTGCGTGGTCGTCAGGCGCGCGATGTGTCAGGTGGCGAGGCTATGGCGCTGCTCTATCTGGAGCGTCTTCGTCTCGGTGTCGGAAGCCCCTTCCGGCTGATCGACTACGCGCTTCGCGACCCCCTGGTGCCGGCAGAGATGCGGCGGCGTGTTGCCGACGCCATTCTCGCGCGTAGCGCCCTGGGCGACGCGTACGTCACCCCCAGTGCAGCGCTCGACCTCATCGCCCCGAGAAATATTCCCGGAATGGGTGTGGCGCACCGGCAGTTCATCGACAGCGTGCTGGAACAGTCGGAGAATCCGCGGTCGGCCGAAGTGGCGCTTCGCATGGCATACGATGTGGGCGTCGCGTCGGGCGTGGTCTCGCATCGCGCGTCGGCTGTCGCGACGGCCGCCATCGCCCAGGCGCGCGATCGCGCGCTGGCGATGCGGGATGTCGCGTCCCTGTTGAAGGAGGCGCGGCGCCAGCGCATGGAAGCGCTCGACCTCGTGCCCGTGTGGCGCGCCACCCGGCGCTTCGACGTCGAGCGTCCGCTGTCGTCGGCCTCCGATGCCGCTGCCTCGAGGGAGGCCGTGGAGCTCCTGCCGCAGCTTGCTGCCCGCCTCGATTCGCTGGGCCCCGTGGCGGTGGACGATTCGGTCTCGTATGCCCACAGTGCCGGTGTCTGGCAGGTGGCGGCGACCACCGTGGCTCGTCGATTCGCGCCGCCGCAGGCGCCGATTACCGTCACGATGGCGAGTTACTCGTCGTTCGTCATCGGCATGGCCCGTTCCGTCGGCGATCGCGCGGCCCGCGCGACCTTCGTGAACGCCAGAACCGAGGAGTCGTTGGTCGCCGAGTGGGGCCGAATGCGCGCCAGCATCGGCGCGTCGAGCGAAGCGGCGCTGGCGCTGCTCAACGCCGCCGTTGCCATGCGTCCCTACGCGCAGGAACGTGCCTGGCTTCCGGGCGATCCCGGTGTGGCGGCGATCGAGTTGCAGAGTCGGCTCGGCCTGGCGGCGCTCACCTTCGACGACCGGGTGCCGGCGAGCTGGCGTCCGTACTACACGCGCATGCTCGAGGAAGTGGTGGCGGACCTGACCACCGTCTTCCCCGGCTTCGACGTGACGGGACTGAGTGTGCGTTTTGGAGAGTCTCCGCTGGCAGATCGCGCCCTGGCGCTCCACGACCCAGGGTCGCGTACGGTCTACTTCCCGCTGGCCACCGGCGCCGGCGCGATGGCGCACGAGCTGGCCCATGACCTCGACTGGCAGGCGGCCCGGCGCACCTACGGAGTGCGCGGCGGCTATCGCACCGACCGCTCCGTGCGGCAGTATCGCGACGATTTCTCCGCGACAGTCCGACGTCTGGCGAGTGCGCGGCGGCCGCGTCGCGACTCTCCGTCGGCAGCGACGCCGGAAGATCGTCCCACGGAAGCCTTCGCGCGCGGCGTCGACTGGTTTGTGGCCTCCGCGCTCGCGCACCGCGGTCGCCTCAACGGCTACTTGAGCTCCGTGCAGGACGAGTTGCTGACGGGTTACGCCTCTGCCACCGCGCCACGCAGCGGCGCGCCGGAGGGAGACGCCACGCTCAACGCCCTTCGCGAAATCGCGGCCATCGACCCATCCATCGCCGAGTGGTACGACACCACGTACGGAAGCGGACGGCACCTCGGCGTGGCCGACGCCGTCCGCCGCACGCTCATTGCGCCCCTGCCACGCCTGGACGTGCGCTACTCACCGTCCATCGGCGTGGACGCGATTTCGGGCTCCATCCGGATGATGCGCGCGTCGGAGGAGGCCAGCGGCGCCTGGACGTGCCTCTTGCAGACACCGGCGCTTGCGGGCCGGGATGCCGCCGCGCTCGGCTCGGCGATGCGCTTCGCGGCCGAGGGGCGGGCGGGGGGCCTGGCGCGCCGCTGGGGCGATTACGCACGTGGGGTGCCCGAGGCGTCCTGGCGTTTTCGCGCGTTAGGGGGAGCGCCGTGGGAGCCGGTCGCGACGTCGTCCATGGTGCGGGAGCTGCGGGACGCGATCTTGTGGCGGGCCGCTCGGGTGGACGACGGGCGAGTGGGCAACGACCTGGTGGAACACGCGGTGCGTCGCGCCACCTGGGACCGCTGCGCGACCGATAGCTAGCGATCCATCGGCAGCGACCGCATCGTTGCGGGCCGTCACTCCGTCAGCCGCTCTCCGTCACCCGGAGGGAGCCCCACCGCTTCCCCCTCCCGATCGTGGATGATCCGGCGCGTGGGGAAGGCGAAGCTGATGCTCTCTTCGTTAAAGCGCCTGAGCAGCGCGAGGTTCACCGCGTGCTGGGTGGCGGCAAAGACCGAGTAGTCGCTCGACGTCGTGAAGTACACGACCTCGAAGTCCAGCGAGGAATCAGCGAAGCGTGCAAAGTGGGCGCGATCGAACCGGGCGTGGGGCGTCTCGTCGATGATCTCGCGGATGATCGCGGGAATGCGCGCCACGTCGTCGGGCGGCGTGTCATATGTGACGCCAATGGAGAAAAGCGCCCGTCGCTCCACCATGCGCCGAAGATTCCGCACCCGTGATTTGAGCAGGTCGCTGTTGGAGAAGATCACCTGCTCTCCGCCGAGCGAGCGCACGCGGGTGGTCTTCAGGCCGACATGCTCGACCGTGCCCTTGAAGGTGTCCACCGCTATCGTGTCGCCCACGTCGAATGGCTTGTCCAGCACGATGGAGAGCGCGGCGAACAGATCGCCAAGGATGTTCTGGACCGCCAGCGCGATCGCGATCCCGCTGATGCCCACGCCGGTGATGAGCGTGGTGATATCGTAGTCGAGAACGTTGCGCAGGGCGAGCAGCAGGATGATCGTCCACAGCGCGCCACGCGCCAACACCCCCATGGCATTGATCGTCGTGGACGATGCGTGCTCGCCGAAACGCTGGTGCGACCAGCGCCGGAGCCAGAACGTGACGAGGCCATTGCCCCACGCCGCGATCTGCAGGAGCACCACGATGCCGATGCCCTTTCTCAGCGCTTCCTGGGCGCCATCCGTAAGCGTTAGTGCGAAGGCGCCGGCGCGGAGTGCGAGGGCGAGGATGAAGTAATGACGCGTCCGGTTGAACAGGTCGGCGGCACCATCATCGAGATCCGTCGCGGTCCGGGCGGCGTGCGCCGTCAGCCGCCACCCGACGACGTGCTTGATCACCAGCAGGACGATACTCACGCCCGCGACGATGAAACCAGCGGTAACCCAGGCTGAAAGGGGATTGCCCAGGAAGTGTTCGTCGAGAGCGGGGAAAAGCGACATAGATGGGGAGCCGACGAGGGTTCACGTGGGATGCTGAAGTCTAGCCGTGCCGCATGGCGCGTGGGACTCAGGCGGAGACGAGGTGATGACGCGTGCTGCTGAGCGCCTCAGGCGAAGGTGCAAGGGATGGTCAGTCGTTGTCGCCCTGTGATGAATCCCGCCGGCCCGAAAACGACCTCGGAACGTGACGCCGTGGTTGCGATTGGGCGGGTGTACGAGCGGCAGGCTCACGTGAGCGTCCGGATGTGATGATCTCCTGCTTTAACAACGCGAGCCGTTGACGTAGCCGTTGCACAAGCCAAATTGTATGCAAAATCACGTGCGGTGTCGTGCCCCTGCCGCGCGGATTTTTCTCGCCCACCCTCCACCCCCCCCCGACGCGCATCCACCCTGCACGTCGCGGCAGGATGAAAGCAGCTCACCCGCGGGCGGACCGCCGCCCATCACCCCAGCAGCACGCATCAGGCGCAGGAGGTTGCATGCACACGACTCGTTCACCCGGAACACAGTCCGGCGCGCGTTGGATGGCGAC
>JBDSVW010000430.1:0-6486 GCA_039927015.1 Gemmatimonadaceae bacterium | reverse complement strand
CGAAACAGGCGGGCCGTGCGGGCAGAGATAACTCGCGTCGAGACGCGCTCCCGAAGCCTCGAGCAGATCGTCCAGCCGGTGCCGCACCGCTTCATACTGCGCGGGCGTGATGAGCCCGCGTGCGATGCCGCTCTGGTTCGTGGCCACTACGGCAAGCAGTCCGCTCGCATTGACGGCCGCCACGCTCTCAGCGGCGCCGGGCAGCAGCTGCACACGCGTCGCGTCGGCCAGATAGTGCTCATCCACGATGAGCGTACCATCGCGATCGAGAAAGGCGGCCACGCGAGTCATAAGCGATGGGGACGGGGAGAATCGGCTGCGCTGGCGGCCGCCGTGGCGAGCGACGCGACGACCGCGTCCGCGAGCGCGGCATCGAGCGCAGCAGGAACGGAACGCACGTCGAGTCGCAGCCGGTCATCCTCGATCCGTCCGACCACCGGTGTCCCGCCGAGGCGCAGGCGACGGTCATTGTCTGCCGCGTTGCCATCGAGGGCGACGCTCCACGATGGAATGCGTGCGGTGGGAAAGGCGCCTCCACCCACGGTGGCGTCACTGGGTACGACATCGCACACCACGCCGGCGGCCCGCAGCGTCCCGCCTAACGTCCGGGCGCGCTCCGCGACGCACTCGGCCGAGGCGGTCAGCATGGCGAGCGCGGGAATCTCCCGCAGCGCTCGCTCAGGCTCGCGATACAAAGCGAGCGTGGCCTCTAGCGCGGCGAGCGTGAGCTTGTCCACGCGCAGCGCGCGGCAGAGCGGGTTGGAGCGGCACGCGGCCACCGCCTCACGGCTCCCTACGATCACTCCCGCCTGCGGCCCGCCCATCAACTTGTCGCCGCTCATCAGGGTGAGCGTGGCCCCTTCGCTCACCGCATCGCGCGCGGTGGGCTCGCCGCCCAAGCCATACGGCGTGAGGTCAAGCAGCAGGCCGCTGCCGAAGTCGAACAGCAATGGGACGCCGCCGTCGCGCGCCACCTCGGCGAGTACACGCACGGGCGCCTCGGCGACGAATCCGCGGACCTCGAAGTTGGAGCGATGCACCTTGACGATGGCGCCCGTCGATTCGGCGAGGGCCGCACGATAGTCGTCCACGTGCGTGCGATTCGTGGTGCCCACTTCGCGCAACACGGCCCCACTGCGCGCCATGATATCCGGCACCCGGAAGCTGCCGCCGATCTCGATCAACTCCCCGCGCGAGATGATCGCTTCCTTCTTGTCACAGAAGGTGTTCAGCACGAGCACCAGCGCCGCCGCGCAGTTGTTCACCACGATGGCATCGTCCGCCCCCGTCAATTCGCGCAGCAGCGACACGCAATGCGAATAACGCGAGCCCCGACGCCCCGCCTCCACGTCGTACTCGAGATTGGTCGCACCGCTGGCGGTGAGCGTGATGGCGTCCAGCGCCGCACTGGCCAATGGCGCCCGGCCCAGGTTGGTGTGCAGCACGACCCCCGTTGCGTTCAGCACCGGGCGGAGCGAGGGCGCCGCGAGGCGTCGCAATTCCTCCGTGATAAGTGCTCCCCAGCCCGAGGGTGCTGCGCCCGGGCCGGCCGTTTGGCCTGCCGGTGGCGCCTCCGGATTTCCAACGTCGGGAGATGGCACCAGTCCTTCCCGAACGCGCGTCACCGCGCGTCGTGCGGCTTCGGTCACCAGCGATCGTGGGGCGTGTGTCAGCAGCTCCCGCACCTCGGGATGTTCCAGCAGCGTTCCAATAGCTGGCAGGACCCGGCGGGCGTCGCCCACGCGCCTAACGCTCTTCCCGGTAGTTGCGGCCCACCGCATTCCCGCGCACAGGATCGGGCCGCGTGGCGAGCGCCACCCCTGACGACGGTGACGCAATCCGGAGCGGCAAGCGCGTGCCCGCATCCAGTGGTGTGCCCGCGAAGCGGTTCGCCGCGGGAATGGCGACGCCGCCTCGCGCGGTGCTGACTCTCGCCGCGATCGCTCGTGCCGTTGTGTCTCGTGCGGCCGTATCGCGTGCGGCGGTATCTCGTGCGGCGGTATCGCGCGCCTTGGTGTCGCGCGCCGTCGTATCGCGCGCCGTGGTATCGCGCGCCGTCGTGTCGCGGGCCGTCGTGTCTTTCGCGGTGGAATCCGCAATCGGCCTCGGCTTCGGCGTGGTGAACACCCGTTCGCTCGACCGCGTGTAGCCGAGCAGCGAACGCAGGTCGGCCGCCCGCAGCCGGTATGCCGTACCCGCTTTCAGCGGCTGCGCCAGCACGATCACGACATCGGAAACCGGAATGCGCACGCTCGGCTTCGGGGGCGGAGTCTTCACGGTATCGCGTGTGCCCGCCAGCGCCGTGGTATCGACGGCAGGGCGCGGGGGAGGCGGCGGAGTGCGTCGCACCTGGCCCGCGCCCGCGCTGTCGGTGCGCGTGCTGTCCGCCCGGCGCGCCGAGTCGGCACGTGCCACCGCCCGCAGGGAATCCTGCACCGCCTTCGCGCGCGCGGAGTCTGCCCGAATCGCGTCGAACTGGCGCTGGGTAAGCGCACGGGCAATGATGGCCACGGTGGAGTCGCTCTCTTTCACGCTGAACTGTGCGGGCGTGATGACCATCGCCGTGTCGAGTGCGTGATCGAGCGTCACGCGCAGGGTCAGCGAGTCCACGACGGCGACGTTCTGGATGCCTGGACCGAGGGTGTCTCGCACGAACGCCAGCATTTCGCGGCGCAGCGAGTCGGTGAGTGTTACCGTCGCCGAGTCGTACAATTCGCGTGGATCGAGCAGGCGATTCTTGTTCTGGTCCACGATCGTCCGCAGGAGGTACTGCCCTGGCGGAAGATGCCCGAGGTCGAAGCGCCCCACCGAGTCTGCGAGCGCGATGTAACGCGTGGAGTCACGCGCGGTGGGAATCGGAAAGGCCTCGATGAGTGCGCGCGGCGCGCTCTTGTCCGCCAGCCAGTCGAACACGATGCCTCGCATGTGTCCGGTGGCGATGGTGGGTCCGGTGGAGAACACGACCGAGCGCCCCGTGCTGTCCGCGTTTCCCTCGAGGTCAACGAGCCCCGGCAGCATCGTGATCGAGTACGTCGTGTTTGGCGTGAAGCCATCGCGAGGGCGAACCGTCACCTGCGTGCGCTTCCACGAGACGCTGTTCTCGCCGTGACTCGGGGAGATTACGAAGAGGCTCGCGAGGTCGGTTGCCCCCTGCGGCCGCTCGCTCACCACCTCGTCGAACTCGAAGGTGATGCCACCCTCGCGCACGTTGACGGCGTTGGTGTCCGGCCGCACGCGCAGCACCTTGGGTGTGTCGAAATCCTCGGGCCCACCCGGGGGCATGCCCGGCGACGCGCAGCTACACGCGGCGGCCGCGATCAGGAGACGCGTCAGGCGCCGCACAACGACGCCACTTTCGCCGACAGTTGCTCCTGACGAACGATCAGCTCCGCTTCCTTCCGGCGCTCGCCCTCGACGACCTCGGGCTTGGCCCGGGACACGAACTGCTCATTGCCGAGCCGGCCGCGCAGTCCCGTCAGCTGCTTCTCGAGGTCCGCCAGTTCCTGCCGCATCCTGGCGCACTGCTTGGCCACGTCGGCCGCGTCGGTGAGGACCCAGAACTCTGAACCATCAATGGACAGGCCGTGGACCGCCGACGCCGAGGGGGCCGTCGAGACGAACTGCACGGTCGAGCGCGTGAGATGTTCGATGGTCTTCACTTCTTCCCCGAGAATGGCCCGTGACGCGGCGCCGTCGCGCCCCTGCGCGGGATCGATGAGCAGCTCGATGCGCTTGCCCGGCGGGATCTGGTGGTCGCTGCGTTGCTGCCGCACCGCCGCCACGAGGTGCTGTACCAGCTCGAAATCCGTGGAGTTCCCCGGCGTGGGACGTTGCGTGGGCCAGGGCGCGGTGACGAGGAACGCGCCGTCCGCCACGCCCGGCAGCTTTTGCCAGAGCGCCTCGGTCACGAAGGGCACGATCGGCGATAGCAGCCGCAACGCGCGGTCAAAGGCGTACACCAGCACGGCGCGGGCGGCGCTGCGATCGTCGCCCGGCTCGGAGAGGCGCGTCTTGACCGATTCGAGGTACCAGTCGGCGAGTTCGTTCCACACGAAGTTGCGCGCCGCCTCGGTGTACTCGTTTAACCGCAGGCCGGCGTATTGCTCGTCCTCGGTCCACGCCGATCCCGCGTGGCGAGCCGGACCGAGGGCGGCATTGCACGCCTCGATGGCCACGTTCAGGCGGCCGAGAATCCAGCGGTCGGCCCGCGTGAAGTCCCCCTCGGGCAGGTGGTCGAGGGAGAGCACCTCCTCCTCGCCCACGTTGCTGAGGAGGAAGCGGCCGATGTTCCACAGCTTGGTGACGAAGTTGCGCCCCGGGCCGAAGGAACGGTCGAGGTCCTTGGGATCCAGGATGGTGTCCGCGCCCATGCCCATGCCGGCAATCACCGTGTAGCGCAGCGCGTCGGCGCCGTAGAGCGACACGACGTCCAGCGGGTCGATGCCGTTGCCTAACGACTTCGACATCTTCACGTGGTTGGTGTCGCGCACCGTGCCGTGCAGGTACACACTGCTGAACGGCGCCTCCCCCATCAACACGTAACCCGTCATGATCATGCGCGCCACCCAGAAGAAAAGGATCTCGGGGGCGGTGATCAGCAGGTCGGTGGGGTAGAACGCCTTCAGGTCTGGCGTGCTGGCCGGCCAGCCCAGCGTGGAGAACGGCCAGAGTCCGGACGAGAACCACGTGTCCAGCACGTCCTCATCCTGACGCACGGCGCCGGAGCAGGAGGGGCAGTGCGTCATGTCGTCGCGGGACGCGGTCACGCTGCCGCAGGCATCGCAGTACCACACCGGAATGCGGTGGCCCCACCACAACTGGCGCGAGATGTTCCAGTCGCGGATGCCCTCGAGCCAGTTGATGTAGACGGCCTCCCAGCGCTCCGGCAAAATGCGGATCTTGCGCTCGCGCACGGCCAACAACGCAGGCTCGGCGAGCGGCTTCATGCGGACGAACCACTGCTCCGAGAGCCGCGGCTCCACCACCGTGTCGCAGCGATAGCAGCGCCGGATGGAGTGCGCGTGCGGCTCCACCTTCACCAGGTGCCCCTCCGCCTCCAGCCGCTTCACGATCGCCTTGCGCGCCTCGAAGCGCTCCAGCCCCGCGAAGTCAGACGGCACGCGGCCGGCGGCGTCGGCCACTTCAGCAAGGAAACCGTTGGGCGTGAGGATCACCGGCATCGGGAGGGCGTGACGCTGCGCCACGTCGAAGTCGTTCGCGTCGTGGGCCGGCGTAATCTTCACCGCCCCTGACCCGAAGGCGGGATCGGTGTACTCGTCCGCCACGATCGGGATCTCGATATCCGAGATCGGCAGCCGCACCGTGCGTCCGACGAGGTCCGCATAACGAGGGTCGGCGGGATGCACCGCGATGGCCACGTCACCCAACAGCGTTTCTGGCCGCGTGGTCGCGACCACGATAAAGCGCGGCTCCTCAGTGGAGTTGGCCGCCGTGATGGGGTAGCGGATGTGATAGAGCTTCCCGTTCGAGTCGTGATGCTCCGCCTCCTCGTCGGACAGCGAGGTGAGGCAGCGCGGACACCAGTGGATCACGCGGTGTCCCCGGTAGATCAGCCCCTTCTCGAACAGGCGGACAAACGCCTCGCGCACGGCGCGCGACAGCGGCGGCGTCAGCGTGTAGGCGGTGCGCGTCCAGTCCGCCGACGCGCCGATCGCCTTGAGCTGGGAGAGAATCGTGCCCCCGGTCTCTTCCACGTACTGCGTCGTGCGCGCCACGAAGGCCTCCCGCCCGAGGTCGAAGCGAGTCTTGCCCTCCTTCGCCAGCTGCTTCTCGATCACATTCTGCGTCGCGATGCCCGCGTGATCGGTGCCCGGCAGCCACAATGCCTCGTCGCCGCACATCCGCCGCCAGCGGGTGATGACGTCTTGTACGGTATTGTTGAGTCCGTGGCCCATGTGCAGCACCGCCGTGACGTTCGGCGGCGGCATAAGGATGACGAACGGGTCGCGATCTCCGCCGTTGCGCTTGGACCGGTCCGGGTGCGCGGTAAAAACGCCGGCCTCCTGCCAGCGCGCGTACAGGTCGCGCTCGGTGGAGGCGTGGTCGTAGAGGGAAGGAAGTTCGTTGGTCGACATGTCGGGGAATCTATCCCGGCGGGCAAGAATCGGGATCGCACCAGCACAAAGGCCGCCCCACTCGGAGCGGCCCCGGTCGTACGAAGTGCCAGCGAATCAGGGAGCGGCGGCCGCGCGGTCCGCGCCGGCCAACGGGTTGCCGACGACGAGCTTCAGCACCACGCTCGCGACGCCCGGTACGCGCCGAGCTACGCGGCGCGCCTGTCGCGCCTCTCGCGCCGTGCCGACCCAACCCCCCAACTCGAGGTTGCCCTCCGCGTCCACGGAGATCTCGATCGCGCGATCGCTCAGGACCGCGTCCTCACTAAACGCCGCCAACACCTGGCGCTCAACGCGCTCCGGCGATTCGTCGTCATCGATTTCCTCGTCGTCCTCCGCCTCCTCATCATCG
>JBDSVW010000429.1:0-11149 GCA_039927015.1 Gemmatimonadaceae bacterium | reverse complement strand
AATTGCTGAACGAAGCTCGTGGCGGCGAGCGTGTCGCCGGCGCTTGTCACCAGTGCGGTAGCCACGGGCACGTCGCCAAATCGGGAGGCCCGCGTTTCTGGCGCCGACGTGCCCGCGTCGCGGACGGTCACCAGATAGTGCCGGCCATCGAGCGTCGCTGCCAGCGAGGGAGCAGGGGAGGCCGCCCGCTCCATCGAAAGAGAGATGGTGAGACGAGGTCCATCGGGTGCGGACGAGCTCGTGCACGCCAGCATGGCAGCGATGGTCGCAGTGAGAAGGGCACGCGGCAGCAATCGACGCATCATGGGAGGGGCCTCCGGCGGCGTGCGTGACGAAGCTGGCCTCGGCGTGGAGGGCGGGGCAAAGCAACCTGCTGGTTCAACCTACCCCGTGCGCCCGCGAACGAGCCCGCCTCGTGTTCAGGCGTTGGAGACTCCGCCCGCCGCCGGAGCGGGGGCGCGCAGTGGGGAGGAGGCGGGAAACGCGTCACGCCGGAGCCGCCCGGGAACTGAAGCCAGCGCGGTGCGACTATTTGCGCGCCGCCCGCCATCGCTCGAGGGCGTCCACCCGCTGCTCGAGTCGCGCCAGCGCATCACTCGCCGGGGGCTGACTCTCACTGATTGCTCCGGGCTCGGTTGGCGGGACCTCCGCCGCCGTGGCGCTGGCCGGCGCGGGGGTGCGTCTCAGGCGCGACGAGGGTGAGTCCCCACTGGGACTCGTTGCAGCTCGCGAGAAGGCCTTCGGCGGCGCACCTTTCGCCACCCTCCCGGCCGCCAGGCGCACGAAGCCCCGCCCCAAGGGGCCAAGCCAGACGCGACGGAACATGCGCTCGCCCGGGGGCATGCGGAACGGACTGCGGACGAACAACACGAAGCTCATCCCAAGTAGCATGAAGCCGAAGAAGACGGTGAGCACCGCGCCCGGGCTCGAGCGGTGCTCACCGGGTGATACCTCCACACGGGCCTGCATGGCGAGGAAGATCAACAGCACGCCCACCACGAGCTGTAGCGACGCCATCTGCAGCGTCCGCCGCCGCCGCCGGCGCGTGACCGCATCCGTGCGCCACTGCGCTCGCACGCTCTCCCGCTCGTCGACCACCGCTCGCATGCCCGCCATGGTCTCCGCAGGCGAGAAGCCCAGCATCGACAGCCGCTGCGCTTCCGAGAACGCCTGCAGCACGCGGGTGAGGAGCACCGCGAAGAGGATCGCCACCGGAAGCAAGGCATCGACTTCGGATACCTGCCGGCTCAACGTCCGCACCAGAATCCAGGCAAAGCCGCTTACGAAGAGGATCACCATCGACAGCGTGCCGAGCTCCGCGGCGAACAGCCGGATGGGAATGGGGATCTCGGGCGTGGCAAGCTTCGCCTCGTCGATCGACTCCACCAGCGCCGCCGCGCTGGCGAATCGATCATCCGGCTGCTTGGCGACGCAGCGGTCGATCGCCGCCACCAGCGCTTCCGGAAGGTCGGAGCGAAAGGAAGCGACAGGCGGCACGTCCTCCGTCAGCTGCTTCACGAGGATCTTCTGCGTCGACTCGCCGGTCATCACGACCTGGCCGCTCGCCGCGAAGATCGCCACGAGCCCCAGGGAGTACAGGTCGCTGCGGCCATCCACGAGGTCGCCCGTCGCCTGCTCGGGGCTCATGAACTCCGGTGTGCCGACCACCTCCCCCACCCGCGTCAGGCCGCGTGCCTCGACGGTGGTCGTGATGACGCGCGAGATGCCAAAGTCCATCAGGAGCGCGCGCCCCGTGGCGCGCTCGATCATGATGTTGTCCGGCTTGATGTCGCGATGCACCACGTTGCGGCCGTGCGCATAGGCCAGCGCGTAGCCGATGTCCTGCAGCACACGCACGATCTCGCGCACGCTCAGCGGTCCCGCGCGCGTCACCCGCTCGGCGAGACTCTCGCCCTCTACGTGACCCATAGCGAAGGCGAGCAGGTTGTCTCGCTCCTCGATGGAGTGCACGGGCACGATGTTCGGATGCGAGAACGATGCGGCGGTGCGCGTCTCGCGCAGGAATCGCTCGCGCAGGCTGGTGTCGGTGGCGTATTCCGAGGGAAGCACCTTGAGCGCGACGGTGCGGTCGAGACGGAGGTCGCGTGCGAGGTAGACGGCACCCATGCCCCCGCGCCCCAACTCGCGATCCACCGTGTACCGGTCGCTGAGCTGCCGGCGGACATCCTCCAACGCCGCGCTGCTCGCGGTCGCGCTCACGAGGTCACCAGGGCACCAACGTGCGCCGAGTCAGGCATGGTCACGCCCCGCGTCTGGCGAGGCGCGAGACCAGGAAGCGTCGCCGCAGCGGCCTCCGGGTGTAGACCAACGCGCGAAACTGCTATCACCAGTGCCTCACGAGTACGCGGAGATTCGAGAATACGAATCCGAGCTCACGGACGCCAGAAGGCAGGACGCTGGGTGCACGGAAGCGCGCGTGAGTCGCCGCACGACACTTCATGCTCCAGCGTCCATGCGCCTACGGCAACCTGACCGCCGGGAGCGCCGACTCGGACACGCCGCCTGACGTGAACAGTGCGAGCGTCAACCGGCCGCTCGCCAGTGCTCGCCGATCCTGACCCGAGAGTGGCAACGATCCCGAGGCGCTCATCATGCCGGGTCCGGAGATGCGGTGGATCACCGGAGCGCCGGCTCGAATGCCATTCGCAAGCGTCGCATCAGGGTTTTCAGCGCGTCGCCGAAGCACGACAGCCTGCACCTCCGACGCCGAACCGCCCACTACACGCACCTCGTAGCGCAGCACGTTGGCGAGCGGATCGAAGGTGAAGCGGGCGGTCGCGCTCGTCGCGCCCACGCGGGCCTGCTGACGAAAGGCGATCGGTGCGGGTGCGCGGCCCGCACGCAGCGCCGGCGTGGTAGAGGGTGCGGCGCGACGCGTGCCGAGCTGTTCCAGCGCGTACGCGAGACCCACCAGCCGCACATCGGAAAGCGGACGGCCAAGGAACTCGATGCCAACAGGCAATCCATCGTTGGTGAAACCTGCCGGGGCGCTGAGGGCGGGCAATCCCGACTGCGCGCTGAGGCTGCACGTGCCGCCCGGCTGCGGTTCCCCCACCAGCACGGGACGCCGGCGGCTGGTGGGATAGACCAGCGCGTCGACCCCCAGCGAGTCCATCAGCGCGACGAGCCGGGCGCGTAGTATCGGTTGCCGCGAGAGCGCGCGGCGATACGCGGGGCTGTCGCGTACGCCCACAGTGTCCATTCCGATGATCCGGCCGGTCATGGCTTCGTGAAAGAGTCCCCGTTCCAGGATCGTACGCGCGGAGAGCGAGGGAGCACCGGGGGTGGCGTGCAGGTAGTCCTGCAGGTCGAAGTTGGTCTCGAAGTTGAGCACGCTCGTGTTGGCGAGCAGCGAATCGAAGTCGGCGATCTTCACGTCCATCACCTCGGCCCCCGCCGCGCGCATGGCCGTCGTCACCGCGCGGACGGTGTCGCGGATGTCCGCGTCGATGTCGCCGGTCATGTAGTTGGTGAGCACCGCGATGCGCGTGCCGCGCATGGGGAAGGCCGCGAGCGAGTCGGTGAACGGCGTGCCGACCATGCGTTGCGCCAGCCGAGTGGTCGTGTCGGCGGGGTCGTAGCCCACGGTGATATCCAGCGCGAGCGCGAGGTCACGCACCGAGCGCGCGAGCGGCCCCGGGATGTCCTGGGTGTGCGACAACGGCACCACGCCGTCGCGGCTCACCAGACCCTGCGTGGGGCGCAGCCCTACGAGGTTGTTGAAGGCCGAGGGTATGCGGATGGAGCCGCAGGTGTCGGAGCCCCATCCCACGGCGGCGAAGCTGGCGGCGACTGCCGCGCCTGTGCCGCCACTCGAACCTCCGGGGCAGCGCATGGGATCGTACGGGTTGCGCGTCTGGCCACCTAACGAGCTGACGGACGTGATGCCCGCCGCCAGTTCGTGCATGTTCGTCTTGCCGAGGATCACGGCGCCCGCCTCCCGCAGTCGTTTCACCACGAACGCGTCGTTCGGAGGTTGGTTGCCGGCCAGCGCGATGGACCCCGCGCTCGTGATGAGGTCCGACGTGTCGAAGTTGTCCTTGAGCAGGATGGGCACGCCGTGCAGCGGCCCGCGCACCGTGCCCCGTCGTCGCTCGGCGTCGAGCGCCAGTGCCTCGCGTCGCGCGCGCGGGTTGAGCCGGATGATGGAGTTGAGCGCCGGCCCCCGCTGGTCGTACGCGGCGATGCGAGCGAGATAGGCGTCCACCAGTTGCGCCGAGTTCCACCGACCGGAGCGCATGCCCTCCTGCAGTTCGGTGATGGAGGCCTCGTACACGGCGTCGCGGGCGACCGGTGCTTGCGCCGGCAAGGGAGCGCTGGCACAGGCGACGGCCAGGAGGAAGGCGAGGGCGGGCGTGAAAGCGCGACGCACGATGGTCATGACCGGAGGGGGTGAAAGCGGATCGGGACGCTGCATCATTCTCCACCTCTTCGCAGGGTCTCGCTACCTGTCTCGCGAGGCCGACCGGCGTCGTGCATGGCCTCGGCCACCAATCAGGGGGGGGCAGAACGTCGGGCTCCCGCGGCCCGGCCGTGCGCCGGCCCGTCCTCGCGCTCCCTACGCCCCGAAGCGCGCCGTGAGCCCGGCCAGCAGCGACGGAATGAATCCGCCGAACGCACCGTTGCTCATCACGAGGATCACGTCGTTCGGGCGCGCGCCACTGGTCACGAGCTGCACCATGTCATCCACGTTGGCGTGCGTGGCCGCCGCGATGCCGCGGGTATGCAGGTCGCCGACGATGGCCGGCACGTCCAACTGCTCGTCGGCCGGCACCTGGTCGTGCGCTTCGGGCAAACGAATGGCCACGACGTCGGCGTGCTCAAACGCCGTGGCGTACTCCGCCTGGTGGATGTTGCGGCGGCTGGTGTTGGAGCGCGGCTCGAATACGGCCCACAGCCGCCGCCTGGGGTAGCGCTGCCGGATGCCGAGTATGGTCTCGCGCACCGCGGTGGGATGGTGCGCGAAATCGTCGATGACCAGCACGTTGCCAATCTCGCCGCGTACCTCCTGCCTGCGCTTGACACCACGGAACCGTGCGAAGCCGCAGGCGATCGCGTCGGGCGACACGCCCAGTGCACGCGCGGCCGCGTAGACTCCGACCGCGTTCTCGATGTTGTGAAATCCCGACATCGGCAGCAGCACGGGCACGTTCTCCGCGTCAGGACCCTCGATGCGGAAGCTGGCACCCGCCTCGCTGAACGTGATGTCACGCGCACGATAGTCGGCCTCGACGTCGTGCGAGTACGTGCGCACCCGTGCAGGCGAGTGCGCCCGCGCAATCTCGACCGCGCGCGGGTACGACGCGCTCACGCCGAGCCATCCGTCGGCGGGAAGGGTGGCGCAGAACTTCTCGTACGCCGACTCGTAATGCGCCATGTCGGTGAAGATGTCCGCGTGGTCGAACTCGATGCTCGTGAGCAGCGCCGTACGCGCGCGGTAGTGGAGGAATTTGGGCCCCTTGTCGAAGTACGCGGTATCGTACTCGTCGCCCTCCACCACGACATGCGCGCCGGCACCGAGGCGGAAGTTGCCGCCGTAGTTCACCGTAACGCCGCCCACCAGGAAAGTCGGATCCAGCCCCGCCTCCGCGAGTACGTGCGCCATCAGCGCGGAAGTGGTGGTCTTGCCGTGCGTGCCCGCGATGACCACGCTGTGCTTGTCGGCGGCGACCAGCGCGCCGAAGGCGGCGGGAAAGCTCATCTGCCGCAACCCGCGCTCCCGTGCCGCCGTCGCCTCGGGATTCACGCGCCGAATCACGTTCCCGACAATCACCAGATCGGGTCGCGCGCGGTCGAGGTTCTCCGCGGCGTAGGGTGTGAACACCTCGATGCCCCACTGGCGCAGCATGTCGCTCATGGGCGGGTAGACGTTCTCGTCGCTGCCCGTCACGTCGTAGCCCGCCGCCTTCAGCATGCCGGCGAAGGCGCCCATGCCGGTGCCGCCCACGCCCACAAGATGGATGCGACGCACCGCGCCGGGGGCGAGGTCGGTGAGGACGACGCCGTGGTCGTCAGGTATGGACACTGGCACGGAAGTGTGTTGATCAGCCCCAGAAGATGTAGGCGACGAAAATTGCTGCCACCACGCCGGCCAGGTCGGCGATGAGTCCGCACGCCACCGCGTAGCGCGTCTTGCGCACGCCCACCGAGCCAAAATACAGCGCGATGATGTAGAACGTGGTGTCCGTCGCGCCCTGGAAGGTGGAGGCGAGTCGTCCGACGAAGGAGTCCGCGCCGTAGGTCGTCATCGCATCCACCATCATGCCGCGCGCACCGCTGCCGCTGAGCGGCTTCATGAGCGCGGTAGGGAGCGCGGGAATCATGTCGGTGCGAAGGCCCAGCGCGGTGAACACCCGGCTCAGTCCATTCACCATCAGGTCCAGCGTGCCCGAGGCGCGGAAGACGCCGATGGCGATGAGGATCGCGACGAGATAGGGAATGATGCGCACCGCGACGTTGAAGCCTTCCTTGGCGCCCTCGATGAACACCTCATACGCGTTGATCCGCCGGTACAGCGCCATCAGGATGAACACCGAGATGACGCCATACAGCGTCACGTTCGCCACGACGTTCGAAATGGTCTGCACGCGATCCTGCGGCAGCGCGGAGAAGTAGTAGAGCGCTGCGCCCACCAGCCCGGTGAGCCCGACGAGATAGGTGAGTATCACCGGGTCGAACAGGTTGATGCGCTGCACGATGCCCACCGTGATGAGCGCGACCAGGGTGGCGAAATACGTCGTGAGCAGGATGGGCAGGAAGACGTCCGACGGGTTCACGGCGCCCAGCTGGGCACGATAGACCATGATGCTGATGGGAATGACCGTCAGCCCGGACGTGTTGAGGACGAGGAACATGATCTGCGCGTTCGTCGCCGTGTCCTTCTCGGGATTGAGCGACTGCAACTCCTGCATCGCCTTGAGCCCCAGCGGCGTGGCCGCGTTGTCGAGGCCCAGCATGTTGGCAGCAAAGTTCATGATGATGGAGCCCAGCGCCGGATGCTCGGGGGGCACCTCCGGGAAGAGCCGCCGGAAGAAGGGCCGCGCGACCGAGGCCATCACGCCAATGGCGCCTCCCTTCTCGCCGATGTTCATCAGGCCCAGCCACATCGTGAGCACGCCCGTCAGTCCCAACGAGATCTCGAACGCGGTCTTTGCCGAGTCGAAGGTGCTGGTGACCATGTTCGTGAAGACGGCGGTGTCGCCGAAGAAGATCAGGCGCACCAATCCCACCACCAGCGCGATCAGGAAGAAGGCGATCCAGATGTAGTTGAGGACCATGAGGTCGCGTCAGCCCTCCGGCTGGGTGAGCAGCTCCACGAGCACAGGCACGTGATCGCGCATCAGGACTTCCGTGGCCGCCAGCGGGAACTCGTACGTCACAACAGCGACGCCGTGGTCCTGCCCCCAGGAGCCGAACGAACCGGGCGTAGCATAGCCCACGTCGCGCACGAGCGGCATACCCGTGCGCGTCGCAAGTCGGCGACCCAGGGCGCTGTCGTTGGCGTCGTCGATGCAGGCGAGCGGTGCGTGCAGCGCTATCACGGCCCCGGGTTGCAGCTCTGCGATGAGGGCCAGCAGCGCCCGCGTTTCGGCCGCCGAGCCGGCACTCTCTCCCGGGCTCAGCCGCACGTCTCTCTCGTCCTCCAGCGTCGACCGGTGCTCGACCGCCGTCGGCTGCCAGTCGCGCGACGGAAAGTTTCGATTCAGGTCGACTCCGCGCGCGTTACCACGCGTGCCGCGCAATAGCCCGTCAGGGTTGGCCGCCAGCACCACCGCACAGTGAGCCGGGGGCGCGGAGAGCTGCCGCAACGCCCGGGAGAGCGCATACGTCGTCTCCGGTTCCTCGCCGTGAATGCCCGCGAAGATCAGCAGCGAGCAGCGTCCCTCGGGCCGCCAGACCTCGAGGGGAAGCCCGAGTTCGGAGCGGCCGTAGGTGGAAGGAGCCCACGGAATGGTGCCCCATTCGGGACGGGGGCGCAGGGTCATGAAAAGGAGGGGTTGGTATTGACCACGAATCGCTCGAAGATCAC
Source organism: Gemmatimonadaceae bacterium (assembly GCA_039927015.1). Classification (GTDB taxonomy): domain Bacteria; phylum Gemmatimonadota; class Gemmatimonadetes; order Gemmatimonadales; family Gemmatimonadaceae; genus SCN-70-22. Next base: position 3,099 of record JBDSVW010000429.1, on the reverse strand, counting down.
CGGAAGGTGGGCTAGTACCACGTCCTTCAATCGCATGTCCGCTCCCTCGATGGTGTGTCGCAGCCGATCGGGCGAGAGTAAACGCGCATGCGCGGTGGCCACCGGCGCATGACTCAGGTGCCAACGCTCGGGCGCCACCCCTCCCCGGTCAACGTCGTACGGCCGGAAGAAACCTAACGCGGAGCCGCTGGCCATGCGTGTGTCCAGCCATTCATGCAGCGGGGCAAACATGCCACCCGATTCGACCTCCTCCGGGATGAGGTCGATCTCGTAGCCCTCCGGTCGCGCTGCGGCATCGTAGACGTCGATGTCCGTGCCCCAGTGATGTCGCGACCCCCCGGGCAGCGCCGACCAGCGCAGGATGGCGAAGACGAGCGCTTCCTTGCTCAGCGTTCCGATATCGAGGGGGCGTGCCTCGCTGTCGAGCACCGCCAGCTGCCCGGTCGCCTTGCGATTCCAGATGGAGAGCTGCTGCTCGAAGCTGCGATAGCCGCTCAGGATGACGAGGTCGAAGCCCTCGGTACGTGAGGCCTCGCGCAGCGAATGGAAGGAATCCACCACACCGCGATGGATCCGGGCCCCGAGCTTCTCGGCCTCCGGCAGGGAGCAGAGATGCGCGTCGGTGAGGCCGAGCAGGCTGTCGCGGGTCGCAAGGGCGAGGGTCATGAATGACGGCGAAGGTCAGTGGGGGATGGTTGCGGTGTGTCCTCACTCTCGATGGCCACACCATTTGCCGAGCGGGAGCTGTTGCAGTACGGTATAGCGGTGCGTGCCAGCTCGTGTGCACGCCTCTCCAGCAACTCGCTATGAAACTGCCTGCACGTCTGTCGTTCCGTATCTGGGCATCGGCGATTCTCGGAGCAATGATGCCCCTGGCCTCGTGCGGCTCCGACCCGATTCCGTATCGCACGGTGAACGTCCCGCTCGTCGCTTCGGTCGCCGTCGTGCCGTCGAGCGCCACGCTGGACGTCGGCGCCGCCGTGCAGCTCTCGGCAACGGCCTACACCGCCTCCGGCATTCCGGTGTCTGGCAAGGGCTTCGCGTGGGGTACCTCCGCCGGTGCCGTCGCGACAGTGAATGCACTGGGAGAGGTGACCGCCGTGGCGCCCGGTTCCTCCCTCATCACCGCGACGGTGGACGGACAGCAGGGCAGCGCGCTCGTCACGGTAAATGCGAACACGACGGTTGCCACGGTTGCCATCACGCCGTCCACCGCCACGGTGGATGTCGGCGCGACCACGGCGCTTTCGGCGTCGGCGTTCAACTCCGCGGGCGCACCGCTGGCCGGAAAGGTCTTCGCCTGGTCGAGCGCCGCCGCCACCATCGCCACGGTCACGTCGGCGGGTGTCGTGACGAGCGTCGCACCCGGTACGGCGGCGATCTCGGCGACCTCCGAGGGACGACAGGGCACCGCGTCAATCACGGTCGTCGCGATTGCGGCCGTGGCCACGGTGGCAATATCACCCGCCGTGGACAGCGTGGACGTTGGCCGCACGATTGCGCTGACCGCCACCGCCTCAAGTGCAGCCGGAGCGCCGCTGACGGGAAAGACGTTCGTGTGGGCCAGCTCCGCGAGCGCCGTCGCCTCCGTCTCGGCTACGGGCGTGGTGACCGGTGTGGCGCCCGGCACGGCGACCATAACGGTGACGAGCGAGGGAAAGGCCGGCACGGCCACGGTGACGGTCGTGGCGGCGAACAATGCGGTGGCCACGATCGCCGTGACTCCCACGTTGGTCGCGATCGACGTCGGAACCACTGCAGCGCTATCCGCCACGGCCTTCAATTCCGTGGGCAGTGCGCTGCCGGGCAAGCCGACCGCTTGGAGCAGCTCGACGAGCAGCATCGCGTCGGTGTCGGCGGCGGGGGTGGTGACGGGGGTGGCGGTGGGCACGGCGACCATCTCGGCCACCAGCGAGGGGCGCGCGGGCAGCGCGGTGGTGACGGTGGTGCCGCGCGCGACTTCGTCGGGCACGATCACGGTGAATGGGGCGCAGACGTTCCAGACGATGACGGGGTGGGAGGCGCTGGCTGAGATCGGGCAGGCGGAGTGCGACCCACGGGCGTATCAGAGTTACAAGAGCGGGGTGCTGGACCGGGCGGCCAACGAGCTGGGCATCAACCGGATCCGGCTGGGGCTGCGCAACGGGTTCGAGAACCCAGTGGACCAGTTTCTCCCGTTCCGGGCGGGGCAGCTGACGTTCAACCAGTGGAAGGTGTTCTGGTTCCGGGTGATGAACGACAACAATGACCCGTTCGTGCTGAACCCGGCGGGGTTCAACTGGGGCTACCTCGACTACACGATGGACGAACTGGTCGTGCCGCTCAAGCAGCGGCTGGCGGCGCGCGGGGAGGGGTTCTGGCTGAACCTGTCGTATACGGGGGCAAACACGGGCGACCTGCACCGGGACAACCCGGAGGAGTATGCGGAGCTCGTGCTGGCGGCGTTCCAGCACCTGCAACAGAAGTACGGCTGGGTACCCAACTCGCTGGAGATTGTGAACGAGCCGAACCTGGGCACGTGGACAGGGACGCACGTGGGGCAGGCGCTGGTGGCGGCCAAGCGGCGGCTGAATGCGGCGGGGTTCTTCCCGGAGTTCGTGGCGCCGAGTGCGAGCTACATCGGGGAGAGCCTGGTGTACTTCGACGCGATGGTGCAGGTGCCGGGGGCGGCGGCGGCGGTGGACGAGTTTTCGTATCATCGTTACCGGACCATCCCGACGCTGGCGCAGCTGCAGAACGTGGCGCAACGGGGCACGCAGTACGGGATCCGGACGGCGATGCTGGAGCACGGGGGCAGTGATTACCTCGACCTGCACGAGGACCTGACGCTGGCGAACGTGTCGGCGTGGGAGCAATTCGGGCTGGCGTTCTGCGGGGACCGGGACATCGGAGGGTCATACTTCGCGATCTACGGAGCGGCGCTGGGGAGCAACGCGCCCAACGTGCAGACCGGGGCGATGACGAAGTACCTGCGGCAGTATTTCCGCTACGTGGCGTTAGGGGCGGTGCGGGTGGGGGCCACGTCGGCCGACTCACGGGTGGCGCCGGTGGCGTTCCGGAACGTGAGCGGGAAGTATGTGGTGGTGGTGAAGGCGACGG
>JBDSVW010000428.1:0-4414 GCA_039927015.1 Gemmatimonadaceae bacterium | reverse complement strand
CGACAGGTGCCGCCAGAATCGTTGCCCCCGTCATCCGCCCGGGAGAGGCGGTGTGGAGCCCCGGAGACGGCGGCTGCGCCGCTGCGGGGCACATCGCGGCCCCTGCGAGCAGGGCGACCATGGACAGGGTTACGCGTGGATTGATGACTGGCACGAGTCAGGTCGGATGATCGGGGTAGGCGAGCGTCGAACGGGCGCCTGCTCGATGCCCTGCGCCGCACGCGAGACCACTTGCGACTGCGAACTTACAGTGCGCGGCGGGGAGGCGTCGACCCCGGATGGGGGCGGGGCGGCGGGGCGCGGGGGCAGGGGGCGATCGGCGAGCGGCGCGTGCAGCACCGAGTCACGCGGAGCGAGTGAGGTAGCGGACCCGTGCGTGGCATAAGCATAATGCGCGCTGGGCGCGCTCGGGCGCACGTCCCCGACGGCCCTCACCGCCCGCCGTGCCCCTATAAACAAAACACGCGAGAGCACCGACGTGGTGCCTCTCGCGTGCCCGTGGTTGTCGCGGCCGCTGGCGGCTACTCCCCCCCTACTGCACCGCGTTAATCATATCAAAGATCGGCAGATACATCGCCACCACCATCCCGCCCACCACCACGCCAAGGAACACGATCATCACCGGCTCCAGCAGCGACAGCAACCCGCTCACCGCCGCGTCCACTTCCTCGTCGTAGAAATCCGCGATCTTGGTCAGCATCTCGTCCAGTCCACCGGTCTGCTCGCCCACCGCGATCATCGAGATGACCATGTTGGGGAACACGTTCGACTTCTGCAGCGGCGCGGCAATGGTGTCACCGCCGGCGATGCTGGCCCGCGACTGCATGATGGCGTCCTGAATCACGCGGTTGCCCGCGGTCTTGGCGGTGATCTCGAGGCCGTCCAGAATGCTGACACCGGACGAGATCAGCGTGCCTAACGTGCGGGTGAAGCGCGACACGGCGGACTTGCGCAGCACGTCGCCGAGGATCGGGGTGTAGAGCATGGCGCGATCGACCACCAGCTTGCCGGAGTTGGTCGCGTAGTAGCGCTTGAACAGGAATCCGCCAGCGCCTATCGCGGCGCCAAGGAGCCACCAGTAGCTCTTGAGGAAGCGCGAAATGCCGATGACCACCAGCGTCGGCACCGGCAGCGGCAATCCCACGGACTTGAACATGTCCTCGAACACCGGGATCACGAACAGCAGGAGCACGAGAATGGCGAAGCCCGCCACGCCCATGATCACGCCGGGATAGATCATCGCCCCCTTCACCTTCCGCACAAGGGCGTCGTTCTTCTCCATGAACGTCGCCAGGCGCATCAGGATGGTGTCGAGAATACCGCCCGCCTCGCCGGCGGCGACCATGTTCACATAGAGGTCGCTGAACGCGTTGGGATGCTTGCCCAGCGCATCGGCCACCGTATGGCCCGACTCCACGTCGAACACCACGGCGCGCGTCACGTCGGCCAGCACCTTGTTCTCGGTCTGCTTGGCCAGGATGTCCAGCGCCTGCACGAGCGGCAGGCCGGCGTTGATCATGGTGGAGAACTGACGCGTGAAAATCACGACGTCACGCATCTTGATGGAGCCCTTGACCTTCTTGGCCTTGGTCTCCTCGTCCACCTTCACCACCGACAGGCGCTGCCGGCGCAACTGCGCGACGACGTCGTCGCGCGACGGTGCCTCGATGGTGGCGGTCTTCAGGTCGCCGTTGGAGGTGCGGGCGGTATACGTGAATGCTGGCATAGTCCTACTGTCCTGTCGTCGGGTATGACGAATGGGCTGGCGCGTACACTATCGCCGTCCCGCGCCGGTGAGGCCGTTCTTCTTCGAGTCTGAGCCTTCCTCGTCGTGCGGGGATCGGCCGATCATCCGCATGAACTCGTTGGGGTCATTCGAGGTCCGCAGGCACTCCTCCTCCGTCACCTCGCGCGCCACGTGCAACTGGTACAGGGCATCGTTCAGCGTCTGCATACCGAACTTCTTGCCCGACTGCATGAGCGAGTAAATCTGGTGCACCTTGTCGTCGCGGATCAGCGAGCGGATGGCTTGCGTGATCACCAGAATCTCGGCCGCCAGCGCGCGACCGCGTCCACGCGCCTTGGGCAACAGGGACTGCGTGACGATGCCCTCCAGCACGAAGGCCAGCTGCGCGCGCACCTGCGACTGCTGATGGCTCGGGAAGACGTCGATGATGCGGTTGATCGCCTCGGCCGCCGAGTTCGTGTGCAGCGTGGCGAAGACGAGGTGTCCCGTCTCGGCGATGGTGAGCGCCGCCTGGATCGTCTCCAGGTCGCGCATCTCGCCCACCAGAATGACGTCCGGATCCTCGCGCAGCGCGTACTTCAGCGCATTGGCGAAGGTCTTGGTGTCGGTGCCGACCTCGCGCTGGTTGACGATACAGCTCTGGTGCCGGTGGATGAACTCGATCGGGTCCTCCACCGTGATGATGTGCCCCTTCCGTTCGCGATTGATCTTGTCGATCATCGCGGCGAGGGTGGTAGATTTCCCGGAACCCGTGGGACCCGTCACCAGCACCAGGCCGCGCGGCTTGTCGGCCATGCGCGCGATGACCGCGGGCAGCCCCAGGTCGGCGAACGTCTTGATGTTGAACGGGATCTGCCGGATGACCATCGATACACAGCCGCGCTGCTTGAAGCAGTTGCCACGGAAGCGCGCCAGGTTCTGGATGCCGAACGAGAAATCCAGCTCGTCGTCCATCTCGAAGCGCTTCTTCTGGTTCTCGGTGAGCACCGAGTACGCCAGCTGCAACGTGTCCTTCGGCGAGAGCGTGTACTCGTTGTTGGAGTGCACGATGTCGCCATCCACGCGCAGCTTCGCCCGCTCCCCCGCCGTGACATGCAGGTCGGACGCATCCCGCTCGATCATCTCCTCGAGCAAGGCACGCAGGTTGACGCTGGTGGGCGCGGCGGGGCGGGTCATGCGACGGATGTCCAGAGGACGGGAATGATGCGGGAACTGACGGTCTCGCACACATGCAGGTCGAGCGCCCCGTACGGGCCGCGCGCGCTTCCGCACCTGTGGCCTGCCGACAGGGACGGCTCACCACAGCCCTTCGTCACGGTGTACCGAGCGGCACGCCGGGACCGTGAGCCCGCCTGTCGCGATGGTGCCACACTGCCCGTATTCGCGCCGCTTCGCCACATCGTACCCACCCCCCGTCGCCGTCGTTCACGTCCCCGCCTCACTCGCGCTAATGTCATCATGACGTGAGCTACGCAGCGGTTTCCCGGATGACCTGCTCGAGCGTCGTGATGCCCTTCATCACCTTGAGCCAGCCATCCATGCGCAGCGTCAGCATGCCCTCCTCGATGGCGGCGTCGCGGATTTCCTGCGCGCCGACGTTCATGAGGATCAGCTTCCGCAGGTGCGCGGTCATGAACATCACCTCGTACAAGCCCTGACGTCCGCGCAGGCCGGTGCCGTTGCACTCGTCGCAGCCGGCGCCCTTGAAAAAGGGCAGGTCGCCGATGCACGAATCTAGCGTGATGTCCTTGAGCTGTGCGGCGGCCTCCGGAATGGCCCGTAGCCTCGCTCCGTCCAGCGCCTCGGTGGTGAATCGCAACTCGCGGAAGGTGGTCTCCGCCTTCACCTTGGCGCCCGCCAGTTCCACCGCATCGGGCACGTACTTGGTGCGGCAGCGCGAGCAGATGCGCCGCACGAGTCGCTGCGCGAGAATGAGGTTGAGCGCGCTCGCCACGTTGAAGGGCTCGAGGCCCATGTCGAGCAGTCGCGTCACCGTCTCCGGCGCGGAGTTCGTGTGCAGCGTGGAGAGCACGAGGTGACCGGTGAGCGCGGCCTTGATGGCGATGCCGCCCGTCTCCAGGTCTCGAATCTCACCCACCATGATGATGTTGGGATCCTGCCGCAGGAACGCCTTGAGCGCCGCGGCGAACGTCATGCCGATCTCGGTGCGCACTTGCACCTGGTTGATCCCGAAGAGGTTGTACTCCACCGGATCCTCCGCCGTCATGATGTTGACGTCGATGTTGTTCACCTTGGACAACGCCGAGTACAGCGTCGTCGTCTTGCCGGAACCCGTGGGTCCCGTCACCAGCACCATGCCGTACGGGTTCGACACCGCCTCCATCAACTCGCGCTCCGCGCGCGGCTCGATGCCGAACTTCTCCAGGTCGAGGGTCAGGTTGCCCTTGTCGAGGATTCGGAGCACGACCTTCTCACCAAAGAGCGTGGGAAGCGTGGACACGCGATAGTCGATGACCTTGTTGCCCATCTTGAGCTTGATGCGCCCGTCCTGCGGCACGCGTCGCTCGGCGATGTTCAGCTGCGCCATGATCTTGAAGCGCGAGATGAGCGCCGCCTTGAGCTTGAGCGGGGGCTTCATCACTTCCGAGAGCGCGCCGTCGATGCGGTAGCGCACGCGCAGCTCGTGCTCGAAGGACTCGAAGTGGA
>JBDSVW010000427.1:0-2962 GCA_039927015.1 Gemmatimonadaceae bacterium | reverse complement strand
CTTGCTGCGGGTTGTTAGAAGACTTTCGCACCGCTGTTAAGCGACATCCCGATCACGGCAAACGTCGCTTCTCTCACGCCGATCTCCCGGCAAAACGTGGATCATGGCGATCATGGCGATGACGCTCTCGAGCTGGCGCAGCGCATACGCTCTCCGTTCCTAGCTGAACTTTGACTTTTTCACCATCCAATCTCCGTGTCGGCGCTTGGCCTAAACCGTAACATTGCGATGACTTTTCTACGACACCTGTTCCCACTATTCGAGGACTTCAGTAGCGGCTGCTGCACTTCGAGTGAGCACAAGTGAATAACACGACGCCCTCGGTGGACACCCAAATCCGGCCACCAGTGGACACCTGAAAACCGGCCACCACAGCTCGCGAACTGAGGCGTTGACGGCGGTGCGATCCTGCTGGGTCGTTCACTGCCATGAGCAACGTCTTGCACGAATCCAAACAGCAGCAGGTGGTGGCGTTGGGGCGGCTGGGCTGGTCGCTGCGGCGCATCGAGGCGGCGACCGGCGTGCGCCGCGAGACGATCAGTGGCTATCTCACGGCGGCCGGGGTCCCCGTGCGGCGACGCGGCGGGCGGGTGGCGCAGTGGCCGCCGCCAAATCCGGCCACCACGGGGGCGGTGTCCACCGACTCGGCGGGACCCGAGTCGGGCGTACGCGTCGCGGCCTCGGTACCGGGCCGGGCGCCGACCGCGAGCGCCTGTGAGCCGTATCGCGAGCTGATCGGCGAGGGGCTCCGCCGCGGCCGGAACGCGATGGCGATCTGGCAGGATCTCGTCGATGGCCACGGCTTCACCGGCCGCTACGCGAGTGTCCGGCGCTTTGTGCGCGCGCAGCGCGGGGCCGCGACGCCGGAGCCGTCGGGCATCATCACGACCCCGCCTGGCGAGGAAGCGCAGGTCGACTACGGCGAGGGGCCGATGGTGCGGCATCCTGAGCATGGGACGTATCGGCGCACGCGGCTCTTCGTGCTCACCCTCGGCTGCTCGCGCAAGTCGGTGCGCCTGCTCACGTGGCGCTCCAGCAGTCAGCGCTGGGCCGAGCTCCACGAGGAGGCGTTTCGGCGCCTCGGCGGGACGACGCGCGTCGTCGTCCTCGACAATCTGCGTGAGGGCGTCCTGCAGCCGGACGTCTACGATCCCGCGATCAATCCCCTGTACCGCGACGTCCTCGCCCACTACGGCGTCGTCGCCCTCCCGTGTCGCGTGCGCGATCCGGATCGCAAGGGCAAGGTGGAATCGGGCATCGGGCACACGCAAAAGACGCCGCTCCGCGGCATGCGCTTCGAGACCCTCGCGGCGGCACAGGCCTACCTCGATCAGTGGGAGGCGCGCTGGGCCGATACCCGCATCCACGGCACGACGAAGCGCCAGGTGAGTGCCATGTTTGCGGAGGAACGTGCGCACTTGGGCGCGCTGCCGCTGGAGCCGTTTCGGTACTATCGCTATGGTACGCGCAGCGTGCACCTCGACGGCTGTGTCGAGGTCGAGGCCGCGTACTACAGCGTGCCACCGGGGTGGATCAGTCAGCGCGTCAGCGTGCAGTGGAACGACCTGCACGTCCGCGTCCTCGATCCGCGGAGCGGGCAGCTGCTGCGCGAACATCTCCGGACCCGGCGCGGGCATCATCGCGTCGTCGATGCGGATCGGCCGACGCGCACGCCGGCGAAGACCCTCGCCCTCCTCGCCGTCGCGCGCACCGCGGGCCCGTCCATCGGCGCCCTGTGCGATCACATCCACCGGACCGAGGGCGTGCTGGCGCCTCGGCGCATCCTCGGCGTCCTCGCCCTCGCGCGGAAACATGGTCCGGCCCTCACCGACGATGCGGCGCACTTCGCGCTCGAGGCGGGCGCGCCGTCGTATCGCTTCCTCCGGCGCTATCTCGAACGTGTGAAGGCGCCGGCCGTCTCGCTCACGCAGATCGACCCGCTCATCCGTCAACTCACCCTCTACCGCGATCTGATTGATCGCCGGGGCGCCGCCTCATGAACCTCACCGAACTGGATCACGCCCTCCGCACGCTCCGCCTCTCGGGCATGGCCGATGTGCTGGACGCCCGCCTCCGTCACGCGCAGGCGGAGCGTCTCCCGCCCCTCGACTTGCTCGCGATGCTCGTCAACGATGAACTGCAGCGTCGGCAGGATCGGCTCCTCGAACGTCGCCGCGTGCAGGCCCGCTTCCGCGACCCCGGCCGCTCGCTCGACGCCTTCGATTTCAGCTTCAACAAGAAGATGAATCGCGCGCTGCTCTTCGAGCTCGCCACCGGGCGTTTCATCACGCAGCGCGAAGACCTCCTCTTGATCGGTCCCCCAGGTACGGGGAAGAGCCACCTGGCGCAGGCACTGGGGCAGGCGGCGATCCAGCACGGCCATCGCGTGCTCTATCGCGAGGCGCACGTGCTGCTCGAAGAGCTCACCGACGCCACGCTGGACGGGACGCGCAAGGCGGTCCTCGCGGCGCTGAGCACCGTCCCCCTCCTGATCATCGACGATCTCGGCATGCGCAAGCTCCCCGCCACAGCCGCCGAAGATCTGCTCGAACTGATCATGCGCCGCTACGAACGCGCCTCGACGATCCTGACCTCCAATCGCCCGGTCGACGACTGGGGGAAGCTGCTCGGTGATACCGCCGCCGTGACCGCACTCCTCGACCGGCTGCTCCACCACGCGCACGTGCTCACTTGCGGCCCCCGCAGCTGGCGTACCAAACTCCAGCCGGCGACCGAACCCGCGGTCACCGTTTCTCGCTAACCAGTCTCAGCTCGCCGGCGTGGTGGCCGGTTTTGCAGTGTCGATCAATGGCCGGATTTGAGGTGTCCACTGAGGGCAGAAAGAAGAAATGCGAGTTTCCTTCACTATTCGCCGCATCAGAGATCTCCATGGTCGGGCCATCCGGAGCCATTGGCTTCTCTGGCCGAAGGGCGTCTTTCGTACACGAGAGCGTCGCGAATG
>JBDSVW010000426.1:0-2630 GCA_039927015.1 Gemmatimonadaceae bacterium | reverse complement strand
GCCCTCTCCACCAGCGGCGCATCCCCGCTCCTGCGCAGGTCGATCGACGCCAGTCGCATCGTCTGCTCGAAGGCACCGGAGGTATCCCCTCTTGCAAGCGCCACCTCGATGCGCATGCGCTGTGCGTCCTGCAACGTCGCGACCAGTTGCCGCGCCTGGTCCGGGGTCGCCGAGACGAACTGGGCGCGCGTCTCTCGAATCGACTGGGCGAGATCTCCCAACGCGGCGGCCGAGTCGCCGAGTGTCAGGTTGAGTCGCGCTCTCTGATATAGAAGCGGGGCATCGTCCAGCAGGTTCGACGCGAAGTGGAGTCGCGCGGTATCCACCAGCGCCCTGGCCAAGGCAGGATCCGTCTCTGCGACGAGACGGACCTCGGCGCGCGCGAGCTCTGCGTTGAGACGCGATTGCATGGCGGTGTCGCTCACCTGCCTGGCGAGGGCACGGGCCTCGAAGAGCGCCGATTTCGAGGCGAGCGCCCTGCCGAGCTGCGCGTACACCACTGCGAGTCGACCGAGTGCCTCCGGGCGATCCTTGGCACGGTGGCTCGTCTCGGTGGCGAGCAGCGCCTCGCTCAGGAAGTGCGCGGCGGCATAGGGCCGCCCTTCCACTTTCAGTTGATCGGCGAGGACGAGCAGGTCTTCGAATCGCACCAGCCCGCCGTTCCGCGCGCCCTCGGTGAAGCCGAGGAACGCCGAGTTCGCGGCTTCGCGCGTGCGGCCGAGCAGGCCCTGCGTATCGGCCAGGGAGTTCGCCATGGTCGCGGCATTGCGCGACTCGCCGATCTCACGAAAGAGTTCGCGCGCACGGGAGAAGCGACGTTCCCCGTCATCCATGGCGCCGTTGCGCGCGACAGCCACGCCACTCGCCCACAGGGCACGGGCTTCCAGGGCGCGATCACCGCGCACCGCGGCCCGTTTGGCAATGGCCCCGAGGATGTCCAATGCCTCGGGGTATCGACGCTGCGCCAGTCGCGCCCCTCCCAGCATCAGCTCGGACCAATCGGCGGTCGCCTGCGCACCCGTGCTCCGAAGGCGCGGAACAGCGATCGACAGCAGGGCGACGGTCGAGTCGAAGTGCGTCAGGCGGTAGGCCTGGATCGCCTTGGTGGCGGTGATGACGTCCGATGCGGATCCCGATGTCAGCACCTCACGCACCACATGCTCGACAGAGGAATCGCCGCGAAACGCCAAAAGCCCGGCTGCCACCATCTGCAGCTGCTCGACATTCACACGCACGGCCTCGCTATTCCTCGCGACCTCGGCCTGCGCCCAGCGCAACAGGAGCGAGTCGAGCGCGAACTCGCGCGCGCCCTGCGGATCGCGAGCGATTGTTTCGGGGGTGACCCGCAGGAAGGGCTCGATGCGTTCGTCGGGCAAAGCCGCCAGCCGCTCCACGGCTTCAGCGCGCCAGTCCGCATGCTGCTCCCGCACGCAGACGAGTTCCCACTCCACGCGCGCACGACGTGTCGTGCCAACGAGCTCGTGCAACACGGCACGGTTGAATCGCAGCGCGTGCGACATGGAGTCCTGCTCGACTGCCAACTCGATGTACTCAAGCGCCGTGAACAAGTCGCGTGCGTCGTCGCGGGTGCCGGCGCGTGCCATGTGCGCCAGCGCGAGGTGATTGGAGACGAGGGCGCGCCCCGGCTCGCGCGCTTGCACCTCGCGCAGGCGGGCGATGACCCGATCGAGCCGGCGCGAGTCCCCGAGGCCGGTGGCAAGGTCAAGCAACGCCGAAGCCCACATGGCGTCGGCAGAGGGCGCCGCACGTCCCGCTGCGGCGACGCGCGGAGCGAGCGCGGCCAGCGACTGCGCGACCGAGGGCGGAAGCGGCGCGCACGTGGCGGAGGGAAGCAACGACACACTATCCGTCGTCGCGCACGGCGCACTTCGCTGCCAGTCATCGAGACGCAACACGTGCGGCCGCGCGTCACGTAGTGCGGTGACAACGCTGGAGGTGAGCGGGAATCCCGGAACCGGCGCCGTTGTACCGCTGCAGGTGATCAGTACGATCGCCAACGGCGCCTTCCAAACCCGACGCACCCCTCGTGTTGTCCGGTCGCGCATGCCCTACCTCGGTATTGCTGCCAGCGCCTTCTCGACGTGGTCGCGTGTCAGGTCGGCGTCGGCGTGGTCGCGAAGAATCGCGTGAAGCAGGGCGAGTATCGTGTCCCACTCTCCAGAGGGCGGAGCGCGTTCCAGTGCTGCCGTGATGTCGCGCAGGGTGGCGATGGCCGGTCCACCTGTATCGAGGAACTCCGTTCGCCCGCTTACAGCCGCGAGTCGCGCCGTCTCCAGCCACGCGCCCGCGTCGAAAGCGTTTCCGGTGCCCGTGACGGTGCGGAGTTGACGGGCAAGAAGGGCGCGCTCCTCGGCGGCGTTGATAGAGGATTCCGTCAGCTGGACAGCGATGGGACCTGCTCCCTCGACAGCGGCAAGCAGCTCATGGAGTGTGGCTGCTGCGCGCTGGTAGGCCGAGTCATCGCCGGCGGCAGCAGCAAACTCCAGTTGGGCCATGCGGGCGCCGATCCGTGCCGCGGTGCCAGGAGAAGCGGCGGCGGGCCCTGCGCCACGAACGACCGTCCATCTCGGGCGGTCCCATTCGTCGCCGAGCGCGGCACTGATGCTCCC
>JBDSVW010000425.1:0-3175 GCA_039927015.1 Gemmatimonadaceae bacterium | reverse complement strand
CAGCGCGACGCTGGACAGTCTGAGTCCGGCCTTGCAGTCCGCGATGGCGAGTCGCACGCAACGGCTCGTCGACGGCATCCGGTCAATCGCCGCGGAGCATGACGTGCCGTGCGTGGCGGCATCTGTGGGCACCATGTGGGGCTTTTTCTTTCGCGCAGAGCCCGTGCATTCATTTGCCGACGCCAAGGCGAGCGACGTGCCATTCTTCCGGGCGTTCTTTCACGCAGCGCTGGCGCGCGGGGTCTTCCTTGCTCCCTCGGCGTTCGAGGCGGGCTTCATGTCGGCCGCGCATGATGACGCGGTGATTGACGAGACGCTGGCGCGCCTTGGCGCCGCCATGGAAGCGACGGTGTCGGCACTGCGCCCCTGAGGCACACGCACGAGTGCGCGGATTCGTGTGCAGGTAGCCCAGTCCGCGCCCGCTGAATCTCCCGCACACCCGATATGCCACGTTGAAAAAGCGCCGCCCGCGACTTTCGCGGGCGGCGCCTTGCTACGGGGTTACTGGTGGAAGCCGATCAGGGCAGGACGATCGTCTTCGTGAGCGAGTTGGTGAGGCCGTCGGCGTCAGTGACCTTGAGCGTCACTTGATTCGACGTTCCCGGCTCGAATCCGAAGATCGCCGTGCTGCCCGACCGATCGGGCTCGCCCGCACTGGTCCAGAGGAAGCTTGCGATCCCGTTGTCGTCCGAGGAGCTGCTCCCGTCGAAGTCACAGCGGTACCGGCCATTGGGGCGCAGCGTGCACGAATAGGTGAACGCGGCGACCGGGGGCTGGTTAGGCGGCGGGTTCTGCGAGAACGCGGGCGAGAGCGTCAGGTCGGTGCCGAGCGTGAAGGTGTAGGGGTTGCTCGTGTTGCCATCCGACCACTGGGTGAAGGTGAAGCCATTGCTGGCGGTGGCCTGCACCGTGAGAGACCGGCCACACACTCCCGTCGCCGAGCCGCTGGTGAGCTGCGCGGTCCCGTTTGCGGCTTGCTGCAGCGTGAGCGCGCACTGCTGCGGCGCACCTACGTTGATCGTGTGCGTGATGCTGGTGGACAGGCCGCCGGCGTCGGTGACTTTGAGAGTCACGTCGTGCGTTGTGCCCGGATCGAATCCAAAGCTCGCGGTCGGGCCACTCTGGTTGGGCTCACCCGGGGTGGACCAGAGGTAGGCCGTGACGCCGTGGTCATCGGTGGAGCTGGTGCCGTCGAAGTCGCAGCGGAAGCGGCCATTCGGGCGCTCGACGCAGCTGGAGACGAAGGCGGCGACCGGAGGATTGTTCGGCCCTGGCGGCGCGATGTTTCCGATGTAGAGCAGCAGGTTGGGAGACAGGCTGCCGGGGTTCGTGATCAGGTTCGGGGTTGCATCGGCGAGGAGCCGTGCCTGAATGACCAGGGCCGTGGCGCTCGGATCCGCCGCGCGGTAGAGCGCGAGGGCGCCCGCGACGTGCGGCGATGCCATCGAGGTACCGGAGATCGTGTTGGTCGCGCTGTTGCTGCCGATCCAGTCGCTCTTGATGCTCACGCCCGGGGCAAACAGGTCCGTGCACGATCCGAAGTTGGAGAAGCTGGCCCGCGCGTCGTTCGACGCCGAGGCGTTGACCGTGAGCGGGAGCGGCGCCGATGCCGGAGAGTCGTTGCAGGCATTCCAGCTGTTGTTGCCCGACGCGACCGCAAGGGCCACGTTGCCCTTCTTGACGATGGAGTCCGCGGCCATGTTCGTGGCCACGTCCTTCGAACCGCCGAGCGACATGTTCGCGACGGCCGGCTGGATCCGGTTGGCGGTGACCCAGTCCATGCCCGCGATCACCTGTGCGAAGGAACCACTGCCGCTGCAGTTGAGCACGCGCACCGGGTGGACGGTGGCCTTTTTCGCGATCCCGTACGTCGTGCCGGCGGCGGTACCGGTCACGTGCGTGCCGTGGCCATTGCAGTCATTCGCGTTGCCGCCCGACGTGATGGCGTCGAAGCCATTGCCCACGCGGCCGGAAAAGTCGTTGTGGGTGAGCAGGATGCCGGTGTCGATCGTGTACTCGTGTACCCCTGCGCCTTCATTGGCGGGGTAGGTGAAGCTGTTGTCGAGCGGCAGGGTGCGCTGGTCAATGCGGTCGAGTCCCCACGAAGGCGATGGCGACTGCGTGCCGTTCAGCTGCACGACGCCGTTCGGTTGCACAAAGAGGACGTCGACGTTCCCGCGGGACACGTTGAGGGCACTCGCATCCATGCGCGCGGCGAATCCGCGAAAGACGTGCTCATAGCGCGCGACGATAGTCCCGCCCGCGGCGGTCACGCTGTTCACGGCGGCATCAAGGTCCGACCGGGACTGGTCGCGCAGGACCACGATGTATTCGTTTGGAATGAGCTGCGTGGTGAGGTTTCCACTCACCTGAACGAACGGCGCCAGGCGGGCTGGACCCGCGGGCGTGCCCGCGTCGGTGCACGCGCCGGCAAGAAGCGCGAGAGCGAGACAGGATGTGAGCTTTCTGAACACGAATCCTCCTGGGGGCGACTGAGCAGGGCACCCCGGTTCGATGGACCGTGCGACGACATGGACGCGCGGCGGGCGGCGCTCGTTAGGTGAGCGCGGTCAGGCGCCGCAGGAACACGCCTGCCGATCCGAAACAAACGGGGTCGGGGGGTGCGCTATCCTATGGTCGATGGGGCTCGCAGTCAACAAACGATCGCGTGTCGGCAACTCCTGCTGCAGGTAGCGGGTGACAATGCGACGCACATCACAAAAACATGCCGTGGGCACTCGACAGGTGTGGAGCGCACGGCGGCGCGCGTGTTGCGCGCGTCCACCGCTTTTCGCCGAGGGCAGGTATTGGATGCCCTGCCGCGTGCTTGCGCGCAGGGAAGCCGACGCGCGCGTTGACAACGGAATTCGACGCCGATCGCTCACCACGGCGTCCGACGCGCGCGTGTGCCACCGACCCGACACGCGCACTCGCAACCGAATACGCTGCGCTGAGAAGCCACTTCAACCGGCGCCGGATGCACGAGCGACGTCGAATCGTGCCGGACTATGGACCATCAGTGCGTGTGCGCTTGCTTGGCGGGAAACCGGCGACGATCCGCCGTGTTCGTTGCGATGCGCGTCATGGTCCGAGTGTGACCAAAGTCCCCCTGAAACTGTCTCCTCGGGTGGAGCAGCGGCCCGCATGAGTGTCGGCCGAGGCTTCCCCCGGAGGC
>JBDSVW010000424.1:0-10186 GCA_039927015.1 Gemmatimonadaceae bacterium | reverse complement strand
GCGCAGGGGGTGTCCGTCCCCATCCTGATGCTCACGGCGCGCACAGAACTGGCGCAGCGCGTGCACGGCCTGGAATCGGGCGCCGACGACTACGTGGGCAAGCCGTTCGATCTCGCTGAATTGCTCGCCCGCGTGCAGGCGTTGGTGCGAAGGTCGCGCATGCAGGGCGCGGATCCCACGCTGCGCGTCGGCGCACTCTCGCTCAATCCGCTCGGCCGAGAGGTTTCGCTCGGCGATCGCACCATCGACCTCACGCCGCGGGAATTCTCCCTGCTGGAGTTTCTCATGTCGAACGCCGGACGGACCGTGTCGCGATCGCGGATCGGCGAGGCAGTGTGGAACTACCAGTTCGACACACAGACAAACGTGGTGGACCAGTACATCACGTACCTGCGCCGGAAGTTGGGCGACGACTCCAATGTCCCCGTGATCGTGACAGTCCGCGGTGTGGGCTATCGCCTCGAGCTGCCATGACGCGCGAGCGTTCTCTCGTCACGGAACTCGGTAAGCGTTTCGAACAGCTGACAGTTCGGACGCTGATCCTCTTCGGCCTGTGTGTCGTGGTCGGATTCGCCGCGTTGAGCGAGGCACTTTCGCGCAACGCACTCGCCCGTTCGTCCGATGTGATCCAGTCGTTGCTCGGCATGTACGCCGATCCGTCGGGGGAACCGACGACGGTGGCGCCGGACATGCTTACCTCCGCGCTGCTCGGCATTGGCGATGGGTCGCGCTTCGTGATCCTTCGCACCGTGCCGTCCGCAGACGGCATGCCGATGGTGTACTACCTCTCCCCCGGCATGCCGGCGAAGCTCATCGAGGAGGCGGGAAAGGCCGCCTCACCCGAGGAGCTGCGCCAGCGCATTGTGGGAGCCGTCGCGCAGCGTGGCTGGCGATTCGCGCTCTATCACCGGCAAACGGGCGACTTCGACATCTACCTGAGCGTGAGCCGCATGCCGTTCTTCATGGCCATCGGCGGCCTGGCGTTGCTCACGCTGATCATCCTGCCCGTCGCCGTGGCGGTGGCGCGGCGCGCGGTGCACCGGTCGATGGACGAGGCCCTCCTTCCACTGAACACACTCGTCGGGCAAACGCGCGGCATCATCCCCTCCGATCTCAGCCAGCGTGTGTCCACTCCCACCGGAATATCCGAGCTCACCGACGTGGGCGAGGCGATCAACGTGATGGTGTCGCGGGTGGAGCAGACCCACCGGGCCCTCACACAGTTCACGGCCGACGTGAGTCACGAACTGCGAACACCGCTCACGCACCTGCGTGCGCAGGCGCAGTGGGCGCTGGACGACCGCCGCACTGCCGAGGAGCAGCGCGAGGCGCTGGCGCACATCGCGACATCGGTGGACCAGACGTGCCGCCTCATCGAGGGGCTGCTCACGCTGGCGCGGGGGGACAGCCGGGAGCTCACACCACGGCTACGGGATTTCGATGTGGCCGCGGTGGCTGACGAGGTGGTGGAGATCGGGGCGCTCATGTGCGGCGACAAGGCCATCGCGGTGACGACCACGCATGCGAGCCCCGTGACCGCGCATGGCGATCCCGAGTTCACGCGGCAGATCCTGCTCAACTTCGTCTCCAATGCGGCTCGCCACACCGCGTCGGGCTCGATTGTCGTCGCCGTGCGCTCGGAGAATGGCTCCGTGCTGGCGGAGGTATGCGACACCGGCGAGGGCATCGGCCGCGAGCACCTGCAGCGCATCTTTGACCGCTTCTATCGTGTGGAAGTGTCGCGCAGCCGGGACCATGGTGGCGCGGGGCTGGGGCTGGCGATAGCGCGTGCGCTCGCGGTGGCGCAGCGAGCGACCGTGCGTGCGATGAGCGTGGAGGGAAGCGGCAGCACGTTCGTGCTCGAGATGCCCGTGGATCGCGGGATTTGGGAACAGCGACGGGAGACGGCGGAGCGCGCCATGGAGTGATCGTGAGTGACCCCTCTCGCACCGCACGCCGCAAGGTGGTGCGTTCGCCTTCGTCCACAACGCCAGTATCATGAAGTGCGTGAGGGGTACACCCATGAGTTGGAGCTCCGATGCCACGAGCGCCGGCGTCGCAGTCGCCCCGCAGTTAAGAGCCACCTTTGGTTACCGGAACATTACTGACGTTTGTCCGCCGTATCGGGACGGAGACCAGCCTCGTGGCGATCAATCATGGTACGTCGCCCGCAATCGCCCTCTTCGAGAAACGTGCGCCCCACCGCGGGATGCCGGTGATGTTTCCGCCGGATTTCTCCGGCGTGTCCGCTGACGCGGACGGACGGATTCGTGGCGAGGTCTCCCCCGCCTCCACGCCGGTGTTGCTAGGAATTCGTTAGGATCTCGCCGCCGCGACTGGGGCCGGACGCGGCAGGCGTCGCAGCCTCACCACACCTGCGCATCGCCGCAACAGGGTGCCGTCAATCACTCGCGTTCGCCGCGGCATTCACTCCGCAGCGTAACACGATGTTCCTACTGCACCTTGTTAGGCAGGTACGGTTTTCGTCGACTTACTGTCACGAAACTGGTCGAGTTCCACCGCCGCGGCACTTCAATTGCGTCATAATGTCCGAACACGTTTCAGTCGGGGCTCGCGGATGCGCTCGCGTCGGTAGGTACATGGCCGCCGCAGATCACCGTTAGGGCTCGATGGGAAGACGCACATGGAAGTGCGGGGCGATCGCCTACGGGGAAGCAAGGAGGTGGGAGGGGAGGGACACAACTCAGCGGACGGCGAAACACGATGGCGTGACCGCGGACATCCCCACCCCAGCATCGCTGATCGGCCCCGGTCGCAGCGGCGCACACCATCTTGAGATTCGCACAGAGCGCGGATCGACCATTCTGGCGGAGAACTCTCCGTCAGCATGTCCCATGGAAGCGTTCCACTCACCTACATTGAGGTTCCAGGTCATGTCGCGTCTACTTTTGACCCGCCTGCCGCTCGCTATCGCGGCGCTCGTTATGATTTCAGCCTGCTCCGACTCGCCGACGCCATCGGCGAGAGTCTTCGCTAGTGCCCCGGTCCAGGCATATACCGGGGGCCCGAATATGAGCGACTACCACAACTTCACGGGACAGCTGTGGGTCTGCCCCGACGTGCCATACCCCGTGATCGGCTTCGCGTACCGGTACTCCATTGTCAACGACGCCACCAGTCAGGTAGTCGCGTCTGGGGTCTCGAAGAACCTGACCGCGGGCCAGTGTGTCATGCTCGCGAGTGTCCCCACTACCGGGCCCAAAACCTTCTATACGGCCACCGTCACCGAGGATCCGACGGGCGGATTCAAGGTCTCGAACATTACGGCGGACTACGGTGCGAACTTCCCGAATACTCCGCCAGCAGCGA
Source organism: Gemmatimonadaceae bacterium (assembly GCA_039927015.1). Taxonomy (GTDB): domain Bacteria; phylum Gemmatimonadota; class Gemmatimonadetes; order Gemmatimonadales; family Gemmatimonadaceae; genus SCN-70-22. The sequence continues at coordinate 6,856 of JBDSVW010000424.1, read as the reverse complement.
CGATCAGTGGTCCGAACGGTCGCACCATCTCGTCTGCGATGAGCAACGACTTTGGCGTCCTCTACGTTTTCTGGCACTAGTCTCGAGCGCTGCATGAAAAGGAGGGCGGCCCGCCATGATGGGCCGCCCTCCTTTTCATGCAGCCGCCGGCGCCGTCCGCTCTACCCAGGCGCGCCCGAGCGGCGGTACACCACCTTGCCATTGAAGACGGTAAGCTCGCACGTCATGTCCTTGAGCGCGGCCGTGGGTACTGTATAGGGATCGCGATCCCACACCGCGAGGTCGGCATACTTGCCCACCTCGATGGATCCGATTTTCTCCTCGAGGAAGAGTTGCCGCGCCGCCCAGATTGTCACCGCGCGCAGCGCCGTGTGCACGTCCACCGCTTCCGAGCGACCGAAGGCGTCTCCGTTCACGCCAAGCAGCGACTCACGCGCCACGGCTGACCAGATACCGTAGCGCGCCGCGAACGGCGTCACGCCGTAGTCCGACCCGTTCGCCCACCTTATGCCCCGCCGCTTATAGGTGGCGAAGGGATTGAGACGCTTCGAGCGTTCCGGGCCGAAGTTCGACGAGTAGGTATCTCCCAGCCACCAGGTGAAGGTCGCCGAGGGTTCCGGGTATCCCACATCGAACTCCCGCTGCATCGACGCCATGACGTCGAGCGCGTGGTCGGTGGGAATGTTCGAGTGGATGATGCCATGCCGCAGCCCTTTGCGCGGATTCGCCGCCAGCGCCGCCGCGTAGCTGTCCATCGTCCAGTCGATGCCGCGGTCGCCGATGGAATGCGTACTGATATGGAAGCCGGCGTCGTGATACATGCGAATGAGCAGGCGGACGGTATCCGGATCGGAGGCGGGGTAGCCGCGGTTGCCGCTGTCGCGCTGCGTGTAGTCCTTGTTCCAGTCCTCATACAGCCACGCGGTGCGCGCGCCGCCGCTGCCGTCGATGTACAGCTTCACGCCTCCCGCGATCACGTGGTCATCGCCGGTGGAGAGATACGGTCGCGTCATCGCGGCCCGTTCGGCGATGATCCGGCGCGCGCCTTCGACCGTGCGCCCGCCCAGCCAGAGGCCGAACACCCGGACCGGCAGTGCTCCTTCCCGCGCCACTTTTCGATAGGACTCCCACGCCGCCGGCGACACGCCGGGATCCTTCAGTGCCGTCATGCCCTCGGCGTTGAAGGCCTTCGCCAAATCGCGCATCCCCGCCTCCATTTCCGCGGTCGAGCGCGGCGGGATGATGCGCCGCACGAGTCCCTGCGCCGATTCCTTGAGAATGCCCGTCGGGGTGCCGTCTGGATAGCGATCGATGGTGCCGTTGGGCGGATCGGGGGTCGCGCGCGTGACGCCAGCGAGCCGCAGCGCCACGCTGTTGGCCACGCCGTAGTGACCCATCGTCTGCGTGAGGTAGACGGGGTTGTCGGGCGAGATGGCGTCGAGATCCCTCGCGACTATGAGACGGCGCTCCGACAGCTTTCCCTCGTCCCATCCCCTGCCCTCCACCCACTTGCCCGCGCCGAGTGTATGCGCCTGCCGGGCAACCATGGCCGAGACGTCCTCCACGCTCTTCACGCCCGGATAGCTGAGATCCATGACGAACAGACGGTCCGCGCCTCCCGCATTGAAGTGCGCATGGGCGTCGATGAGGCCGGGCGTGACCGCGCGCCCGGCGAGGTCGATGCGCTCGGTGCGGGCGCCAGCGAAGCGCTGCACCTGTGCGTTCGTGCCCACCGCGACGATGCGACCCTCGCGCACCGCGACCGCTTGCGCCACGCGGTCCGTCGCATCCACCGTGATGACCCGGCCGTTGTACAGCACGAGATCGGCGGCCGGCGGTTGCTGCGCCACGACCTCGTGTGACACGGCCACTGCGAGGAGCAGGAGGGTAAGCGCGAAGCGAGACGAGAAAGGAAGCATGAGATGGGTGAGCATTTGGCGAGCGTGAGGCGAGCGTGAGGCGTTCGCGAAGGGGCGTCTGCAATACTGGTCGCCGATAACGCTGTCGCAAGTCAGCCGCTGAGGTGTTTCGCCCAACCATTCCGAGAACGCTCGTGTCTTACATCGAATGCCACCGGTTCCGCTTCCGCGAGCGGCGCGGTATTCCCTTGCGGAGAGCGCCCCACCTTCAGGCAGGCGTACTTGATGATTAATAGAACGCGCTCCATCGCGATCGCGCTGTCGGGTATCGCGTACCTCGTCAGCTGCAGCGGCTCCAGGGATTCCGCCGCGACCTCACGCCCCACGCTCGAATGCACTGAGGATTCTGTTGGGACGGACTTGCGATCGGTGCTGGGGGCCATGGTCGCGCGCAATCCCGTTCCTGCCGTCGGCGTCGCCGTCTTCGTGCCTTCGCAGTGGAAAGCACCGGTCACGGCGGAGCTTGGTATGACCGAGATCGGTGGAGGCCACCCACTCACGCCTGACGATCGTTTTCTGGCGGGCAGCGTGGGCAAGACATTCTTCGCCGCGCTCGCACTGCGACGGGCGGCCGCGGGACACCTGCCGCTAGACAGCTCCCTGGCGACGTTGCTGCCGAGGGTACGAATTCCCGCGCTGGCGTGGATCACGCCACGCATGCTGCTCACCCATACCAGCGGCGTCGGTGAGTACGACCGGGAGTTCATGACCGTGCTGGTCCAGCAACCGCTACGCGAGCGACAGCCCGACGACTGGCTCGATGTGCTGCGGCGCTCCCCGCCGGCGGTGTCGGACACGGGCGTGTTCCGGTACAGCGACCTGAACTACGTGCTGTTGGCGATGGTCCTCGACGCTGGCGTGACCAACGGCGCGTACGAGAGCATCGCGTCGGAATACCTTCGCCCCCTTGGGCTTTCCGGCACGGTGGCATCCACGTCGCCGCGCGTGGACGGACTCGTGGGAGGTTACGAAAGCGCCGGCAGCATGTTCGGTCGCGATGCGATGCTGCACGAGGGCGCCCTCATCTACAACCCGCAGTTCGAGTGGGGTGGCGGGGGATTCGCATCTACGCCCCGGGACCTCGCACGATGGATGGCGGCGTTCCGTCTGGGGGAGGCGTTTCCTTCGAGCGAATGGCCAGCGGTGATCGCCAAGCCTGCGGGCGTTCCCGACTCGGCGATGCACTGGCGCGGCATGGGCATCCACGTGGATTCCGGTGCGCTTGGTGTCACATTAGGACACAGTGGCTACATGCCTGGCTACGTGAGCTGGATGCGGTGGTATGAGCCGCTTGGTGTGAGTATTTCGATGCAGTCGAACGCGACCGATACGCTGCGCCTGCGCGACGACGGCTTCGACTGGCTCGATTCCATCGCGGTGCGCGTGGCCGCCCGATGCCCGCGCGCGGAGGCGGTCGCGCGGTAACGCCTACTCGCCCCGACAGAAGCACTTCCGGCGTCTTCTTGCCGAACCGCAGAATCGGGGTATCATCCCGCGACGGTTCGGACTCACCCCGGAGGTGTCGTTGCAGCTCGCCGCTTCTGACCGCGCGCGCAATTCCCGCCCGCTGCGCATCGCACTCATCTCCCCCAAGGGGCCCCTGTACCGGCATCGCGGAGGTATCTGGCGCAAGTCGCTGCGATACCAGCCGCTGACGCTCACGACGCTCGCGGCGCTCGTACCCCGCGACGTGCCGCACACGGTAGTCTGCATCGACGAGGGCATCGCCGACGTTCCGCTCGACCTGGACGTGGACCTCATCGGATTGACGGTCATCACCGGCACGGCGCGGCGCGCCTACGAACTCGCCGATCACTTTCGCGCGCGCGGCATCACCGTCGTGCTCGGCGGACCGCACGTGACGCTCATTCCGGAGGACGCCGAGCCGCATGCCGACGCCATCGTGACGGGCTACGCGGAGGAGAGCTGGCCGGAGTTGTTGCGCGACGCGATGGCGGGCGCGCTCAAGGGGAGGTACGACATGAAGCCCGGGCTCAGTCTCGCGAACCTCCCGTTCGCGCGCCGCGACCTGCTGCCCAGCCACCGCTTCATGACTAGCAATGTCTTCGAGGCCACGCGCGGCTGCGTGCACCCGTGCGAGTTCTGCGTGGTGCCCACGGCGTGGGGACGCAAGCCGTTCCAGAAGCCGGTAGCGGACGTGATCGCGGACATCCGGCAGCACGGCGCCCGCAAGCTCATCTTCGTGGACCTGAACCTCATCGCAGACCGGGAGTACGCTCGGTCGCTGTTCACTGCGCTCATTCCCTTGCAGCTGCAGTGGTACGGGCTCACCACGGTGCTGCTCGCCGATGACGCTGAGCTGCTCGACCTCTGCGCGCGCAGCGGCTGTCGCGGCCTGCTGATGGGGCTCGAGTCGATGTCTACCGTGAACCTCAAGGACAGCCGCAAGGGCTTCAACTCGCCCGACAATTACGGCCGGGTGGTGGAACGGCTGCATGCGCACGGCATCGCGCTGCAGGGATGCTTCGTGTTCGGACTGGACGACGACCGGCCAGACATCTTCCTCAAGACCGCCGAGTTCGCCGTGCAGGCGAAGATCGACCTGCCTCGCTTCGCTATCGTGACGCCCTTTCCCAATACGCCGCTCTACAAGCGGCTGGATGCCGAGGGCCGGATTCTGACGCGAAACTGGGAGCTGTATGATGCGCAGCACGTCGTCTTCCAGCCACGGCATATGAGCGTGGACGAACTGCAGCTAGGGGTAGAAGTGGCGTGGAAGCACGCTTACTCGCTGCGTGGCATCTGGCAGCGCATTCTGCACTCCCCCGCACCATGGCCGGTGCGTCTTGGCACGAACCTCGGCTATCGTTTTTACGCCAACCACTTGTCGCGATTCTACAATTGCGACTGGATGATTGGACGCGCGCCGGCGGAACCGCGTGTCCCCGCACTCGATACCCGCGTTCCCGAACCATCCGCCGAGGTGCTCTCGTGAAGCCATTTCGTGTCACGCTGGTGCATCCCTGCGTCGGGCGAAAGCCCGGCGAGGCGTACATCAAGACGTGGCAGATGGAGTCGTTGCCAGCGGCGGCGCTGGCGGGCCTCACGCCGCGCGATGTGGAGGTGCGCTTCTATGATGACCGATTGGAGACGATTCCGTTCGACGAATCCACCGATCTCGTCGCCATCAGTGTGGAGACATATACGGCCAAGCGCGCCTACCAGATTTCCAGCGAGTATCGTCGTCGCGGCATTCCGGTGGTGATGGGAGGATTCCACGCCTCCCTTCGCCCGGAGGAGGTCGCGTTGTACGCCGAGGCCGTGGTGATCGGCGAGGCCGAGAGCCTGTGGGAGCAGGTGCTGGACGACGCGCGACACCGTCAGTTGCAAAAATTTTACCGCAGCGAACGGCGACCGTCGCTTGAAGCGCTGCGTCCCGACCGTTCCATCTTTCGTGGCAAGCGGTACCTCCCCATCGGGCTGGTGGAGGCGGGACGCGGCTGCCACCTGCGGTGCGAGTTCTGCGCGGTGCAGACCGTGTTCAACCGCACGCAGACACGGCGCCCCATCGATCGTATTCTCGAGGAGCTGCGCGCACTGAAGAACTCGAAGCGCATCTTCTTCTTCGTGGACGACAACATCACGTCGAACATCTCGCAGGCGAAGGAGTTCTTCCGCGCGCTCATCCCCCTCAAGATCCGCTGGGTAAGCCAGGCGAGCATCAACGCTGCGCATGATGAGGAGTTCCTCGACCTGCTGGTGCGCAGCGGCTGTCAGGGGGTGTTGATCGGATTCGAAAGCCTGAATCCCGAGAACCTGGCGTCGATGGACAAGACCTTCAACATGGCCAAGGGCGGATTCGAGAAGGCGCTGGCCAACCTGCGCCGCCACCGCATAAGGGTGTATGGCACGTTCATCTTCGGCTACGACGCGGACACGCTCGAGAGCTTCAAGCCCACCGTGGAGTTCGCGCAGCAGCACGGCTTCTACATCGCGGCATTCAACCATCTCACGCCATTTCCAGGTACGCCGCTGTACAAGCGGCTCGAAGCAGAAGGGCGTCTGTTGTACGAGGCGTGGTGGCTGGACGACCAGTACAGCTACAATCGTATTCCCTTCCAGCCGCGCGGCATGTCGCCCGAGGAGCTGCAGCGCGAGTGTCTCATTGCGCGCCGCGACTTCTACTCGTGGGGCAGCATCCTGCGCCGCAGTACCGACGCGGTGAACCGGTCGAACGCGTTCATGTGGCGGAACTTCTTCCCCATCAACGCCATGCATCGTGGCGACGTGAGCCTGCGCGACCACTATCCGCTGGGAGACCTCGCGTGGCGCGGGCCGCTGCTGACCGCCAGCTAGCACCTGCCGCCTCGCGCACGCGCGATGGCATTGCCGTCGCCAGGCGCGACGACGACGCCGACCTGCGGGCGTTGCTCCGTCGCGTCGAGACACCGGGCTCGGTGGGCGTCGCGTTCACGCGCGAGCCCGACTACTTCAGGGGAGAAGGACTCGCCGGCGCGCTGGACCAGACCGTCGTCTTTCGCACGGAGGGTGCGCTGTCGGGCATGGCCCGGCTGAGCATTCAGTCGCTGCATCGCAACGGGTTGCCCCAATCGATTGGATACCTGGGGGAACTGCGACTCGCGCCCGAAGCGCCGCGGCGACCACGCATTCTTCGGGACGGATTCGAGTTGCTTCGCTCGGCGGTCGTCGAGCACGGCGTGTCGGGCTGCTATACGAGCATCGCCGCCGACAATGCTCGCGCACGGAGCGTGCTCGAACATGGTCGGCGGCTGGGACTCCCATCCTACCTTCCGCTTGCAGAGCTGGTTACCCTGCTCGTTCCGGTTGGTCGCAGCGGGCGCGCGGAGCGACGCGAGCCCAGAGGTGCGTCCGTCGATCGCGATGAGCTCACCAGCTTTCTCTCTCGGCACGCGCGCGCGGCACAACTGGCGCCCACGTGGGACGCCGCACGGTGG
>JBDSVW010000423.1:0-2526 GCA_039927015.1 Gemmatimonadaceae bacterium | reverse complement strand
GCGAGGCCGTGCGGCTGACGAACCTCAAGGGGGGCGCGTCCGAGTATCACTGGTCTCCCGACGGCCACCGCGTCGTGGTCGTCTCGCACGACCCGGATCCCGACACGGTCAAGGCCGACAGCGGCAAGGACCGACCCCCGCGTCCCATCGTGGTCGATCGCTACGGATTCAAGCGCGATCGTGACGGCTACGTGGACCGCCTGCGCGATCACCTGTACGTCGTCGACGTGCCCTCGGGGCGCACCGAGCAGCTCACGACCGGCGACTTCGATGACGCCGCGCCGCGCTGGTCGCCCGACGGCCGGCGCATCGCTTTCGTGAGCCGCCGCGGGCAGGCGGATGCGGATCGCGACAACAACACGGACATCTTCGTGATGGACGCGGCCCCGGGTGCCGAGCCCACCCGGCTCACGTCGTGGACGGGACCGGACGATTCACCCGAGTGGAGTCCCGACGGTTCCCAGATCGCCTACCTGCAGGGCAGCGAGCCAGTGCTCTACGCCTATAACCAGGACCAGCTGGCGGTCATTCCCGCCAGCGGTGGCACGCCTCGCCTGCTGACCACCGCGCTCGATCGCGATGTGCGCAGCCCGCGCTGGGCGGCCGATGGCCGCTCCATCTGGGTGCTGCTGGATGACGATCGCGCCGTGCACCTGGCGAGTGTGGCGGCCACGGGCGGCGCCGTGCGGCGTGTGGTGGAGGGCCGGCGCGTGGTGGCGGCGTTCGACCTTTCCCCGGCGGGACGGGTGGTGATGCGCCTCAGCACGCCCACCATGCGCGGCGAGGGCTTCGCGCTGGACGGCAGCGAGTTGCGAGCGCTCACGCACGTGAACGACTCCTTGTTCAAGGAGTTGCAGCTGGGCACCACAGAGGACATCTCGTTCAAGCACAAGGACGGCATGACGGTCGGCGCACTGCTGGTGAAGCCAGCCGGCTTCGAGCCAGGGCGCCGGTATCCGCTGGTGCTGCGCATTCACGGCGGGCCGAATGGCCAGGACGCGCACGCCTTCTCGCTGGAGCGCGAGCTCTTCGCGGCCAACGGCTACCTGGTGCTGGCGGTGAACTACCGGGGCAGCTCCGGACGCGGACAGGCGTGGAAGAAGGCCATCTTCGCGGACTGGGGAAACAAGGAGGTGCAGGACCTGCTCGCCGGCGTTGACCACGTGGTGGCGTCAGGTATCGCGGACCCCGACCGGCTGGGCATCGGGGGCTGGAGCTACGGCGGCATCCTCACCGATTACGCCATTGCCACCACCACGCGCTTCAAGGCGGCAACCAGCGGCGCAGGCAGCGCGCTCATGTCCTCGATGTACGGCTCGGACCAGTACACCTACCAGTACGAAACGGAACTCGGCGCGCCATGGAAGAATCCCAAGGCGTGGGAGAAGGTCTCGTATCCCTTCTGGCACGCGGACCGCATCCGCACGCCCACGCTGTTCATGGGCGGCGAGAAGGACTTCAACGTGCCCATCGCGGGGAGCGAACAGATGTACCAGGCGCTCAAATCGTTAGGCGTGGACACGCGGCTGGTCGTCTACCCGGGACAGTTCCATGGCATCACCCGCCCGTCGTTCGTGCGCGATCGCTATGAGCGCTACCTCGCCTGGTACGACACCTTCCTGCGACCGACGGTGCCCTGAGGGGGATAGCGGCGACCACCAACGGCGCCAGACGCGCGTCAGGCGCGCGCGAGCACGCCGGCGAGTAGCTGGCACAGGACGGCGCCCACAATCGTCATGCTCAGGCCCCACGCGAGCAGCTGCTTGAACAGCACACTCGCCGCATCGGGGTCCACCACGGCGGCCACGCATAGCGCGCCGAGCGTGGAGAGGGGTGACACGTCCACCAGCGCGGAGCCCACGTTAATGGAGAGCGCGACCGCGAGCGGGTCGCCGCCTCCGATCTTCTCCACCAGTGTGGGCACGGTGGGCAGGAAGGCGGGAAGCACGACGCCCGAAGTGCTGCTGTACGAGGAGATGGCGCCAGTGACGAAGGCGATCACGCCGTTCACGCTCCATGGCGTGGCCAGACGCGCCAGCATGGTGGTGAAGAGGTCCATCCCCCCGGTTTTCTCGAGCAGCGAGATAAGCAGCGTCACGCCGCTCACCATGATGATCACCCCCCACGGCACCTTGCGGATGGCGGGGCCGTCGTCGGCGGCTCCCATGATGAACAGCGCGGTGGCGGCCGCGAAGGCGCTGAGGCCGAGGTTGAGCTTGAGGAAGATCACGCCCGCGATCCACGCGAGGATCACGACGATGGTGAGCCGCTGCATGCGGTTGAGTGGTTCGTTGCCGAGCGCCGCTTGCTCGACGTCGCCGGCCATCGTGCCGCGCGCGAGGCGCGCGCCACCCAGCGCGAGGTAGGCAACCAACGCCACGAGCGCGTGCGCGACCAGGTTGGCTGCCCACACGCGCCACTCGTTGCCCCCCAGTCCCACCTTGGCCATCGCGTCGTTCGCGATCACGCCCACGGACGAGATGGGAGACAGGTTGCCGGCGTTGGCGCCGTTCGCGACCATCAGCG